>NZ_MDGN01000001.1:0-149019 GCF_002742365.1 Maribacter sp. 4U21
TTGTCTATAATCCTTACGGAATTCTCATCGGAGATCATATCCTCCAGACAAGTGGTGTAGAGGGTAAGTTGGGTGCGGGATTGTTTATGTCGATAGTCCATGACATAAAGATCGGATCAAAAAATGAATCCCACAAGATCAAGTCGAAATAATTCGGGGTTTTGAGACAGTCTGACGGTCTAGTATAAGAATAGTAGCGGATTTACACGCGCTAACTTTTCAGTTTAACACAGATTTTTTTTATATTCACTTACTTTGATTTTAGCGATTAAACCGCTATTATTTTTATACATTGTTAGCTACTGGGCTTTTTTAGTTCTTTTAATTCATCAGGTACATTTAATTCAGACTTAAAACTCTTTACATTACTGTGATTCCAGTATTTGTCTTTAATTAGGTACAGCACTATGGCGATAAATATAAAGGACAAAATGGAAAGAATATTTCCAATTATAAAGTCAGATTGCCAATTCTTAAACCTTTGTATCGCTCCATCAATATCCCAATTTGATTGATATAATAGGAAAATTCCAATACATACAAATATTACAAGGCTAATGAAAAATAGTATCCAACTTTTTCTACGCCATTTTTTAACCTCATTAACAATCCAAGCCTCTCTTTTTATTCGTCTTGTCTCGTTTTTTTCGTCAAACAATTGATTTTTTAATTTATCTGCCTGGGAAGTTTTTTCTGCTATTATCGAATCAATTGACTTACTTTTATCATCATACTCTTTCTTACTTTTTTCAAGATTATCAGTTCTTAATGATAAATTATTAAAAACCTTTTCTAAGTTTTTAATTCTTGATTCTTCAATCTCCTTTTGTTTTCTCGCCTCGTCCTCTAATCGCTTTATGAACTCTTCTTTATTCTGTTCTGCAAGCAAGTTTAGGGATTCAATATCTTTTAGTTGTTTGTTTGTAATTCTAGTTGCCACACGAACAATGTCTTCATCGCTGATTTTTTCTTCTGCATACTTATGAATATTGTCATCTAGCTCCCTTAGAATCTTCGCTTTTGGAAGATTTTGACTCAAGGTAAGAGCAATTGTAGAAGTAAGCCCAATTTCAGCTAAGTCTTCTCCATCAATCGAATTGGTTATTTGAGGATTACTTAACCAAAGAATGTTTAGTAAGTCGTCCGCCTTTATGGTTTCAGGCTGAAAACCTTCTCTTAAATGAAAATTTTCGCCTTCTAAAGTCGCAGTATTATTAACAAACCAAGCATTAACTTTATCGAAATCTTTAATTCTCTTATTCTTTCGTTCTTTCCTTATGAAAAGTACAGCCATAGCATCGTGAAGTGCTGCAATTTTTGCTGACCTATATTCTAAAAGGTTTTTGTAATCATCAGTAAACTTTGCTTCATTCTTCAATTTCTCAGTATATGGAATTGTTGAAATACCAAATTCTTTAAGTGATGCTTCAACATTATCTGCAATTCTTTCTAGGTCGGCTTTAGAGAGATTGCGTCTTTCACAAGCATTGTAAACGTCTTCCGTATTTACCTTTTTCTGTAGAAATGATTTGTCAAAATACTCTGCTTTTTTCTCTAGCAGGTTGGTTGTTTCGTTAATGGTATCTATTAGTACCATAACTTTGAACCCTTGTTGTTTTGCTATTTTTATTAAGGTTCTACAAGTGTGAGTTGATTCAGGTGTATTTAAGTCTAGTAAGCCAACAATAAAATTAGTGTCTAGTAATAATGTTACTTCACGTTTAGCTTCGTCAGGCGCGTATTCTATGTAACCAGAAATAATTGAACCTAAATATATATTCTTAATTTTCTCGTAGACTTGGGGAATTCGCTTGAAGAAATCTATAAACTGTGCCTCGGCTGTAAAATCTTCTCCATTATTGTCTTGGCTGTGAGAGAGATATTTGGAAAGATTAAACTTGTTCTTTTCAATGAAATTGAATATAGATTCACTATTATTTATCTCTAAATCAGAATTTTTACAAAATTGTTCAAAGAGTTTCTCTAATTCTTCAATGTCTTGTTCCTGTTCTTCTAATACTTCATCAAATTCATCAAAAGTGTACTCGTTAACACTAAAGGAAAGGTCTTTATGAAGAACGAAACGAGTTGTATCTTCATCATTTACTTCGGCACATATAGCATCGAGTATTTTTTTTAATGCCGGAACAGGGAAGTCAAGTCCATAAAGTTCATCCGTTACATTTTTGATTTCGAGTATGCTTTTACCTTTATGAATTCCCTTAGAGTTCATATATGATAAAGCTCTTTTTACTAACGGAATAAAAATATCAATTGGTCCTTTGGCCAAAGTCCCTGTGTTTCTGATATGGGCTAGAAGACTATATGTTGTTGCTCTTTCTTTGTTCATTAATGATTTTATGAGTTTTGTTTTCTGCCTTGTAGCTAACGGTTGGGCTAAGCGTAGTGCGGTGGTAAGGAAACTTTTCGTTTGCGTCTGCGCACAAAGCTAAAGCTTTTGGTTTTGCTTTTTCTTTTTTTGTCCAAAGCTAAATCCCAAAGATTTAGCGACTTCATAAATATAGACAGACCCTTCGGTTTTGCCCTGAAGTCCGCATTACGTTTAGGTTTTGTTGGCGTTAGTTTTTTTCGTTCGAGTAAGCCGATTCTCTTGCATTTCGCTTTTTTGTTTCATTTGAGTGAAAAGTCCATCTGTGCAACGGTTACGCTCGATTCCTGTCCAAAAGGGTTTTGTTTATTTGGTTGTTGGATGTTTTCAGTCCTTTTGCAAGCTTTTTTAGTGTCCGATAATTTTCTGCGTTATCTGGTAAAAAACCAAGGATATTTTTCTCGATTTCCATTACGATATAGTTTTGAGTTTTGTTTACTGTGAGTATTGAATCCAGAAATTTTCGCTCGATTTGAATTTTCAAAGTATTCTCTGTTCTATCAAGAATTTTTAGTTTCGCAAATGGATTTTTAATCAATTCATTTATTTTATTCCAGTTTTCGTTACTGTTCTCTACCATTATAGAATGTCTTGATTCCAAAAAGTCCACGTACTCAATTTCGTTATACTTTTCATAATCGAATAGTTGCCAAAACACGATTCCAAACGAGCCGACAAATCCAGCAATTACTGGTACGACCCAATTATTCAGGTCAAATCCGTTTATGAGGGCCCAAAAACCAAATCCGATTGGGAAAAGTAGAATGGTTTTTAAAATGAATTTTGTTGTCTTGTTTTCCATTTTTTCAAAATTAACGCCAACGTGTTTGTGTATGATTTCGTTGCGTGAGACCTAAGATAGCAAATAAAGAGAAACCCATTATTCAGCAGCAATGGTTTTCCGAAAGGAAAATCAGACGCAATGAATTATACACGTTGTTGTGGGTAGTTTATTGTTTCTGCTGCTGAAACTTTTTTACTTTACTCATATATTCCTCATCATCAACATCAATTAATTCGATTTTTCCACTATTTTTCAGGGTGTCGTATAATTCTACAAAAAGAGCAATGTCTTCATCACTAAAATTACTTTCTTCTTTTAATTGTTCAGGATTTACCTTTGCGATAGTTGCAACGGATAACCAATCTGCTAAAATAAAATGTGGATGTTCTTTAGCATCCTTGAAACTTTTCAAATCTTCACTATAATCTGCGAGATTGGCGATGTGAAATTCGAAGCCATATTTGAGATTATTTTCCCACATAGTAGCGATGTTGGAATTATCAGCTATTTGGTTCATTAATTGCATACTTTCTTCTGTATTTCCGGGAAGAAAATCAAGTGCAAATATTATTCTTTCATTTCCACCTTGTTTTTTAGCGAAATTGCAGAAGCGGAGTCCTATTAGGGCAAGCATATTCGCATATACACTGAGTCCTAGGGCATGTTTCAAATCAAATGTGTAATCTTTCCAGATAAATTTTTTAGGCTGTTTATCAACCAGTTCCCATTCAGCACCAATTTTTGGTCTAGCAACATTTATTGAGTTACAAGCCCAGTGAACAAAATTGCCTTTCATTTTTCCAATTATTGAAACTGAATAAATGTCAATTAAGTTATTCTTTATTTCATTAGTTAACTTTATTACACTTTGAATTTTTCTTTTCCTTCTGGTTTTTTTGTACTGTTTGTATTTGAATTCACCTTTTATTTCAGCAACAATTCCTGTAAAACTTAAACATAAGTCTTTAGTCACATCAATTGATTCAGATGGTTTTGAATCAAGGAATACAACTAAATCCTTATCACTTAAGTGTACTAATTCTGTTTTCATTCAAATTACTTAGAACGGTTGGTGTATGGGTAGTTATTTTTCAGAATTTAATTCAATTATTTTTATAAATTCTTTCATATAGTCAAAGAAATCTATGGTTTCACCATTAGCTTGAGCAGCAACAAAAGCAATTCCACTACTATCTAATTCTATTGATTTTGGCCAAGAAAGACGATAAACTTCTCCTTTGGTATCTTTCTTTATACATTTAACATTGATTTTGTCGTCATGATTTCTACCAATTCCGTACCAACCAAAATCAGCAATTTCTTTTGGTTCAGGGATTTCTTCTGGTTTTCCGAACCTTACTAACTCCATGCCTCCTCGATATACAGAGTTTATACCTATTGTACCTTTAATTTCTTTTATGTTTTTAAATAAAGTTGAAATAGGAACACCTTTTTTTGGTGTATGTTTTTCGCAGGTAACATATGAACAAAGACGGACAAATTTTATCAAATCAAATTTGAACCCTTCTTTTACATTACCTCCAACCGGAGGACTAAAAGGTATAGCTTGTTCAGTCAGTAACGATTCAAATAAAACTTTTATTCTATGCCCTGCTTCGAATAAAAATATAAGAGGAAGCGCTTTTGCTCGCATATTTAAAAGCTTGTCTTTATCGCTATTGTTTTCAATAATTATTCCATCTAGTTTGCTAGCGTGAGCAAAATATTGACTAATCATATCATAGAATAGTTCAAATTCACTGTCCATTGAGTTTGCAAATTCAGTAAACTTTTGAGTTGCACCTTTTCTAGTATTTAGGTTATTTGAACTTAACTCTGTAATTAAATCTTCAATTCCGTGTGGAGATGTAGAATGCAAAGTCCAAATTAGTGAGACTCTTTCCAAAATTGCTCGGAGTGAATATAGCGAAAAATAGGCTCTGTTATTTCCCGCAATTACTAGAGCAGTTTTGTATAAATTCACCATGTTAGTTAGAAATGGTCTAACATCGTCTGAACACTTAATTAGAGTTTGATGTTTGTCAATCCATTCCCCTTGAATATTAATTACTTCTGGAAGGAGACCAAACCATTTAGATTTATATGGTTCTTTATTGAAAAATGCAAAAAGAGGTAATTCTAATAATGGAAGGATTTTAGATTTAGACATTGAATTTGTGTTCGCCTTTTTCCTTAGCTGCTTTCGTTTATTCTTTCTTCTTCTATTTCTATTTCTATTTCGACTCATTAAGATTCTGCGATTGCTGCTCTAATTACCCACAACGGTTGGAGTATTTGTTCAGTTCGGCGTTAGCCGTATTGTATGAATACTCCTGTTGTGTGCAGTAAATATAACGCATTGCCTTGAAGCCTTCAAATGGCATATGCGCCGTATTTACGGAGTCACTTCTCTTCCACAGTGTAACTCTCATACGATTCATCGAAAAACTTGGCCCCCTGGAACACCAGGGTCCACCATCCTTTTTTACCTTCTCCTTAAAACCACCTTAGCAAAAGAACGATGACCTTTGTAAAGAGAAGTTATTGCACAGCAACTCGTTTATAAGTCTGTATATCTAATAATTTCCCAAAAGGTACAAAATATATCAAATAGCCCGTAAATAATAGTTTAATATTAAATAAACGTACATGCATTTTGTATAAGTTATTATGTATATTTAATGCACGATTTATATAAAATGAACGTATGATATTATCCAACTATATATACCAAACATATGAACACAAGGGTAAAAACGTAATCTTAGTTCAATTTGCTTTCGACAATGCCTTAAAACAGGCTTTAAAAAAACGCTTTCCATCTGCCAGATGGAGCGCTAGTAAAAAATCATGGTACCTACCCGATCTGCCAGCGGTAAGAAGGGAATTGCAAATGCAAGAAAAAAATACAGTCCTAGGTAAAGCCCTTAGTATACACCCGGTAAACCAAGATGCGTACCGTGCGCTAAACGAGCAGTTAATGCTCAAGGACTATAGTAAGAGCACCATTACCATTTATTTGGCGGAGTTTTACCATTTGCTCAAACTTTTAGACGATTATCCGGTCCAGGACTTGAACCCTAAGCGGCTTAAGGATTATTTTTTATACTGTATCCGTGTAGAAAAAATGGGAGAACGCAAGCTTAACGGTAAAATCAACGCTGTAAAGTTCTATTTTGAACAGGTGTTGCACAGACCAAAGATGTTCTTTGATATACCCCGCCCTAAAAAAGCCGCTAGTTTACCAATAATGCTGAGTAAGACCGAGGTAAAAAAACTTTTTAATGTCACCCAAAACCTAAAACATAAAATAGCCCTTCAACTATGTTACGGTATGGGACTTCGGGTTTCTGAAGTGGTCAATTTAAAAATTGAACATATAGATAGTAAAAGAATGGTGGTGCATGTAGTTGGCGCAAAAGGTAAAAAAGATAGGTACGTACCCCTGCCAAAATCTATTCTGCCCAAGTTGCGCGAGTATTATTTAACCTTTAAACCCAAAACGTATCTGTTCGAAGGGCAATACGGTGGACCATATGGAAAATCTAGCTTACAGCAAGTTTTTAGACTTGCTATGAGAAAAGCGAACATTCATAAAAAAATCGGTATTCATGGCCTGCGCCACAGTTACGCAACACATTTATTGGAGGCCGGCGCGGATATGCGTTTTATTCAAGAGCTGTTAGGGCATAATAGCATAAAGACCACACAGGTATATACCAAGGTATCTCCGCGTAGCCTATCTAAAGTACAAAGTCCGCTAGATACCATGTAACATAACGGGTACCGTTCAGACCAATCGTTTGGCAATGCCGTTGACCGTTAAAAAATCTAGTTTTAGGATAAGGTTTATGGGCTTTTCCGCTTTTTGCAGATTAGAAAAATAGAGATAGCCTTCCTTTTTAGCATGCAGTTGCGCTAGTGTTTGCTTGGCACTCTTACCTGGATGCTTTTTTATTACTTGGTCCAACGACTGCCTTGTAATGCCTTTGGATGCTAAGAAAGCAAGTAACTTTTTCCGGTTCACCAAAGTAATTTTACAAGAGGTAAAGGTATTGGGGCTATCCTCGTAAATTGCTGTGACCAGTGCATAGAAATCGGTTTTCTTGGCAGTATCAAAAAGCCAACCCTCCCTTACCCGTTCTTTTTTTTGATATTCGATTTCAAAGGCAAAAGTGGGTAGGTCATCATTAATATAATCTAGCTGTGCCTTCTCATCAATGCCATACTTTTCGCCAGTGGTCTTATGGGTAAAAACAACATCAATGCCCTTTAATTGCAAGTCGTAAGAGGAAATACGCTTAAAGCGGTAATGCTTTAGGTGTATGGTATACATGCGGTCTAGCAGCGGAAACAACTGCTGTTCCTTTTTTAAATCTGCCTTAAAAGTGCTTTTCAACGCCATGTTTTGAGTTTCCTGCCAAAGACTGTTATCGTATGAAGACTATTGGCCGATTTTTTCGTAGAGCGATTTTCCAAGTCGTTCCACGACCCCTACCACAAGGGCATTGCCCATAAAGAAAGCCCGCTTTGCATCACTAATTCCTTCCAAATAAGTGTGATGGTCCGGAAACATGTTCAACCGCTCCAGTTCCAAAGGGGTTAGTCTTCGCAATCCCTTTGACGTTTGCACCACATGCTTAAACCGTGAAGGGCTTTTACCCCCCTCTCCCGTTATAATGGTCCGTGATGGCCTGTCTAACGCATCCGGAAACTGCATACTCCCTTCGCTGTAGTTGTAAGAGAATCCGTTTTTGGCGGTACGCAATTCTTTTTTGGACCCTTTTAAATAGGCCCATTTTTCAATGTCCTCTGGAGCAATATAAAATTCTGGTGGCACTTGGTCACGTGTTAAGATATCGGCCAGTACGGTATGTTCCCCATCAAATTCCGGAAAGGTTTTACCGGTAAAGACCTGTCCGTTGATGCACATGCCCGAATTTTGGAAAGGGGATAGTTTTTCACCGGCATTGAACTGCTCTGAAAGTTGTACCAAGTCCGGCTCTAGTGCAAACCTTTTTTGGTTTTCTATAACTGCACTAATAGGAAAAGCACTGGCAACGGTACCCTCCGAGCTTAGCCATGCTTTGGGGTCCGTTACTTGCAGGCGGTCATAAACCACACCGGTCCTGTGGTAACCCAGTAGAAAGACACGTCTTCTACGTTGGGGCATACCGTAGTCCGCCGCATTGATAACCCGCCACTCTACCGCATAGCCCAAGCTATCCAAACTCCGCAGCATTACGGCAAAATCCCTGCCCCGCTGGCTAGAGGGCGACTTTAGCAGGCGGTCTACATTTTCCAGAAAGAGGTATTTAGGCGGATGTTTTTTCTCGGACAGGATACGGTGTATGCTCCACCACAAGACCCCTTTTTTTCCCAAAAGTCCTTTGGAGTTCTGCAAGGTGGTGGCCACGGAGTAGTCTTGGCAGGGAAAACCGCCTACCAGAAAATCCGCATCGGGAATTTTGTCCGTGGGAACTTCTTCGATAGACGTATTACTGTGGTTTTTGGGCCCGAACCTAGCTTCATAGACCATGGACGCATGCTGTGTTTTGGTGCTGGGTTCCCACTGGTTGCTCCATACCACCTCGTAACCGCCGGTTTGTTCCAGACCCAACCGAAAACCCCCAACACCCGCAAAAAGCTCTATGACCTTTAATTTTTTCATGGAACGCTAATTTAGCTAAATTGGGTTTCATATCCCCTATTACATCTTAAGGCAGCACTACCGCAAACTAATTATTATGACCAATGGTAGCTAACGGCCTATTACTTATTTTTACTAAAAATTTACGGCATGTACTATAAATCGGTCTTACTGCTCTTAACGGTAATTTTTCTATTTGGATGTAATCCGGAACCAGAAAAAAACAATGTAGCGCAAGAACATATAGAAGCTATCAAAAGGGAGGTCGCTCCAGATAAAAGAGTCGCCCTGTTCGCCGTGGAGGCCCTAAAGAAGAATGATAAGTTTATTTTGAAAGGGGAAAGCAACTTGCCGGGAGCGGTAAAAACACTTACCAATACCCTAACGGACAAGAATATTTCCTTCGTGGATAGCATCCGTCTACTTCCGTCAAAAGAATTGGGAGATAGCACAAGGGCAGTAATCAATATATCGGTCGCAAACTTACGGAGTAACCCAAAGCATTCGGCGGAATTGGCTACACAGGCTACCTTGGGTACGCCGGTAAAAGTGCTCAAAAAACAGGGAGATTGGTATTACATACAAACGCCGGACAATTATCTGTCATGGGTAGATAGGGGAGGCATTCGCTTAATGAACGCAGAACGTTTTGCACAATGGAAAGCTACGGACAAGGTGGTCTATACCAAAACCTATGGTCATGCCTATAATGCGGTAGACGAGAAGGAAATAATTTCGGATTTGGTCGCAGGAAATATACTTGAATTCGTTAAGTTAATGGATGGCTATTTTGTAGCGTCCTATCCTGATGGGCGTATTGCCCTGATTCGGTTAGATGAAGCCGAAAGTTATTTTGGATGGATAAAGGACAGGGTGCCGGATGCCGATAAATTGGTGGCTACTTCTAAAACGCTCATGGGTGTACCCTATTTATGGGGCGGTACCTCTACCAAAGGAATGGATTGCAGCGGCTTTACCAAAACCGTGTATTTTCTTAATGGCATGGTTATTCCACGCGATGCTTCACAACAAGTGCATACCGGAAAGCCCGTAGATTCGGTTCAGGATTTTAGTGCACTGCAACGGGGAGATTTATTGTTTTTTGGACGAAAAGCTACGGATACTACCGCAGAGAAAGTGGTACACGTAGGAATGTGGATAGGAAACAATGAGTTTATTCATGCGTCGGATATGGTACGCGTTAGTAGTATGGACCCCGAGGCTGATAATTTTGACGCACACAACAAAAACAGGTATTTGAGAACAAAGAGACTGTTGCGGGAAGAGGATGATGCCTTGGTTCGCCTGGCGCAGACGCCTTTGTTCAAAAATTGATGCGGTTCAACCTCAGGTTTCTTATAGTTGGTAAATTAGGATAGAGGACCAAGGCAAGGTCTAGCTGCCAATGTTTTAAATCATGGAATAAACTATAGCGGCAGCACCATACCTTTTCGGGCTACTTGGAAACCGCTTTGCAAAACTTCTTTGGTTTGCGGACTGTCTTCTCGCAGCAGCGGATTGGTGTGGTTAAAGTGGATAAAGAACACTTTCTTTTTATCCGAAGGGCTTAGGGACCGGAACAAATCCATACTTTCAATAACAAAAGGATGTGGAATCTCGGCGATGTCACGGGTATTGATTTCTTTTCCATCATAAAAAGTGGCATCCAAGAAAGCGTAGTCTACCTCAGCGATAAGTTTTTCTATTGGCGTTTCCCATACAGACCATTTATTAATATCCGGGATGAACAACGCAGTTTTGTTAGGGCCAACTATCCTATATCCCACGGTTTCCGAATACTCATCTCTGTGCGGCACCGTAAAGGGAATCACTTTTAATTGCGGGGTCAAGGACACTTCCTCTTGATGCGTTAAGGGACTAATTGAAATATTCCCGTCTTTGACCAATTGACTCCACGGGCCGTTATTTTCCAGATAGGATTTCATTTTGGGCATCGCAAAAACAGGAATTTGAGCCGCGTTCGTGGCTTCTTTTCCCAAATACATAAGGCCTGTATAATGCCCAATATGTGCATGGGTCAAAAAAATACCGTTTGGAAGTTCAGGGCTTGAAACATCCATAGCTGTTTTCAGAGCCTTGGTCTGTGCGGTAATATCCGGCGTAGCTTCAAAAAGGTAGGTTTTTTCGTTGTCCTGATCTAAGACGCCTAGAGAAACCACCTTTCTTCTACTGTTCTTATTTTCGAAAAGAGCGGCGCAACAATCTTTTTTGCAGGCAATATGTGGCGAGCCTGCATCCTGGGCAGTTCCTAGCACCATAACCGAAACACCTTCAGCTTTAGTATTTTTTTCAGCTGGTTCATTTGTTGTTACTGCAGCGCTATTTTCTGAATCCTTACACGCATACAGATAGAACAAGGCCAGGAATATCAAGGAGGCTAGACGCATTAGTCCCGGGTTAAAAATTTTCGGATGTCCTTGGCAAGCTTTTCCAAATCTGGCTGATGGGTATACATCATATGACCTCCTTCGTAATAGGTCATTTGTACACGGTCACTGACAATACCGTTTCTGGAGAAGGTGTATTCCGCATCAAAAAACGGAGTGATCAAATCGTAATATCCACTCGCGACCAATACCTTTAAATCGGTGTTCCTGCGCATGGCCTCGCCCAAATCACTAGCGGTGTTTACAGGGGTAGGTTCCCAATAACTCCCGTCCGGAACCGTTCTCCAGCGCCATTTCTGACCTATTTTTCCGTTAGAAGTAAGGTAGGGCCTGTCCATTGTTATGTTTAAATCGGATGCATAATAGTGGTTCAAAGCAGTAGTGTACGCTGCGCCAATCTGATAGCTTGCGGGATCCCCTAGCGTGGGCCTATCCGCCACCAAATCTGATTCTTCTCCCATAAAACGACCGTCTAACCTTCCAATGGTAAGTCCCTCATCGTATAACAATCGTTTCTGAAAACGGGGGACGAGAATCCTTAGGTTAGATTTTAGGATATAGGACTTGTCCAGACCGGTGAAATACACCAACTTATCCGCTATGGTTTCCCGTTCCGTTTTCGATAACAAATTACCTTTATAAAGGGCTGCCGCATAGCTATCGTATGTAAATTGCCGTGCTTTTTCAACAAATTGCTCCAAGCTTTTTCCCTGCCCCGCTTTTTTATGGTACCATGCCGTGGCCGCCATACTGGGGAGGTAGGTAAGGTAGGATGTAATATTATAATGGTCAGATGTAGAGCCCGCATAGTCCAAGGCCTGTGAAATCAATATCAAACCGTTGAGGGCCATGTTTTGGCCGTTACCTTCCAGTTCTTTAGCAACGGCTGCCGCCCTGGTAGTGCCAAAACTTTCACCGGCAATATATTTTGGGGACATCCATCGTTTGTTGTCCGTTATCCATTTGCGGATAAACTGGGTTACGGATTTGGCATCCTCCTTAAGACCCCAGTAGTCTTTTTCTTTACCCTTACCAATGACCCTACTATACCCTGTTCCCACAGGGTCTATGAAAACGAGGTCGGTGAGGTCCAAGAGTCCGTTTTCATTATTCTTCAAAAGGTAAGGTGCTGCGCCATCATCTTTCTTCGCTTCGGAATCCACGGACACCAATTTTGGACCAAAAAGCCCCATATGTAACCATACCGAGGCAGAACCAGGACCTCCGTTGAACACAAAAGTGACAGGACGTAAGGAGACACTATTTTTCAGCTCCTTTTGGGTATAGGCAACGGACCAAAAAGAGGCAACGGAATCTCCTTTTTCATTGGTCAGATACGTTTCTTTGGCAGTAGCTTTATAGGTAATGGACTTTCCTCCAAACACCCCTTGGTGATTCGTGATAAACGAGGCCGCTTTGGGAATGGGTTTTATGGGCTCCTCTTTTTTAGTTTGTTGCGAAAAAACAATAGTCGTAAAAAGAAGTAGATATAAAATAAGCGTACAATTTTTCATTTTAAAGGTATTTAAGGCCTGCTAAGGCAAGGCTTAAAAGTAATGATTTATCAGTATATTTAGCGGAAACCAATAAACCATTAGTAGGGTGTCACAGTTTGCGGAGAACGTATCCAAACGATTATGTTCTTTAGATGTTTTTCGGGGAATGACCATGTTCTTGTTAATTGCCGAGGCTGCTGGCTTTCATGAGCATTTTTCAACGGTAACCGAAGGAACGGTATTTTCCGGAATTGCACTGCAACTACATCACCATCCTTGGAACGGCCTACGGTTTTGGGACTTGATACAACCGTTCTTTATGTTCATCGTAGGGGTGGCCATGCCCTTCTCCCTCCGAAAAAGACTGGCCGCAGGAAACCAAAAAAAGGTAACCCTGCACATTCTCAGGCGCTGTGCGTTGCTTTTTTGTTTTGGGGGTCTTATTGCACTGTGTCTATAACCAAGCTTTGGTCTGGGAGCTATGGAACGTATTGGTGCAACTGGCTTTCACCATTCTTATAGCTTATGCCTTGATGAGGTTTCCCATGAAAACACAACTACTGGTATCGGTAGGGCTATTGGTTTTGACCGAGGTGCTTTACAGAATGTACAATCCGGCAGCACCTTACGTACAGGGGCACGATAGTTTTGGCGCTTTTATAGATATTTTGGTTATGGGCAAAGTAGACAGTGGGTATTGGGTGTTCGTTAATTTTATACCCACGGCGGCACACACCATATGGGGCGTGGTATGCGGCCAACTATTACTTTCCCACAGACCCGTAAAAGAAAAACTAAAGCTGTTCTTGGTCTTCGGTACGGTAGCACTGGTTTTGGGATTTGCACTGGACATATTGCAGATAACACCTATCGTTAAACGCATAGCAACCACATCCTTTTCCTTGGCTTCAGGAGGTTTTGCCATTTTGGTGCTTGCCTTTTTCTATTGGATGATAGATGTGAAGCATCGAAAGGGTAAATGGCTTTCTGTTTTTTCTGTTGTTGGCACCAATGCTATCTTTATCTATCTGTTTTCTGAAACGGTAGGCGTTCAGTGGTTTCGGGATTTTGGAGCGATATGGGCAGAGGGGCTTTTGAGCCCCATAGGAGTTCCTACAGATTGGATGGCCCTTATCAATGCCCTTTTGGTGTTATTCATTTTTTGGTATATCACCTACTTTTTAGACAGGCACAAGATTTATTTTAAAGTTTGATGAACATGAGAACAAAGAAAATTTTGGCTTGTTTGCTTTTGAGCATTCTGTTTTTAAGTTTTGGGTCTAGCAAGAAGTTGTATGTAGAAGAGGATTGAGAAGCACTTTTTAACGGAGAAAACTTAACTGGCTGGACGACCAACATTCAACATTATGAGGTAGGCGATAATCATGGCAACACTTTTCGTGCGGAGGACGGTATGATAAAAGTGCGTTACGACGAATATGAGGCTGACTTTAATGATCGATTTGGTCATCTTTATTATGATGAGCCCTACGCCTATTTTCACTTGTCCATGGAATACCGCTTTGTAGGAGACGTTCATCCTGGGGCTCCCATATTTGTGAAGAAGAACGGTGGCGTCATGTTCCATTCCCAAGACCCAAGGACCATGCCTAAGGAACAGAATTGGCCCATATCGGTAGAAATGCAGTTTTTGGCAGGCTTGGATGACGGAAAAGAACGACCCACAGGAAATATGTGTTCTTCAGGTGCCGATGTGGTTTTTAAAGGAAAAATAGACGACAGACACTGCATAAGGTCCAGTTCTGCAACTTTCTATGGCAATGATTGGGTAAAAGCGGAACTTGTAGTTTTAGGTGATTCATTGGTGATCCATTATATAAGTGGCAAGAAAGTACTAGAGTATACCCAACCGCAGATAGGTGGTGAGGTGGTAGAAAGGCACGACCCTAATATGAAAAAGGACGGCACCTTGTTAAAAAATGGATTTATTGCATTGCAGAGTACAGGTAAGCCTATAGATTTTAGGAACATTAAAATAAAGAACCTAGAAAGGTGCATGAATCCCAAAGCCAAGAACTATGGTCGGCACTATATCAAATCGAATGAAGACCGCTGTGTCTTTTAAACAACATCAAAGCAATATTATGAAAAGAATAGGTGAGCTAATGATATGTGGCATTGCCCTTTTACTCTGCCACACGGTCATGGGGCAGCAGGAGCAAGTGCCCAAAACTGCTTTTACCAAGATGTATCTTCCGGTATGGTTAGCGGCTAGATCGCACTGTCTAGAGGTGGCCCAGGCAATGCCAGAAGAGATGTACGGCTATCAACCTACGGGAGAAAGTAAAACCTTTGGCGAGCAAATAGTTCATATTGGTTATACGATTGAGTTACTGACAAGGAGGTACGTACAAGGGCAAGAAGTAAAACCCAATATGCCGGATGCCAGTAAAATGAGCAAGAAAGAAATAATAGCTCTTTTGGAACAAGGATTTGATTACACGGAAAATGTAGTACGTACTATTGAACAAGAAACGCTGGACGAGACCTGCAAAATGTACCATAGCGGCAATACGGTAAGTCGTGCTTTTGCTTTGTTCTACGTGCAGGACCATCTCACGAACCATAGGGCCAAAGCCAATCTCTATCTGAGAATGAAGGGTATTGAACCTCCAGCATATACTTGGTAGTTGTACAACATTATGCGAATTCATCAAATTTTAAGATATTTACATAAAGGGAAATTAAATGGCAACTGTAGATAAAATACGGAATGGATTAATTGACAAAATCCTAACCATACGTAACAAAGAGTTTTTAAAGGCACTTGATCAGATTATTTCTTCAAGTTCATCTGAGACTGAAATCGTTGAACTTTCGGATGAGCAAAAGCAAATGTTGGAAATGAGTGAGGATGACATTGCAAACGGAAGACTGATTTCGCAGAACGAAATGGACAAACGGAATCTTGAATGGCTAAACGCAATGTAATCTGGACAAAAACAGCTGACCTTCAATTTGTTGGAATTCTTGAATATTGGGCAAAGAGAAATAAGTCCCCCATATATTCGAAGAAATTAATTCTATTGGTTGCTCAGCGTACAAATCAAATCGCTAAATCACCTTTAACCTATAAATCTACTAACTTCAATGATATTAGGGTGGCCTCATTAGGTAATTTCAGTATCTATTACAAAATAACGGAAGAGTCAATTATAATAAGCGCTTTTTGGGATAATCGACAGGACCCAAAAAAATTATTGGAGATTCTACGTAGTGGAAAATAACATTGCTAAACACAACCTATAAACAAGACCAAAAGAATTTGCTAAGTACGTGGCCGAAGCCAATCTCTATCTGAGAATGAACGGTATTGAACCTCCAGCATATACTTGGTAGTAAGCGGTATCAGTTTAAAATTTCAGTGTATTTGCTCGTATTGTTTAGTAGCTCTGTAGCAGCGAGAATGGCATCATCATTATTCAGGTAATATTTGTAGAGTCCATCTCTATAAAAATAACGCTTAACGATTTCATCCTCTAGATTCTTCTGTATCTCACCTTGGAATTTGTCCAGGGCGTTTATTTTGCCCTTTTCAATATTTGCCAAAAGGGTTTTGTAACTATCCTTGACCTCCGCGCCCAAGAAGTCGTTTTCTTCTCCTGTAAGTGCTTTTTTAATCGCCTCTTCCGCTTTGGTCTCAAAAGAAAAGTCACTCTTCCTTACGTAGGCTTTAAAATCGTTAAAGTCAGCGTTGCTGAACTTAAAGTCCGATATATCACTCAGATTATGCTGGTAATGATAGTCCGTGGCGTAATCAAAAATTACATTATTTTGAAGCAATGCCATGGTGAGGTCATTGGTTTTGACGGCAGCCACTTCTACATCTGGAAGTACACCGCCCCCATCCTGTACCTTGCGGCCATTTCGGGTTGTAAAGTCATTGAATTTCGTGTTTCGCACCGCTAGTCCGTTATCGTCCCTGTTCCAATAGTCCAACGCTTGGATACATCGTCCAGAAGATGTGTAATATCTAGAAATGGTTACTTTGAGCTGTGTTCCGTAAGTAAGCTTTAACGGACGCTGAACCAGACCTTTTCCAAAACTCCTGGCCCCCATGATTACCGCTCTGTCCAGATCTTGAAGACTACCGGATACGATTTCACTGGCAGAAGCACTGCTTCCGTTTACAAGAACGACCAAGGGTATTTCCGTATCTACCGCCTTGTTGGTGGTTCGGTATTCTCTGTTGAATTTTTTCACCTTGGATTTTGTAGTAACGACCAGCTCTCCCTTAGGCACAAAAAGATTGGTTACGTTAATGGCCTCTGATAGCAAGCCTCCCGGATTATCACGCAAATCAAACACGATTTTTTCGGCACCTTTTCCCTTTAAATCCAACAAGGCAGATTTTGTCTGGGAAGAAGCTTTGGCGTTAAATTTGGCGAGCACAATGTAGCCTGTTTTGTCATCGATCATACTATAGAAAGGTACTGCGTCTACTGTTATACCTTCTCGTTCAATAGTGGTACTGCTTAGTTTTCCTTGTCTTTTATAGATAATGGAAACAGATGTGCCGTTGGCACCTTTTAAGAGTTCACTGGCGTTGTCATCAAAATCGGCCACTTTAATATCACCGATCTGGATAATTTGGTCTCCTGCTTTTAGGCCCGCCTTATCCGCCGGATAACCCTCATGAGGTTCAATAATCAGCAACTTGTCCTTGTAGGAACGAACCAAGGCACCAATACCCGAGTATTCCCCTGCATTGTTGATACGATAGGCCTCAACGTCCTGCTCATTTAAAAATTTAGTGTAGGGGTCCAGACCTTCGAGCATATTTTTAATGGCAGTATCCATTAATTCTGCAGGATTGGTCTCATCCACATAATTCATATTAAGCTCCTTGAAGAGCGTAGTAAAAATTTCTATTTGTTTGGCAATCTCAAAAAAGTCGCTTTTAAAACTACTTCCAAAAAAGAGAAAGGCGATGGCTATAACGGGAATTATAACTTTTTTATGTAGTGCTTTTTTCATGATTTTGGACGTTAAATTTATTCAAAAGAAGCTCCATTCGCGGCGCTATTTGATCAAAAGAGGGCATTTCTTTCCCAAGGTATAAAAATAGAAACGCAAAGTTCCCCTGAGTATTGTTAAAAACGATGGCTTTATTGAGCCTATAGGCCTCCCGCATCAGTCTTTTGATACGATTCCGTTTTACCGCACTTTTAAAACTTCTTTTAGGAACGGCAACGCCCACTTTTATGGCCACCTCTTGTTCGTCAACACTTAAATAGATGAGTTTTAAGGGGTAGGCCTTTAAGGTTTTTCCTTCCTCGAACAATTGCGTAATACGCTCCTTGTTTTTTAGCTTTTCTTTTCTACCGAACGAGTGGGCCTGCTTTATCATTTATTTCTGAAGCTGCCAAACATTGTTATCTATGTTCACATCGGCCATGAGCTGAGATGGGTCCAGGACTATTGCTTTGATACTAGAGAGCGGCTTGCCGATTCTAAACTCATAGGTCGGGAATGCCCAAGGCCAATCTGGCAACACGGTTCTTTGGATCGGGGCATAAGGATTGTCCTTTTCACCGCGCATCATCCGTAGCGGGGCATAGAAGGTTTCCTGGGTATCATCATGATACACCACCAAAATGTCCTGTGGCATAGGCATGAGCCCAATACGTTCCAAGGTTATTTTTGTTTCTTCCCCATCTGCCACAACTTCCTTAATGCCGTAGTCTATGGTATTCGTGGTTTGGGTCCAATCGGTAAGGTACCAATCCAGTTCCATACCCGATACCTTTTCCGCAGTACGCTTGATGTCATTTGGCACCGGGTGCTTGAATTTGAAATCGGCATAGTATTTTCTAAGGGTTTCCATTAGTTTATCCTGACCAATGAGATAACCGAGCTGTGCTAGAAAGACAGAACCTTTGCTGTAAGCGGATATACCATAGGCATAATTTAGCGCGTAGCGGTCTGCATGGGTAGTTTGCGGTTGTTCTTTCCCGGATAGCGCTAGATTAAAATAACCTTTGTAGGAGTTTAAAAAAGGATTGTCCTTGTTTTGGTCCATTATCTCGTTCATACATAGACTGGAGATAAAAGAAGTAAAACCCTCATCCATCCACTCGTGCTTGGCTTCATTGGTCGCCAGAATGTGCTGAAACCAAGAATGGGCCATCTCATGTGCCATCACACCGACAAGGCTACTAAATTTCCGTTCTCCGGTAATCAAGGTACTCATAGCGTATTCCATGCCGCCATCCCCGCCTTGTATAACGGAATACTGATCGTAGGGGTAAGCCCCTATGTTCTTATTGAAAAACTGCATGGCCGCTGCCGTCTTAGGCTGAAGGTTTTTCCAGTTCTCAATGATCTCTGGATTGTTCTTGTAAAGGAAGTGAAGCATAGGTCCGTTTTCTACCTGTAAGGTATCATGTAGGTACTCGGGGTCTGCGGCCCACATGAAATCATGGACCATGGGAGCTTTAAAATGCCAAGTAAGGGTTTTTCCTTTCTGTTTTTTCACCTTGCTGCCAGGAGCTTCATAGCCATGTCCTATGTCTTGCGGATTTTGCAAATAGCCCGTACCTCCTACCATATAGGTTTTATCCAAGGTCAATTTTACATCAAAATCACCCCAGACACCATGGAATTCCCTTGCGATGTAAGGGTCTGCGTGCCAGCCTTCAAAATCGTATTCTGCTAATTTTGGATACCATTGGCTCATGGAAAGGGCCACCCCTTCGTTATTATTTCTTCCGGATCTTCTGATCTGTAAAGGAACCTGCCCGTTGAAGGTCATTTCAAAGGTCGACTTAGTTCCAGGAGGTATTGGTTTTGCCAAATCTACGACCAGAACGGTACCTTCTTCGTTGAAGGTTACTTTTGAACCATCTTGGGTCAATGCGGTAACATGTAGGTATCCCATTTCGCTTTCGGAAAGCGCGGCAATTCTGCTCGTTTTTTCGCTGGTCGTCATCCTATCATCTGGATCGGCTATGTTCTGTAAACGCACGTCCATCTCACTTCCTGGTTGAAAAGCATTGAAATAGAGATGATAAAAAACACGATTTAACGACTCCGGTGAATTATTGGTATAGACTAATTTTTGGGTGCCACTATATTGGTAGTTTTCCACATCCATAGCTACCTCCATGGTGTAGTCTACGTGTTGTTGCCAATAGTTGGTTTGATTCTGTGCCGTTAAGGATAGTAATCCTGCTTGGAAAAATAGCAGTGTTACCACTATGTTTATGTTTTTCATTTTCATTGGTTATAATTGAATTTGACCTTTACTTACTTGACCAGCCATAATAAGGGCGTTATAGGCATTTGCAATTTTCCCCGAAGTGGAGATGTCCCTTAAGTTAGCACTTTTTGATGCGTCACCGCCCAAAATCACTTTTGCTTTAATCGGCAATCCGGATTTCAAAATAATTTTTTTGACCTGAGCTGCAGATAAGTTAGGATATTGGGAAAATAACAGAGCGGCCAATCCCGCTACTGCAGGGGCGGCCATAGAAGTCCCTGGAGAGTACTCGTAAGTGTTATTGGGATAAGAAGAATAAATATCCGTTCCGGGAGCGAAAATATCAACGTTTATTTTCCCGTAATTGGAATAAGAAGCTAACAATTCCGAACCGTATTTTGGGTCTAGGGCACCTACGGTAATAACGTTATCCGAAATTTCCGGACCGTTGTTCACTTGATCGTTAGGGTAGTTTGGATTGGAAGGGTCATCTAGATTGGCACCATCGTTACCGGCCGCATGCACAAAGAGCACATCATTTTTTGCAGCGTATTTTATGGCATCGTAAACCCACGCTGCGTTTGGAGAAAACGACTTTCCAAAGCTACCATTGATGACCTTGGCCCCATTATCCACCGCGTAACGAATGCCAAGGGCAATGTCCTTGTCATACTCGTCCCCGTTGGGTACGGCACGTATACTCATTATGGCCACATTATTCGTAATACCGTTGGCACCTTTGCCATTATTTCTTTCCGCCGCAATAATACCGGCTACATGGGTACCATGACTTTCATCTGCTACGCGATTGTTTGGATTTCCGTTACCGTAATTGGTATCGTTCCGGTTATAGGGGTCGTCTCCGACTACTTTTCTACCATCAAAATCTTTGTTGAGGTTGTAATTAAGCTGTTCCGTAAAATATTTCAACCCGTCACCAAGCTCTTCAAGTACTTCCGGAATCGTTTCTTTTATAGTGAACATCTGCGCAAGAATGGCTTTGTTGCGCTGCATAGTTTCGTCTTTGGCTTCAATTGCCGATACCTCGGCCTTGGTATAGCTTTCTTTACCCAAATGCTTTTTAACGGCGGCATCCGCTCCTTTTACGGCCTGTAAAATCTGCTCATATTGTTGTTTGTTCTGTAGGGCCTCATTGTATTCCTTGTCCAATTTTGCCTTTGCTTTGGCAAGCGTTGCTTGGTCGCCAATGTTTAAGCGGAGCATACGAACATATTCTAGCTGTTCGTTATAGGATTCCCCTAGGAAATTATAACCGTGAATGTCATCTATGTATCCATTCCCATCATCATCTTTATTGTTCCCAGGTCTTTCCTTGGTATTGGTCCAAAGTACACCATCTAAATCTTCGTGGTCTAAGTCTATTCCTGAATCCAATACTGCAACAATGACTTTACTACCTTTCTTATTTTTAATGATATCCTTATAGGCCTTATCCACACTCATTCCAGGAATGGTGTCGGTTATTAAATCTAGATGTCCCCAATTTTGCTTTTCGGCTTTGGTAAGCTCAGCGATTTTAAGGGGTGTAGTATCAATATTTTCTACAGGGGTGAGAATCAAACCTCCGGTACTACCGCAACTCATCATTAGCGTTGTGGCAGCAATAAAGAAGACCGATTTAGAAAATGTTCGTTTCATAAGATGTGTATTTTAATTAGTGTTTTTATAGTTTATTACTGATGTTAATGGAAAATTTCTTCAAAGGTATAAGTGCTATCCAATCGCACACCTTTTTCCGTTTGTTTAAGGGTACAGAGCTCATTATGGGCATCGTGTTCAAAGAACAGGTAAATCTCATTTTCCACGGCCTTATTTAGGAATAGTTCCTTCTCAGAAAGGGTTAATAATGGGCGTGTGTCGTAGCCGATGACGTAAGGTAATGGAATGTGCCCTACCGTTGGAATTAAATCCGCTACGAACACTATGATTTTTCCTTTATATTTAATTTGAGGTAACATTTGCTTTTCGGTATGCCCATCAACAAATCGAATTCCAAAATTAAGTTCCGATTGTTCTTTAAAAGCTAGGTCACTGTTTGTGTTTGGCAACCCGATAAATTTTAACTGGCCGCTCTCCTCCATAGGTAAAAGGTTTTCCTTTAGAAAGGAAGCTTTTTCCCTAGCGTTGGGTTCTGTGGCCCATTTCCAATGATTTTCATTGGTCCAAAAACGGGCATTTTTAAAGGCAGGTTCATAACCCGTTCTGTCGCTGTTCCACTGAATACAGCCGCCACAGTGATCAAAATGTAGATGTGTCATAAAAACGTCGGTAATATCGTCTCTATGAAATCCAAGCTTTTTCAGGGAATTGTCCAATGAAAAATGGCCCCAGCGGTAATAATAGCTGAAAAATTTGTCAGATTGTTTGTTTCCCATACCGGTATCGATAAGAATAAGACGCTTGCCGTCTTCTATCAAAAGACTTCTTGCAGCGATATCGATAAGGTTATTAGCATCTGCTGGGTTAGTTTTTTGCCAAATAGTCTTAGGAACTACGCCGAACATAGCCCCACCGTCCAATTTAAAATTACCAGTTTCTACGGGAAAAATTTCCATGAAGGGCAAAATAATAAAACCTTATGAAAACTTAAGATTATTAAGAATATATTATCATTTAGCGTTTGCTTTAAAAAGGCTATTTTTATCCCCCAACCAACTAAAGGATTTGAAAAAATTAGAACGTAGTTTATCGCTTACCTCTGTAATTGCCATAAGTATAGGAGGTATGCTGGGTAGCGGAATTTTTGTGCTCCCAGGCTTGGCGGCCGCCAAAACAGGTTCTTCTGTATGGCTTGCCTATTTATTGGCAGCTGTCTGTATATTGCCTGCGGCACTATCAAAATCAGAGTTGGCTACTGCAATGCCTTCTTCAGGAGGCACATATGTATACATTGAACGGGCTTTTGGACCACTTCTTGGCACCATAGCCGGTATAGGGCTTTGGTTATCCCTCCTCTTTAAAAGTGCCTTTGCCTTGGTGGGTTTTGGAGCATATTTATCTATTTTAGTACATATAGCCCCGGGCTTAACAAAGTACATTGCCTTGATTTTTTTGGCAATAATTCTTTTTCTGAATATTCTGGGTGTTAAAAAGGTAGGCAAGGTTCAAATCGTTATTGTGACCATTAGCCTTGTTACGCTGGCTCTAATTTTAATTTTTGGCCTACCAAAAACATCACCTGAACTTTTAGAGCCTTTTTTATTGGAAGGGAATATGGGTCTGTTTTCTACAGTGGCATTTGTCTACATCTCCTATGCCGGGGTCACCAAGGTCGCTGCGATCGCTGGTGAGATAAAGAATCCAAGCACAAATTTGCCTAGGGCAATGATTCTCTCCCTACTTATCATGACTTCGATTTATGTGTTCATGGCCTTTGTTTTGGTAGGTAATATTCCTTTGGACTCCTTGGGTTCCGATATTAAACCGATATACACCATATCTCATCTCTTAGGAGGAAAATATGTGGGTTATGCTGCGGCCATTATAGGAATCGTAACCTTAATTTCCATGGCAAATTCCGGGGTTTTGGCCTCATCTAGATTTCCCTTTGCGATGGCGATAGACAAGCTACTGCCAAGCTTTATGGCGAAGATTCATTCGCGTTACTTAACACCTGTTGTAACGATTGTCATGACCTGTTTAGCCATGGCCTTGGTCATCCTATTTTTAGACGTGGAGAAGATCGCAAAATTGGCCAGTGCATTTATGGTAATGATGTTCATATTGGTCAACGCCTGCGTCATTGTCCTTAGGGAAACGGCCGCGCAATGGTACAATCCGCCTTATCGTTCGCCGTTTTATCCCGTGTTACAGCTTTTTGGAATAGGCACGGGAATAGCCTTGCTCGTGTTTTTGGGATTGGGCCCAATGCTTGCTATAATCGCCATATTCGTTATTGGAATACTTATTTATCTCAAGTTTGGGAAAAATGCCACTCGTACAGGAATTCTAAGGAAATATGGACATCGACCCGCATTATATCTTTTTTACAAGCGAAAGAAGAGAGAACAGTTCGCCTACAGAAAGAATCAGCCCATATCCGAACAAAATCTAGACGGACAATTAGTTTCCGATGCCGGTGTGGTAGTACCGCTTTTAGGGAATGAGAAATCTGCAGAGATGTTAGTGGAAATTGCGGCGGCTATCAATAAAAAGGAAAAAATACAGGCCGTAAATATCACTGAGGTACCGAACCAGACTTTTTTAGACGCCTTTGAGGAAGAAGAGAATCCGCAGGTAACCTCGCTTGACAGAAGAATTGCCAGTTTGGCGGTATCTAAGAATATCGAAATAGATTTTGAGGCCGTCGTTACCCATGAAATGTCAGATACCATACACGAACTTAGTAACCAAACTCATTGCGATTGGTTGGTCATGGGTTGGAACGGCAGGGCACACAGCGGCATTCTTGTGAGCAACCCTGTAGGATGGCTGCTGACCCATATCAATTCTGATTTTGCCCTTTTCAAGGACAATGGTGTTCGGTATATTAGTAAAGTATTGTTGCCGTTGAGGCCAGGCCGAAAAGAGAAAAATTTTGTTGCTGTTGCCGATAGAATATGTAAGTTTTATGGCGCCTCGTTGACCCTATTGCACGTAGTGCCAGAAAATACCACAGAGGAAGCCATCACCGGCATGAAGAAAAAATCTCAAAAACTTTTGACCAAGGTAGAAACGAAAGGTATGGTTTTCGTTCAAAAAAGTGATGACTCTATCGCTGCGATATCCAAAGCCTCGGCCAGTTTTGATTTACTGATTCTTGGCACCCCACAAAAGGACAATTGGATCAGTGTGCTGTTCGGAACTGGAAAAGATAAGTTTACGGAAAAGTCGGCCTGTTCGGTCTTACGTCTTACCATGCGAGACTAATGATTTTTAGTTTTGATTAAGATTGCAGCGTAGATGAAACGAGGCATACTCCATTTTAAGACAACTCTCTTTATATTTACTATTTTTACCAAAAACAGTTTTAATGCTAGAACTAGCGGGAATCATAATTTTAGGTATTATAGCACAGTGGGTAGCTTGGCGCCTAAAATTACCGGCAATATTACCATTGATCTTAATAGGCCTCTTGGTAGGGCCTATAGCCACACTATTTACTGAAGATGGAGGTAAACTGATAGAACCTATTTGGGATGGTGAAAAAGGTCTTTTCCCAGGCGAAGGGCTGTACTATTTTGTTTCGCTTGCCATTAGCATTATTCTTTTTGAGGGAGGTCTTACGCTGAAACGATCAGAAATTAGAAACGTAGGTCCTATGATCACTAAGTTGATTACCATAGGAAGTGTGGTAACTTTCTTTGGTGCCGGTGTTGCCGCCCACTATATTTTTGGTCTTAATTGGCAGATTTCATTTTTGTTTTCTGCACTGATCATTGTGACTGGACCAACGGTAATTACACCGATTTTAAGAAACATTCCACTGAAAAAGGATGTTTCTGCGGTATTGAAGTGGGAAGGAATCCTTATTGACCCCATAGGCGCATTGGCCGCCGTTTTGGTCTTTGAATTTATAAGTGTTGGGGAGGGCCAAGGCTATACGTTGACCGCACTCATAGAATTTGGAAAAATACTCTTATTCGGATTCACTTTTGGATTCACCTTTGCGCACGCCTTGGCATTTGCCATTAAAAAGAATTTTATTCCACATTATCTTTTGAATGTGGTTTCACTTTCCGTGGTGCTTTTGGTCTTTGTAGAGTCCGATATTTTTGCTCATGAGTCCGGGCTTTTGGCCGTGGTAGTTATGGGAATGGTCATGGGTAATATGAATTTGCCCAACATCAAGGAACTTCTTTACTTCAAGGAGTCCTTGAGCGTTCTTTTGATATCCATACTTTTCATACTGTTAGCGGCCAATATCAACATATCCGATTTGGAGCTTATTTATAATTGGAAAACAGTAGCGCTTTTTGTGGTTATTGTTTTCTTGATAAGGCCTATAGGAGTATTCCTCAGTGCCCAAGGCTCCAATCTAAAATTCAACGAAAAATTATTTATAAGTTGGGTGGGTCCCAGAGGTATTGTTGCGGCCGGTATAGCCTCACTTTTTGGGTCTAAGCTGTTATCAAGGGGAGAGCCAGGTGCGGAATACATCACCCCATTGGTATTTATGATTGTACTGGGTACCGTTTTACTGAATGCAACTACAGCCAGGATATTTGCAAAATTAGTAGGTGTTTTTCTAAAGAAGTCCGAAGGCATCTTAATTGTTGGGGCGTGCAAGGTTTCTCGTTTAATTGGTAGTTATTTACAACAGAATAACCGTCATGTAGTATTGATAGATAGTAACCGGGATAATATAGAAAAGGCAAAGAAAAAAGGATTGGAAGCATTTAATGCCAATATTTATTCTGATTCGCTTTCCAATAATATAGAACTGAACGATGTTGGTTTTCTAATGGCACTAACGGGCAATGTGGATATCAATAAATTTGCTTTGAACAAGTTCAAAAATCAATTTGGTGAAAACGGCTCTTTTAGGTTAGTGACACCAGATGAGATGAAAGACCCGGAAAATAATCCCAAAGAGGGACTTTTTTCCCATACGGACGATTATATACGTTTATCGCAAGCGGCAAGAAATAATCCTACCATTCATGAGATAGAATTAAAGGATGCTGCGCATTATAAAGAACTTATAGAGATTACCAAGGCGGATGACGCAATAATTCCTTTATTTTTAAGAAGTCCAGAAGGGGATATTGAAATTATACCGGCCTTTAGCGAAGATTTTACTGAAATTCAAGAAGGATTTAGATTGGCGTATTTAGGGAAGATGTTTCCTATTGAAAAGAATGCATAAGTCTTCTCTTTTAAAAGAATTTTCAATTAGCACCAAACTTAAAGTATAGGAGGATAGCTACCTCTAATACTAATCGTTCAATTTTAAAACGGCCATAAAGGCTTCTTGGGGCACTTCTACGTTCCCCACTTGGCGCATACGTTTTTTACCTTTCTTTTGTTTCTCCAAAAGCTTTCTTTTTCTAGAAATATCACCACCGTAACATTTGGCGGTAACGTCTTTACGGAGTGCCTTCGTGGTTTCCCTAGAAATAATTTTTGCCCCTATTGCGGCTTGAATGGGAATATCAAACTGTTGTCTAGGGATAAGTTCCTTCAATTTTTCACACATCTTTTTACCTATGGTAACGGCGTTATCGGCATGTATAAGAGCAGATAGGGCATCTACGGGCTGTGAGTTCAATAAAATATCTACACGTACCAATTTGGAAGTTCGCATTCCTATTGGCGCATAGTCAAATGAAGCGTACCCTTTGGAAACCGTTTTTAGACGGTCATAGAAATCAAACACAATTTCCGCCAGTGGCATATCAAAATTGAGCTCAACACGTTCGGTTGTTAAGTACGTTTGATTGGTAATCTGGCCTCTTTTTTCGATACAGAGCGACATGACATTACCCACAAAATCGGACTTTGTAATAATGGTTGCCTTGATATAGGGCTCTTCTACCCGGTCAATTGTGGAAGGGTCCGGTAAATCGGAAGGATTGTTAACGATGATAGGTTTGTCAGGGTCCCTGCGTGTAAAAGCATTATAACTAACATTGGGTACGGTCGTAATTACCGTCATATTAAATTCGCGCTCCAAGCGTTCCTGAATGATTTCCATATGAAGCATACCCAAAAAACCGCAACGGAAACCAAAACCTAGGGCCGCACTACTTTCTGGCGCAAAAACTAAAGAAGCATCATTTAATTGCAATTTTTCCATGGAAGTCCTAAGCTCCTCAAAATCTTCGGTATCAACAGGGTAAATACCTGCAAATACCATAGGCTTTACATCCTCAAAACCGGCGATTGCATTTTCCGTTGGTTTTGCCGCATCCGTAATGGTATCTCCTACCTTTACTTCCCTCGCGTCCTTGATGCCTGTAATCAAGTACCCCACATCTCCTGCCTTTATACTTTTCTTGGGATGCTGTTCTAGCTTAAGCGTGCCTACTTCGTCGGCAAAATAATCTTTATCGGTGGCAACAAATTTAATTTTTTGTCCTTTCTTAATTTCACCATTGATTACCCTAAAATAGGTTTCTACGCCTCGGAACGGATTATAAACAGAGTCGAACACCAATGCTTGTAACGACTCATCCAAGTTTCCTTCTGGAGCAGGAACCCGCTCAATAATAGCGGCAAGTATTTCCTCGATGCCGATTCCGGTCTTTGCACTCGCCGGGATAACCTCTTCGGCATCACAACCTAGAAGATCTACAATATCATCCGTAACTTCTTCCGGACTTGCACTGGGTAAGTCTACCTTATTGAGTACCGGAATAATTTCCAAGTCGTTTTCTAAGGCCAAGTATAAATTACTAATGGTTTGTGCTTGAATACTTTGGGCGGCATCAACCACTAACAATGCTCCCTCACAAGCAGCAATTGACCTAGAGACCTCATAAGAAAAATCTACATGGCCTGGAGTATCGATTAAATTCAGAACATATTCTTCCCCCTTATAGGTGTATTCCATCTGAATGGCGTGACTCTTTATGGTAATACCACGTTCACGTTCCAAATCCATACTGTCTAGCAGCTGTTCTTTCTTCTCCCTCTCGGTAACGGAGCCGGTAAAGTCCAAAAGCCTATCGGCCAAAGTACTTTTGCCATGGTCTATATGGGCAATGATGCAAAAATTTCGAATGTTTTTCATAGCGTATGAACAAGTGATGTCGCCACTAAAAACCGTGTTTGATGTAGTCTCTAGAAGCAATTGCAAATATAATCTAATTTAAGGCGAAACTTTAGCCTGAAACATGCAAAATAAGATGTTGGCGAAGAATCATAAAAACCCTATAGGATTACCTATTTTGAAAGAAAAGAGGTATTAATTTGTTAGCTTTGATATTCAATCCAAACATAAAGTGAAACCGCTACTACTTTTTCTTATGGTATTCCTTGGAGTTTCCCAAGGGGTTTTATCCCAAACGTATACTCTATCGGGAGAAGTTAAGGATGACACTGCTGCTGCTATTCCCTTTGCGTCGGTCTTTTTATTGGCCACCACAGATTCTACTTTAGTCAAAGGCACATCCGCAGATGAGAACGGTTTTTTTGCCATAGACGGAATAACCGAAGGACTTTATTTTTTAAAGGCAAGTTATATTGGCCAAACTTCGGAAAATCTGACTCTGGACATTATCAAGGATGTTAAGATAGGTGCGTTGATGATCGCGCAAAGTTCGCAGGTATTGGATGAGGTAGTGGTTACGGCAGGGAGGCCCGTGGTAGAACGAAAAGTAGATAGGTTGGTGTTCAATGTAGAAAACACGGTATTATCCCAGAGCAGTTCATGGGAAATTCTACAACAGACCCCAGGGGTAATCTCCATGCAAGATGAACTTCAAATACGAAACCAAGCCGCCACAATTTATATAAACGACCGAAAAGTGCAACTTAGCTCAGAGGAGGTTAGGAATTTATTGGAAAACTACCAGGGAGAAAATATAAAGTCCATAGAGGTCCTTAGCAATCCACCGGCGAGATATGATGCAGAAGGCGGCCCAGTACTGAATATCGTTACCAGTAATAATATTTCATTGGGCTACAAGGGAAATATCAACACTAGGTACACCCAAGGAGTTTTTGCTAAATACAATATAGGCACATCGCACTTCTATAAGACCGAAAAACTGAATTTAAACGCCAGTTATTCCTTTGCACCCAGAAAGGTTTTTAAAGATGTGGAAAGCATAACTAATTTTAACGATGACACGGGTATTTTTTCGCGCTGGGAGACAGATTTTGACCAAACCAACCGGTTTGAAACGCATAACATTGGGCTGGTTTTGGACTACACTTTTGACGATAGAAATGAACT
Organism: Maribacter sp. 4U21; assembly: GCF_002742365.1. Classification (NCBI taxonomy): domain Bacteria; kingdom Pseudomonadati; phylum Bacteroidota; class Flavobacteriia; order Flavobacteriales; family Flavobacteriaceae; genus Maribacter; species Maribacter sp. 4U21. The sequence goes on from NZ_MDGN01000001.1 coordinate 29,812, forward strand.
AAGCCTAACCTCTAATGCGCAATTGTCCCCAGAGAGAACCTATGATTATTTTCAAGATACGCGTATTGAAAATGGGCAAGGAACTCTGGATTCTACCTTTACCACTGCCAGTTTTTTAGACGAGACCAAGAACAATATTTCCGCGGACCTTACATTTAAACATACTTTTGAAGAAAAAGGTTCCTTAACACTAAACGGGCATTATACCCATTTTGACCTGCAGCGGTCTCAAGAAGTGAACTCCGATTATTTTCTGCCCAGTGGCGATTTTATAAGGGATTTTGATTTTTTTACCAATGCCCGGCAAGATATAGAGATCGGTACGGCACAGTTGGATTATAGCACACTTTTTGGCACCGTCAGTTTTGAATCCGGTATTAAGGCATCCTTTATTGACTCCCAAAGCAAACTGGATTTTTTTGATTTGAACAACGGGCAGGTACCGGTCGCGGAGCTTTCCGACGATTACCTGTACGACGAACAAGTCTATGCAGGTTATTTTAGCCTTTCCAAGGATTGGGAAAAATGGAGCTTAAAGGCCGGTCTAAGGGCAGAGCAAACGGAAAGTTCCGGTAATTCGGTGGCACTCTCCACCATTAATGAGTTATCGTATTTTGAGCTGTTCCCAACACTCTATGTGCTGCATAACGTGAACGAAAATCATAGCTTTGCTTTTGATTATTCCAGAAAACTGACCAGACCCCGATATGAGGATTTAAATCCGTTTAGAACATTTGTAAACGAGAATCTTTTTTTTGACGGGAACCCCAACCTGCTTCCAAACTTTAGCAACAATTTCAATTTAAATTATACGCTGAAACAAGAATTCTTTTTTGATTTTTACTATAGGGACAATGGTAATTATATTTCCACGCTTACTTTTCAGAATAATGAAAACCAGACCTTAAGGGACGTTACCCAGAATGTTTTAGAAAGTACTTCTTACGGATTTGATTTTAACTACGGAAAATCCATTACGAACAACTGGTATCTCTATAGCTATATTTCCATTTTTCATGAAGATGAGACGTTTTTAGCTCTGGAAAGTAACAACGTTCCCGCAAGGAATGAGTTTGACGGGTTTTATGCGGACCTTACCAATTATTTGACGTTATCCAAGGACGGAACGCTTAAAGGGGAATTGGGGCTTACCTATTTATCTGGCTTTCTGCAGGGGTCTAGCATACAGGCGGAGACTACGAATCTTACCTTTGGATTGCGAAAATCGTTTTGGAAGCGCAGGGCATTAGTAAGTCTTGCCGTTAACGATATTCTCGGAAAAGCCAACGGCAGGGTCACCTCAAAATACTTGAACCAGGACAACAATTTCCTGGCCATTCCTGAAACGCAGTATGTGCGTTTTGGCTTTACCTATAATTTTGGAAATTACAGATTAGAGGATAATGACAGGGAGATAGACAAAATAGAAAGGGAGCGTCTTAGCAGCGAGGAATGATATCCCGATCTCATTTCAATATTCTTTTAACGCGTAGGATAATTCCGAATAACTTCATTATATTTGAGATACACCTACACCATTAATGAAGAGGGATTTTTATTTGCTTTCCATTTTTGTGTTACTTGTTTCCCTCACAAGTGCACAGGATTATAAAATTAGCGGCATCGTATTAGATACGGAAGGCAACGCCTTAGTCTATGCCAACGTAGTTTTAGAGTCTAATGATGGCAACCCCATTAAAGGCACGGCTACGGATGAAAACGGTCAATTTCTTTTAGAGGGTATCGTTTCTGGAGACTACAGGTTATACGCCAGCTATATTAAGAGTACATCCGAAGTACGAGCACTCTCCGTAAAGTCGGATACGGATGTTGGAAACTTGCTCATTAATCAAAATACGCAGGAATTAGAAGAGGTCGTAGTCACTTACGAGAAGCCCACATTAGTGCAGAAAGCGGACAGGTATGTTTTTAATATAGAAAACAGTGCCCTAGCCGATAGCGATATTTGGGATGTGTTAAAAAATACTCCCGGTGTGGTTATCATTAATGATAAAATTACCGTTCAAAATACCGGCAACATTAGTGTTCTTATAAACGGACGCAGGGTAAATATACCCGAAAGCGATATCATAAACCTACTTTCTGGTAGCTCTGCGAGTAATGTAGAAGCGATTGAGGTCATTACCAATCCGCCTGCAAAATATAGTGCCGAAGGCGGACTTTTGATAGACATTAAAATGAAGAAAAATATTATTGCCGGGTATAACGGTTCTATCTATAACCGGTATTCCCAAGGTGTTTTTCCAAAGCATACCCTGGGGACAGACCACTTTTTTAAGGGTAAGCGAACGGATTTCTCCGTGAACTATTCTTTTAGGAAGAACAAAAACTTAAGACGCTACACCGATATCACTAACTTTTTTGAAGGCAACAGTGTAGATGAGACCTGGCAAGCAGAACAGCAAAATATTTCAAGGACAGAGCAGCACAATGTTAATCTATTTTTCGATTATCAACCAAACGACAAGAACACCCTAAGTTTTTCCTCTATTAATTCCTTAAGACCGTTCGGCGATACATTTTTGAATTCTGAAACACAAATAACGGATATCCAAGGCCAACCGAACGCCAGCTTTAACACAATTAATAATTCGGATGCCAATTACTACAACACTTCCTATTATTTAGACTGGAAACATGAGATAGATGAGGATGGCCAGCAGTTAGCGTTCAATACGCATTACACTTTCTACAACTACGGGAGAGAGCAGGATATTGCTACCGATTTCTTTGATAATGATAGGAACCTCGCCGGTGAGAACGACTTTGTCACCCAGTCCGACCAACGAACAAACCTGTTCAGTCTTCAACTAGATTATACAAAGCCATTAGGAAAGACAACCACTTTTGAAACAGGGTTGCGCTATGCCACCATTAACAGCGATAATGCCATAGAACAGTTGGGTTTTACCAGCGATCAGCCCGGTGTTAGCCCAACGGAAATCGGAAATTTTGTCTATGACGAACGTATTTCCGCAGGGTACCTGAGCATGGACCATAGTTTGGAGCAATGGAAGCTCAAAGCAGGACTACGAACGGAATATACCGAAACGGTAGGAGATTTGGATGCCGGTACCAACAGAACAAAAAACTCCTATCTGGAATTTTTCCCCTCCTTTTCCGCTTTGTATACCCCGAACAAGAAGAACTCCTTTAAACTTAATTATTACAGACGTATTTCACGACCTCGGTACGATTGGCTTAATCCCTTTCAGTATTTCCAAAGTAACAATACTACGGTAGAGGGCAATCCCGATCTCATACCCTCCACAAGAAACTCCATATCCCTGGCCTACACCTACGATAAGACCTATACCTTTACCGCATTTTATTATAGGCGCAAGAACGAGTTTCTGCAGCAGGTATTTCAGGATAACGAGGCCAATCTCTTACGGTTTATCGCTACAAATCTAGATAGCAATAGAAATTACGGTGCAGATATTGTCTTTAACAAAAAGCTGACAAGTTACTGGTCTTCCTATGCGCTTCTGAGCTATTTTAATAGGGAAAACACTTTCCGTGATTTTGATACGGGAGAATTGTTCGTGAATTCTATATGGTCCGGATTATTGCGTTTACGGAATAGCTTTACATTATTGGAGGACAAATCATTTTTTGCTGATGTAAATTACAGTTATTACGCTCCAACATTTCAAGGAAACGCTAGGCAAGATGAAGTAAGCACTTTGGGATTGGCCTTTAGAAAAACCCTATGGGACAAAAATGCCAGTGTTTCGTTGGCTGTTGAGGATATTTTTAACGGGGGAAACTATTTTTATACGAGGAGATTTGCAAATCAAAATAACACCACTTCTTCGAGAAGGGAAACACGACTCTTCGTTTTTGGGTTTAGGTATAAGTTCGGTGACACCAGGATTAAGGACAACTATAAGAGAAAACGGGTGGATGAACGCAGTAGGATTTAATTAAAACCCGCCCAACATGGTTCCACAAATACCAAAGCTCACCAGAAGGTAGACCCCAGCTAATATCAGCAGTATTTTTCCCGCTTTTTTCTTTCCCTTGGATAAAAGGATGATACCAATGATACCTAAAACTAAGGCGGGCCCTAACAGGATCAAAAAAATCAAGGCTACAAGGCCATCTAAATTACCGACTTCTAAAAACATGGGCTTTTTAAATTTTGATTAATGATGTTACATATGTTCATTTTGAAGCTCTTTTAAGCGCTCAATCTTATCGTCCCTGTAGAACAAGTTCATGGTCTCAAAAGGTATGATCTTATAATCCTTGTTTACGATATGCACACAAGACTTCTTTATGGCCCTAACATCAAAATTATGGGCATCTATAAATTGCATGACAATAATACGGAACAGGTTGTCATAGCCTAACTCGGGAGCATCTATTTCCGGAAGACAACACATAATGCTCTTTAAGTTCTCCGAAGCCTTCTCCACAGAATTGCCGGTACTAAAGAGGTCTATCATCTTACCATGCAGTTGTTCGTCTTGCTCATAGATGATGGTGTTCTTGCCCTCGTTCAGCAAATCTTCAGGGTTAATGTACCGTGTAAGCGGACTCACGTCATCTCCCAATTTCAGGGCGTAGGCCATTACCAATGCATCAGGATTACAGGGAACGGGAATCAAGTCGTCCGGTTCAAATATGGGAGATTGTTCCAATATTTTTCTTCGTACCTCGGTCAAGGTTATTCTGTTCTCATCCACCTCAAAATTATCCAACCTGCCAGCGATCTGCGTAGGCTGAAAGGTAACTCCGCGTATACATTTTTGTTTTAGGGCAAAATCTATTGTGGCCCCCATCTCGTGGTCGTTCAATCCTTTCTGTAGTGTAACGACCAAGGTTGTAGAGAGGTTAAGTTGGTTCAAATGTTCAATGGCCTTTAATCGAATATCCGCCAAATCGGCTCCGCGCAAGGTTTGCAATACCTTGTTGTCCAAGGAATCGAACTGAAGGTAAATCTCAAAATCCGGTGCGTAGCTGGCCAATCGCTTTGCAAAATCAAAATCCCTCGCAATCTTAATACCGTTGGTATTCAGCATTAAGTGAAGGATAGGAAGCGTTTTGGCATAGTCCATTATTTCAAAAAACTGCGGATGTATGGTGGGCTCGCCACCGCTAAGTTGCACCACATCGGGTTCGCCTTCGTTCTTTACGATGACATCAAGCATTTTTTTAACTTCCTCCAAGGTCCTGTGCCGCCCGTAGGAAGGGGAGGACCCTGCATAACAGGTAGGACAGGTAAGGTTGCAACGGTCCGTAAGCTCTACAACGGTAAGACAAGAATGCTGTTCATGGTCCGGGCAAAGTCCGCAGTCGTAAGGACACCCGTAATGGGTCTGGGTATTGAAGGTTTTGGGGTATTCCGAAGCTTTGTTATAGTTACGGATGTTTTTATAGTATTCAATATCATCCGCAATAAGCACTTTAGAACGGCCGTGTTCTTTACAGTTTTTAAGCATGTAGACGTTTTCGTTCTCAAAGACGATCTTCGCATCTACCCTTCTCAGACATTCCGGACACAGGCTTAAGGTAAAATCATAATAGGTATAGTTTTTTTGCGACATAGGAAATTCCTCTAAGGATAAATTTACGGTAGTACAACAGACAAATTAAGCATAAATATTGGATGCTGCTTAAACCTAAAATGAAATAGGAATTGGGTTTTAAAAATTCCATGAAAAAGCGAAAGCTAAAATAACTGACCATGAACAGTTTAAAGAAGCTGCCCTTGGGCCAACATTTTTCACGCTGCTGTAACTGGCGTATAAGAAGGAACAACAGCAAAAGAAATACCATTTCATACAGCGCTATAGGATGTCTGGGAACCCCATCCCCTACATCCATACCTAAGAAAAAGGCAGTTTCTTTCCCATAGGTAAACTCCTTGGTTCCTGCTAAAAAACAGCCCAAACGTCCAATGCCAATTCCTAAAATTATTGGGAGCGTAAAAAGGTCTCCGGACGATTGCTTTTCGCCAATGATTTTCTTTGCCAGTTCTACCCCTAGCAGCCCACCGAAAAGCCCACCCATGATGGTTTTATTATTCAGGAGATACAACCAACCCTGTTCCAAGTGCAACACAGGGTTTTCTAAAAATGCTACGACCCTAGATAGCAGCAAAGCACCGAATATGGCACCGATGATAATGGAGAGTCGGTTGTTAGCCGAGATTGTATCCGTGCTTTTGTTCCGTAAATAAACGTAGTACCTAAAAGCGATAAAAAAAGCCAGATATTCCAGCACTAAATGCGCATTGATTTTTATGCCGAATACAACAGGCTCATAGGGAATGGTCAGCAATAACACCTTATTTACTTCCTTTAGAGGACTCAGGGGAGGCCTCTTGCCACTCCGCAATAAATAGGTTGGTATCTCGTGTTCCCCCATTATTTCGGTTGCTGGAGAATGCTAAATACTTCCCGTCGTTAGAAAAGACGGGGAAAGCATCAAAGGTTTCCCCATGGGTAACGCGCTCCAAATTTTTACCGTCGATGTCGATAAAGTAGAGATTGAAAGGGAAACCCTTTTCAGCCTCGAAATTGCTGGAAAACAGTATTTTTTTTCCAGAGGGATGAAAGAACGGACTCCAATTGGCATTACCAAGGAACGTTAATTGTTTTAGGTCGCTTCCATCGGCATTGCAGATAAACAGTTCCATTTCCGTGGGTTCCACTAAACCTTCCGCCAGTAGATCTTTATATTTCTTGATGGCTTCCGGTGTTTTAGGACGTGAGGCCCTAAATATTAATTGAGTCCCGTCCGGTGAGAAAAAGGCACCTCCGTCGTAGCCCAGTTCATTCGTTATCTGCTGTACGTCCGTGCCATCAATGTTCATGGTATAAAGCTCTAAATCGCCACTGCGGGTAGAGGTAAAGACAATTTTATCCCCCTTGGGAGAAACTGTGGCTTCCGCATCGTAACCAGGTTCGTCGGTAAGTTGTGCTGTTATATTTCCTTCCAAATCGGAAACGAAAATATCAAAGGAGTCATATACGGGCCACACATAATTTCCGTTTTTCCGTAAAGGCACTTCAGGGCATTCTTTGTTCGCCAAATGCGTAGAGCCATACACGAAATGTTTGTTGTCCGGCAGAAAATAGGCACAGGTGGTACGTCCCATCCCGGTGCTTACCATAGGCGGAATAGTATCCTTGAAATTATCTTCAATATTCATTAGGAACATCTGGTCACAGTTCATGCCCCATCCTTTATTGTTAGACTGAAAAATCATTTGGGTATCGTCCCAGTTCCAGTAAGCCTCGGCATTGTCTCCGCCAAAGGTAATCTGTCGGATACTTTTAAAATATTTCTCTTCCGGATAGATAAGCGTATCGTTCCCGGCCATTAAGGAAATTGTTTTTTCGGCTTTGGACTGCGTTTCTTTCGGGTCTGGCTTACAACTACCCAATAGGAATAGGAAACTCAAAACAAATAGAATTCTCATAGGATGCGTATTTTTGTCAAAAATAAACGCTATGCTAGGTAAATGCTCCATTTTACTCCTGTTTTTTCTTGTTTTCGGCTCCTGTAAAAAAGAAATCCCGAAGACTGTAAGCCTGGAAGAAGATGTCGCTTTTCTGGCCTCGGACAGTTTAAAGGGCAGGGAAACGGGCACGCCGGAGGAGTTGATAGCTGCAGATTACATAAGGACGCGTATGGAGAACATAGGATTGCAGCCCAAAGGGAATGCGGGCACCTATTTCCAGACCTTTACCTTTAAGCCCAAGACCGATCCACATTCTGAAGTACAGTTCGTTAACGGAGATAGCACTATTACGGGAACGAATGTAATAGGTTATATTGATAATAAGGCCGATAAAACGGTAATCATCGGCGCGCATTATGACCATTTGGGAATGGGCGGCGAAGGTTCGTTGTACGCAGAAGGAGAGGCCATACATAATGGAGCGGACGATAACGCGAGTGGCGTTGGAATACTACTGCGGCTTGCCCAAAAATTAAGGGACACGCTTACGGGCAGCAACTATACCTTTATTGCTTTTTCAGGAGAGGAAATGGGCCTGTTGGGCAGCAACTACTTTTCAAAAAACCCCACTATCGATTTTACGAAAGCCAATTATATGATCAATATGGATATGGTGGGGAGGCTACGTGCGAATAAGACGCTTTCCATTAGTGGCACGGGAACCGCGCCTGTTTGGGGACAGGTGCTAAACGCCACCAATCCAGGATTTAAGCTGGTTTTGAACGCATCTGGCGTTGGACCAAGCGACCACACTTCGTTCTATCTTCAGAATATTCCCGCGCTTCATTTTTTTACGGGTCAGCATAAGGATTACCACAAGCCCTCCGATGATTCGGAAAAATTGAATTACGAGGGGATGGAAATGATCGGCGACTATATACTCAAGATAATTGCGGAGTTGGATGATGCTAGCAAATTGTCCTTTAGAACGACCAAGAACGAAAGTGAAGACGTGCCTCGGTTTAAGGTGGCCCTTGGCGTTATGCCAGATTATCTATTTGATGGAAAAGGGATGCGTATCGATGGCGTTACCGAAGGAAGACCGGCGGCCAGGGCCGGACTTCTAAAAGGTGATGTGGTCATACAACTGGGTGATAGTACCGTGGTTGATATGATGAGTTATATGCGCGCACTGTCCGCCTTTGAAGAAGGAGATACGACCGAGGTTAGGGTCCATAGAAACGGTGAACAGAAGAAGGCGACCATCACTTTTTAAATTTGATGTAATTTTGCAGACCAAAGCACACGAAGATGCCTAAAATAGGAGACATACAATTACCCGATTTTCCGTTGTTGCTTGCTCCGATGGAAGATGTAAGCGACCCGCCGTTCCGTGCGCTGTGCAAGGAGCAGGGAGCCGATGTGGTGTATACGGAATTCATCTCTTCGGAAGGTCTTATCAGGGACGCCGCCAAGAGCGTTATGAAACTGGATATCTATGAGAAGGAAAGACCTGTGGGCATTCAGATTTTCGGCGCTAATCTAGGGTCCATGTTACGGTCGGTAGAAATTGTAGAGAAATCCGCTCCGGATATCATTGACATTAATTTTGGTTGCCCCGTAAAGAAAGTGGTTTCTAAAGGTGCCGGTGCCGGTATTCTAAAGGATATCGATTTAATGGTATCCTTGACCAAGGCCATGGTGGAACACACGAAGCTTCCTGTAACGGTAAAGACCCGTTTGGGGTGGGACGAGGAATCCATAAAAATAGTTGAGGTGGCCGAAAGGCTGCAGGATGTAGGCTGTAAGGCCATAGCTATTCATGGTAGAACGCGGGCACAGATGTATAAAGGAAATGCGGATTGGCATCCCATTGCGGCGGTAAAGAACAACCCCAGGATGCACATACCCGTCTTTGGAAACGGTGACGTGGATTCTCCGGAGTCCGCGATGAAAATGCGCGATGAATTTGGTCTCGACGGTGCTATGATAGGCAGGGCCAGCATAGGATATCCATGGTTTTTCAGAGAGGTAAAACACTACTTTGAAACCGGCACACATTTAGCGCCGCCAACTATGCAAGAACGCGTAGATGCCGCTAGGAGACACTTACAAATGTCCATTGCCTGGAAAGGTGAAAAACTGGGCGTTTTTGAAACCCGTAGGCACTACACCAATTATTTCAAGGGCATTCCCAATTTTAAGGAATACCGCATGAAGATGGTTACCAGTGATGAATCCGTAGATGTTTTCGCCGCTTTTGACGAGGTATTACAGAAATTCGGAGACCACGAATTTAGTTTAGGCTGAGATTAATTTCTTATTGATCCGACTACTGGCAATTTTTGAAGCGATGACCCCAAGAACCAATATGGTTCCTAGGACTATAAAAACATTTATGAGTCTATATTCTACCGGATAGGCCAGCGATGGGGTAATCCGGAGCCATCCAAAGAGCAGTTGCGACCATATCAGTAAGGAGCCTATTAAAATACCTATAATTCCGCCCAGACCTGTGACCAAGACCCCTTGCACAAAATAGATGCGCCGAAGTTCCTTGATGGTCGTCCCTAAACTGAACAGGGTTTTGGAGTTCTGTTGTTTGTCCAGTATCATCATAATAATGGCGCCGACTACGTTAAAAAGGGCAATAATTAGTACAAGTGTAAAGATGAGGTAGGTCGCAACATTTTCCGTATTCAGCATTTTGTAGAGCGTGCTGTTCAGTTCTTCCCTGTTTTTTAGTGCTATCCCATCACCCAAAATGCTATTTAAAGAGGCTCTAACCTCTTGAGTATTTGCATCATCATCAAGCTTAAAATTAATACCTGAATATTGGGTTTCGTCCTTTTCCAGCAAAGCCTGTGTAAGCGCTAGGTCGGCAAAGACATATTTATTGTCCAGATCCGCTTCCACGGCGTACACACCGGCAATGACCATTGGTGCCTGATTGTATAAAGACCGTATGCTCTGTTGGGAAATAGAGCCGGTTCCGGGTTTAAACGCATAGATCTGCATGGGGCTGCGAAACTGGTTGATGGTAACCCCAAGAATATTCGCAATCCCGATACCGGATACCACCTGTTTTTCGTTTAGGGCCCAATCGCCGATGTAGAGCGTGCTATCAACTGGGATTACTTTGATGTAGTTGGAATCTATTCCTTTGATATAGGCGATATGGTTCTTGCCTTTATGCTCCAGATACACCTTTTCCTCGATTTCTTTCGCATAGTGTGCCAGTCCTTCTACGCTGGATAGCTTTTGTTCCTGTGCGGGTGTCAGCCTGAAAAATTTTCCGGCAACGGGCAGGGCTTTCAATTCCGGGTCAAATGAATTGGTAAAGGAGAGGCTAAAGGTCTTTAGTCCGGCAAAACCGGACAGCACTATAAAAAGTGCGGCAGAACCGATGACGATAACTAGAAAAGTAATAAAGTTTATGATATTTACCGCATTCTGGCTGCTCTTGGAACGCACATATCGTTTGGCTATGTAGAGCGGAAAGTTCAAGGTCTAGGACTTTTTTCGTTTCTCCAGCAAATCTCTGTTCTCAATTGGGTTTTCATCCCCTTTTAAGGAATTTTCAATCTTTTCAATATAGTCTAGGGAATCGTCCAAATAGAATAACAACTCCGGCACACGGCGCAGTTGGTTACGGGTACGTTGCGCCAGTTCGTGTTTTATAAGGGGCTGGTTAGACTTAATTCCTTCCAGAAGTTCCTGTGCTTGGGTATTCGGAAAAATACTGATGTACACCTTAGCGATAGACAGGTCCGTGGTAACCACAACCTTAGAAACAGAGATCAAGGTGCCCTTTAATCCACCATCAATGGCCGCTTTCTGTAGAATATCTACGATATCCTTTTGGATCAATCCCCCTATCTTTCGCTGTCTTTGCGTTTCCATAGGGCAAAAGTACGTAGAATTATGTGTAATTTAGGTGTTTATAGTCTAGGTAAATAGCGAATCGTTGAAGAAAATAGAACATTTAGGAATTGCGGTAAAGGACTTGGCGGCCTCTAACCAGTTGTTTGAAAAATTACTCGGTGTTGGTCCCTATAGGGAAGAAGAAGTAGCTTCGGAAGGCGTACGCACTTCTTTTTTTAAGAACGGCCCAAATAAGATAGAGCTTTTGGAGGCAATGACCGAGGATGGGCCTATAGCAAAATTCTTGGCGAAGAAGGGCGAAGGGGTGCACCACGTGGCTTTTGCCGTAGAAGATATCAAGGCAGAAATTAAGCGGCTTAAGAAAGAAGGTTTTACTATTTTGAACGAAACCCCAAAACGGGGAGCGGATAATAAATGGGTGGCATTTGTACATCCTAAAACCACCAATGGGGTACTGGTAGAATTATGTCAAGAAATAGGGAAGTAGGTGTTATTTTGCTTGTGCCGATTAAAAATAAATGGTAATATTGCAACCGCAAATTGCGGGTCCTATAGCTCAGCTGGTTAGAGCACCTGACTCATAATCAGGGGGTCCCTGGTTCGAGCCCAGGTGGGACCACTAGTAAAATCAAGCAGTTACAATAAAATGTAGCTGCTTGATTTGTTCAATGGCGTGCTTTTGGCGTGCTTTTTTCAAATGGGTTCTTATTAAAATTGGATTTCATATCTGGCACTGCGTCCACCGCCAATAGGTTTAAAAATACCCTTTTGGACCAAATCCTGAAGATCTCTAGTAGCGGTCGCTTTCGAAGCACTTGTGAGAGAAATATATTTTCTAGCGTTCATTCCCCCTTCAAAACCTTGATAGCCTTCTTCCAAGATTCTGCGAACCACTTTTTGTTGTCTTTCATTTAACGTGTCTTTATGATGGTCATAGAACTTGGTCTTTTTTAAGGTAAACTCTATTTCTTGTTCGGCATCGATTTGTGCATCTAAAACGGTTTTCACAAAATAGTTGATCCATTCCGTAATTTCATTGGAACGTTGTGCGGTCTTTAATGTATTGTAGTACGCACTTTTATTTGCCTCTATAGATTTGGACAGACTGAACAATACAGGTCTTCCTATGCTTTGGGAAAGCGCTTTTTCCGCAATAGCACGCCCAATTCTTCCATTTCCGTCTTCAAAGGGGTGAATGGATTCAAAATATAGGTGTGCAATGGCGGACCGAATAATGGGTTTTTTAATTTTACTATAGGACCTGTTGAACCAAAGGATGAACTTTTCCATTTCAGCAGGAATAGTTTTTGAAGGAGGAGCTTCAAAATGAACGATTTCCCTGCCTATTGCACCAGAAACAATCTGCATTGGTTCTTCATGCGAACGCCATTGGCCTATTTGAATTCCTTTGCTACCTCTCATGAGCATGGTATGCCATTGGTATAACACCTTTTCTGAAAGAGGCTCATTAAAATGCCTTCTGATGGCCAGCATTAATTCTGAAACCCCTTCCACTCTTTTATCTCTGAAAATTGGAAGTTCGGGATTCAGTCCGAGATTTCTTCTAATCGAAGACATCACATCTTTTCGGCTCAAATACTCTCCTTCTATCTCCGAGGTTTTGATTGCTTCCGACACCATAAGATTAATCATGGCCTCTGCTTGTTCTGTTTCAGAAAGACCTTGTAAAACTCCACCGATACGACCTGTCCGTTGAAAAAAATCATAAAGCAAATTTTCAATAGCCTCTATGCTGTATTGAAAATTAGGCCAATCTTTTTGTTGCCAATTGTATTTCATGAGCCGATTAGTAGCATTATTCGGCTCAAATATACTATTTTTATGAGTTGTTTAAGTAGTCTATTTAACTCACTCAAGTATTGATTACAGATTTACGTAAACCAATAACCTTAACTTTCAATAGCTTTGCATTTCATTGAACGCAAACTTATGTTTCAGAAAATACTACTCTTATTCATTCTATTAATTTCAGTCCAAATTTTTTCACAGCAGAATGAAATCACCATTGTCTCATGGAACATTCAAGATTTTGGAAAGACCAAAAGCAATCATGAATTGGAACAAATTGCAGAGGTTGTAAGAGATGTAGACATTGTAGCCATACAAGAAGTAGTTTCAGGATATGGAGGTGCACAGGCTGTTGCCAAACTCTCTGATCTATTAAATAGAAAAGGTGCTAAATGGGATTATGTAATCAGCGACCCCACGAACGGGACTAAATATGCATCAGAGCGTTATGCGTTTGTTTGGAAAACCGAACATATTAAAATTAAGAATAGAGGCAGGTTATTAAAAGAACTGGATGCCCTAATTGACAGGGAACCGTTTTTCTTAGATTTTTATATTGCTGATAAAAAATTGATTCTCATCAACTTTCACTCCAGGCCTTATAACAAAAACCCAGAGGCCGAAATTATCGCACTTACCCAATACATGAACAACAATATTACAGGATTTGTCATTTTAGCAGGCGACTTTAATGTTGATGATGCAAACCCAATATTTGACCCTTTAAAGAAACAAGGCTACTCATCTGCCGTTACCAACCAAAAAACGACCTTAAAAAGAGCTTGTGATGGTTTTGACTATCGCAATCATGCTATAGATAATATATTCTACTCCAATACCATTGCTAAAACCGAAAACGGCGTCATTGATTTTGTAAGGGAATGTGAAAACCTGGAAATGGCGAGAAAAATATCGGACCACTTACCGGTTTATTTGGGGTTTAAATTGAGATGAAAATCATGATTTACCAGAAGCCTTTAATAAGTTTTGATAATCCATGAAAGCATTGGCAAAATCTTCAGAAAATTCATAATTACTAAATTCATATTCTTCATTGACACCACTAACTGTTGATATTTGAATCTCCCCATATTTGACAACAGGAATCTGGTAATTACCCTTAAACCGTTTATCTGGAGTGCCGTTTTTATTGACTTTTGCCCAAGTTCTGTCAATTACCCTAGAATCATTGGGGATTTTACCTGTCTCAGTAAAACGAACACTACGATGATAAAAATCCAACTCTTCGAAACTTATAATAGCAAATTTTTGCTTGGAAGAAAACATTACAATAAAATTGGGGTAAAAATATAGGTCTGCTCCATTGGCATTTTTAAAGAACATAGCATCAAAATTGTATTTTACATCAGGTAGCTTTTTAAACCCAAATCGCACCTCTTTTTTATCAACTAATGTTCCCGCAGATGATCTTGACTTAACTGTATCTTGAAGGCTTGCGCTGGTAACGTCCCAAATTTTTTGACAGTTACATAAGTTTTTAAAGGTCGAAACAAGTTTTTTGTACTTCAAATCAAATTCCTCATCAAAATCTATTTCTAGATTAACAAAGCAATTTTCTATTTGATTCTGAAGTTCTAAAATCGCTTGTTTCTGTGCTGAAATATCAGCTTTAATCCTCTTTGGAATTCCTTTGCTAACAAGGCCATATAGCAATAAGTAGCTTGTTGTTAATTTTAATTTTGTTGACGCCAACTTGGACCTAACTTTTTGAAGGTCCCGGTTAAGTTCGATTCTTTGTTGATGTGCCAATAAAATGGAATCTTTAATTCCTTGCATATCTTGACTTGTAATCTCCTTAACATCTGCACTTATGATTTCCTTTTCCGCATAAATATGTTGTTCAGAATGTTCTACTGGAACAAATTGATTTTTTTCATTGTCCGGCCTATTGTCAGACAATTTTTGTCTATGATACATTCCAGTCCCTGGAATTCCTGTATTCAAATAAGCACCCGTTTTCCCCAGCGTAACATTTGCACCTCTTATACCGATAGAAGTGCTAATACCACTTTTACTAAGGTTTAAATGCACTCCAGGAATGATTTTAATTCTTCTTCTAAATCCCCAAGCCATGATATTATTAATGTTTATAGATTGTACAAAAGTTCTTTAATAGATAAAAACATTATATTTTATCTCCAGGTAATAGTTTAGCCAAAATTGAATGATGATATAATTTTTTTCATCAACTTTTATAACGGCTCCGCTGCACTCCAATTCCTCTCAGGGAAAAGATTGACTTTAGAATTAATATGTATAGTTCCTGTTTTATGAGTACTATATATTTTACAGTCAGGTAAGTTCTTCTTTATACAACTGATAACAGCTTTTCTAGGGTGTTTTTTGCTTCCATTTGCGGAAACCCAAAATCGTTTAGGATTGAAATTACTAATCCAATTCGTACTTACATTTCTTCTACTTCCGTGATGCGGTAATTGGCAAAAATGTAAATCTTTAATATTATATCCATTACTCACTGCTGACTCAAAAGCATCAACTCCAGCATCTGCTGTAAATAAGTACTTTCGATTACTGGAATCAATAAATTTTGTCAAGACTGATGTCAAATTCTCTGCGGAAGCATCATTTTTTTCATCAACTATATCGCAAGAATTTAATCCTTCTAGAACTTCATTAATGACGCTTTGAGGTTGAATGTTAGAACCTGATGTTTTTAGATTGTCAATGTTTGTAAAATATCCAAGCTGCTCTAAATAAAATGTTTTTGAAGGACCAACAAATTCAAATAAATTATGGTCTAGATTATTGTCTGAAAAGGCTTCTAATTTGGAAATTCCATATTGTGCTAGAATATCACTTAGGTCATCAGACTGTTGTAATGAGGCAAAAAGCTTTTTAACTCTTTGGTTCGAATACAAAAATGATTCATTTAAGCTTTTTATTTCATTTCTTTTTACTTCTTCGATGTAGTCTGTTGGGTCATTGTAATAGAATCGAACAATCTTATTTTTAAAATAATGAACTAAATCTACCAAGCCACCGATATGGTCGGAATGAGGATGGGTATTAATTATTAATATTGGACTATCATTAGAGATGTGTGGTTTTATATAGCTTTCATAATGCTCAATAATTGTTTTTGCGTCTTTTGGGTTACCACCATCAATTATTGTTACAAAGTCAGCGTTTTCTGCTTTTGTCCATATTATATTGCAATCTGCATTGCCAAGTGATAGCATATCAATACTAAAATCCATTTCATTTATTTTTTTAAATATTGTTCGAATAAAATCTTTGCGTAGTATATACCATATTTGTTAATCAAAAACTTACTCAAAATAATTGGCAAAATGTAGATACTTAGAAAGACAAAATTAAGTTTGAATGCAAAAGGATTTGGAAAAGTATATTGAAACAAAAAGATATTAATTATTGAAATTACAACAGCTAAAACGCTACCGCCAGTCAGATTTCTTAAAAAGCCATATTCAATATTGTGCTGAAGTAGGATTGAATTATTTCTAGTAACATTTCTGACTTGAGCCACTGCACTTGAAATAGTTTTTCTAGCTTCTTCTTCGTTCTCGTTTTCAGAAGTTGAATCTAGTAAGTGAATGTTAAAGTCAGCAGCTATTTTTTGGGCTAATTGAGATTTTATTGATTTTGCTAAAGAGGTATCTGAATTAAGAAGAAAATTGGTTGTTGGCATATTTAATTCTTCTTTGAAGAATATATTTTGGAATAGTTCTTTTGAAATTAGTCGATTGATTTGCACAAGTAAATAGATTATTGCAATCGAAAGAGTTATGTCGCTAGCCCATTCATAACCCTCCAAAAAAGTCGTAAATTCTATTAGTTTTTCGCTAAAGCCAAAATAATACAAGCTGAGAACTGGAATAGAAATTAATATTGTCGGAAACAATCTAGCTTTGATGTAATATTCGTTTATTTTCATATTATGGAATCTAAATAACCTTACTTCATCTAATTAATACTGACTTTGAGTATTCCATAATTAATCTATTTTCAAAATAAAATCTTGTATCACCTTCTTCATGTTTGAAGGTAAGTCCGCTTGTTTTATTTCAAAGTTTTTGACATTCATTTCAGTTAGCCACTTGGTCCAATAGGCTCTGATAACATCTTCCTCGTAGGGGTTTTTATCATCTGGGTTAATACCCAAGACCAATACTTCAAGATTATTGAGGTCATTATTGGCAGCCACAAAACCAAAATCTTGCTGTTCAAACTTGTCTTTCCAACCTGGTTTGTTAAACCCAAAATCCCTAATTTCCTTAGGAGTTAAATAGGTAGTTCTATTTTCTTCCTTTATTTTGGTGTCCTTATGGTACATGTAGCCATCTGTTAAAACCACCAGAATATTTCTATAGCCCTCTTCAATACAGTAATCATTTACCTTGTTCCTAAAAAAACGCCACGTATCTGAGCCTACATAGTGGTCATCTTTTATGGCAGCTTCATATATAAGTGAAGAAATACTATCATATTTAATACAGGTTGCTAAGATTGCTTCCTTAGAAACGGTACTTTTGTCAAAAGAAATCTTAAGAGCTTCCAGTTTTTGGTTTAGGTTTTTATCAGACGGTTCTGGATCAATGAATACCTGAATTTTGTCGTCTATTTTTATCAACCTCTTATTCATGATATGGGACTCAAAATTCTCTGCAACCGCCTTTAAATAACCAATATCCCTTTGAAAAAAATCCATTGCCGGTGAAGGATATTTCTCAGGATTTATCCTATCCGACAAATCCAAAAGCACACTTATATTTAAGTTAGAATTTACGGCCACTTTAGGAAAATCATGCTCATGAATAAATTCCTCTGTCTTTGGCTCTTCTTTACACGAAAGAAGTGTAAGATTTAAAAATATCAAGGCTAAGAAATACTGGATGTACTTTTTCATATTTTATTAGTTAATTAATTTGTACAAACGCCCTTCATAACTTTCATCGGCAATATCATGTTCCTCTAAATGCTTTTTTTCCTCAGTAGTACAAAGGTTTAATAATTGGTCTTTTCTTTTTAAATCATCAAAATTATCAGCAATGCCTAAAAACCAACCTTTCACATATTCAGCATGATAGGTGAGATACTTTTTGTTGGAAAAAACAAACCCATCTATAGTTCTTTGTAGGTCGCTTATTTTTCCTTCTATACCTGAAATCTCCTCTTTTATAGGCCCAAGCTTTTCCGTTTGTTCTGTAATTTCTTGTTCATAGTTTTTAATTTCTTCGCGCTTAGATTTAATAAAAGTTTTGATTTTATCGAAGTTGTCATATTCCTTCATTATAAAATCGAACACCAAACCCCAAATAATATAAACTACAAAACCGGCAAAGATGATCCCCCAAAACTCAACCTTTGTAAAAGCTATCCGTACATTAAATTCAGATGAATTAAGGGTTTTCTCTATATCATAAATCTTCTTTTCAATTTGATAGGCCAGTATGGCATCGAAAATAAAAGTGACCACAAATAAGGTTGCTATCTTCACGTAAGACAACCAATTCTTATGTTTTTGAAACATGTGTATCAAATAACCTAACCCCATAAATGCAAAGGGAATGGTTGCAACAAAAATACCTTCTTGCCAACCATCATTTATTGCCTTGGTCAAGGCATTGGCATCAAAAATTGCATTTGTAAGCTGCTCTGTGTCAAAATTTTTAAAGAAAGCGGAGTAAGAGGCGGAAATGTAGAATACCAGCAAATAAAATGTTATCGGAATCAACACAAACAAACCAATATAAAATTGAGCCTTAGGTTTTTTGTCAGCATCCTCCACATATTTTTCAGGATTATGCTTTACATCGGCTATTTCATTCTTGAAAGTTCTTATTTTTTCTTCCAAATTCACTATAACCTCCTCAATAATGCCTTTTACCGTTTTCCTTTTCTTTAGTTCAATTTCATACTTACCTCTTTCCTGCACATAGGGTTCCTTTAATTCTTTCTGCAACTTTTCATCTTCCCTACATTTACCCTTATAATCCATATAGACATCTTGCAAACATGCCTTAAATATGATATGATTACCAGATGCTTGCTTAGATGAACCATAACCACTTTCAAAAAATGAAAGTTTTATTTTTTTAACATCTTCCTCAATAGGTTTTTCAACTTCCTGCGGAGTACTCTTTTTAATAGAGAATATATTTTTTAAAGATCCCATATCAGTCTTGCATTTTGTCTATTAGTTCTTTTAAAGAAACTTTCACTTTTGCATTTTTAAGAAGAAATTCACATATATCATTAATATTTTCCTCTAAAAATTGAAATTTTAAACAGTACTTTTTCAGGGTATTGGTTTCATCTTCAGTAACAATTCCGTCAGCCCAAATCATAAGTGCCAAGTCATACAAGTACTCTATTTTCTCTTCTAAAGAATCCGGAACAAATGACTCTTGGGAAGGGTTTAATAGAATTTCATTTAACTGATCTTTACTAATCCCCCTTTCCTCTGCGAACTTGTAAAGCATTTTTAATTCTAGCAAGTCAAAATTATCGTCTGCAAATGCCATTTGATATAGCCTAAGAAAATGGCTCTTTAACCCTACTGATATATTTACTTTCTCCATATTTTAGTAATTGCCGTTTTCACAGGCTATGTTATCATTGTCTCGATCTAAATTTGAATAACAACTTTATCCCCTTCAAAAGCGGCTTGGGCTTTTGCCTGGTTGGCAAAATCTGCACAATTCCTAGACTGGCAAGTAGATTCCGTTTCACAGGAGAAACTAAAAAAAGTAACCAGTAACAATAGCAAAACTCCCAAACATCCCTTTTTGTTAGTGTTCTTTCGTCTTTTTCCTCCGTGATCCTTGCTTACAAAATGACCTTGAACATACGTGCCATCTTTTTTATAATATCCTCTTCTGTACCCCATTTTTTCAAGATTAGATTTCTAGTTCTTCAAACCTAATCCCATTATTTTTCAATTCTTTACAGATATCCGTAAGGCATAAAAAAAAGAACAGCTATCGACTGTTCTTTTTTATAAATTTGATTCAAAAATCAATCCTCCCAACCACAAAGAGTTCTACCCATTTCTCGGGCTTTGGATAATGATACCAGATACACATTCGTTGAACAGTTGGAGAGGCCTCTGCATGATTTTACGTAGTGATATTTCTTGCTTCCTTTTCCTTTGCAGATGTAAACATTTGTTTTTAAATCGATATTGAAAATAGAAAAAATCACTGTTATAAAAAAGAATAGAACTATTTTCATTACATAAGTTAATTTTTACATCCGTTTCTATCACAGGTGATTGCCGCTGTCGAACTTACCCAATGACTAGCTGATGTATCTAAACCACATCCTGTTTCTCCACCTTTATAACCTACATGGACTTCTCCTGTTTCTGTGTTTTTTACTGCCATAATATTTTATTTAAAATTATTAATCTTCAAACCTAAACCTATTAAAAGACAATCCCTTACAGATATCTGTAAGGGATTAAAATTTGTTTAACTTTTATGAAGTTTATAAGAAACGTTAGGAGTTAAATTCTGCCCTCCTTCGCAAGCTTAAATAGCAAATTTGTAGTATTCTTGGCCTCATACTCATCATAGAGCCTGCTTATTCGTTTATCAATCGTGCTTTCACTGTTAGGGGTAATCTTCTCTTTTTTAAACTTTTCAGATACCTCTTTTTTTGTAAGGCCGTTAGCGAGTTCTTTTAATATAGCACGGTCAAAATCATCCAATTCTACCACATTGTGGGGAACGTTCAAATTTAGCTGCGGGGACACATAGGTTCTATTATGGTACACTTCGTTAATGGCATTGACCAGCTCCACCATACCATTACGACCCTTGCATACATAACCATTAATTTTTTGCTCTTTAAAAAGCGTATTGATTCGTATGGGATTGTTTTCCATAGAGTGCACAATAATATTTAAACTAGGCTGCAAGGTTCTTGCTGCTGAAATAAGCTCAAAACCTGATGTCAACTTTCGGTCTATGTGGTCTTCCTCAAAAAACAAATCGGTAATCAATAACTCATACGCATCGTTATTTTTAAAGGCTACTTTTAGCCGAGTAATCGTCTTATCGCAATACAGTTCACTTTGTAATTCTTTAATGGCCAATTTTTCACGCAAGGCCTCAGCGATACCTTGGTTTTCTCCTTGAAAATCTTCTGCTAAGACTACTTTTTTGAACATGTTGCACTATATTAATTAGGAATTCGGATTTCGGCCCGAAAGCCTTTTCCATCTTCTGAATCAAAAATAATACTTCCCCCTATGGCGTGAATACGCTTTTCCGTATTCTGAAGTCCATTTTTTCTATACAAGGCTTCTTTTGAAGCTCCCACCCCGTCATCCACGTAATATACATGGAGTGTTTTGTTTTGGTCTTTAAAGATAATTATTGTTTGTTGGGCTTTACTATGTCTTGCCATGTTGATGACTAGTTCTTGCAGCACTTTAAAAAGAATGGTTTTTGACTGATTACTTACCGTTGACCAATTTAATTCTTTGCCTCCGTTAAACATCATTTCAACCTCTGCGGGTTTTGCAAATTCTAAAGTGGCTTTAAGAATGTTCCAAAAATCTGGACCCGTATCTACCGAATTTAAGGTTCTAGAAAAGTCTCTGGTATGATTATAAAGTTCTTCTGTTTTATCTAAAATCAGGTCTTTGTCCGCGTCTCGCTGTATGAGTGACATTAACTGATTTAATTTGCCTCCATGGTCATCATGTAACTTTCGAGAGAGTTCCGCTTCTGTGTCGTGAATCGCGGCTAGCTTCTCCGCTTTGCTTTCCTCCTTTAGTCTTTTGTTGCGTTGTTTGAAACCAAAGAGGGAAAGACCAAGAACTGAAATCGTAAATATAAAACCTCCTAGATATATAATCTTTTGAGTTCTTTGATTATTTGCCTCCAATTCTTTTTCTGCATTTTCCTTTTCAAGACGCAAATTTTCTTCTTGTGTTACCTTATCATCATATTTGTATTTGGCAAATTGAGTCTTCACTTTTAGCTCCTGTTGATATAAACTATCTTGTAATAAGACATAACGATTTCGTACTTTGATATTCTTTGAATCAAGTTTCATTAAGAACATTAATGCGTCCTTTTCCGCTCTTGGTACATTAAGAATTTTAGAAAGTTGAATTACTGAATCAAAATAGGATGTCGCTTTTCTTGGATTGTTCTCGCTGTAGAATTCTCCTAGGTGAGTATAGCTTGCAATTTGGCCCCTTTTATCATTATTTTGAATTCTTATTTGCAAAGGTTTTTGAAATTCACTCTCTTTTATTTTATCGCCTGAAAGCCATTTTGCATAGGCAAGATTGTCTAAAACTCTTGCGTATTCTTTTTGACTACTAATGGACATTTTTGCACTAGATATAGAATCTAAAATGTCAACGGCTAATTCAAATTGTTGGTTGTCAATGTAAGTTGCGGCTAAATTATTTAGGAAAATAAGCTTATCAGTTGGTGAATCTGTCATTCTAATGGCTTTAGCATAATATTTCAAAGCATCATCAAAATTTAAAAGCTTTCTATGATTCGTCGCTAAAAGATTATAGCACTGAACAATATAAGTATAGTCTTTTTTAGTACTTAAATAATTTAAGGATTCTGTCAGCGTCTCTTTACTACCAAAAAAATCATTTTTATCTTTCTGAATGGTGCCCATATTTAAAAGATTTTTTCCTATTCGGCTACTATCCATTAGCCTCTCAAAATAATTCTTTGAACGATTGTAATTATTGAAAGCACTATCAGGAATGTTGACAACTTCACTATAATAATAACCCATTAAATAATACTGCTTTCCTAAAACAAATTGAGATTTAGTTTCATTGGTGGTTTTTAATAAGAGTTTATTGAAAATCAAAAGACTATCGTACTCTTTCAACGAAAAATGCATTGAGTTTTTCTGATAAAGAACTTCAAAATAAATAGTGTCCTTACTATCTTTATCTACATATTGAAATGATTTATTAATTGCTTTTTGACGCTGTTCCAAAGGAAAAGTTTTGTCTTTGGAGATATAATAATAAAACAAGACAGTATCCCTTAAATCGATATGGGCAATAACGTTTTTGCCCTTGTTTATGTCGCAAGAAATAAACAACGCAATAAAAAGAAAACAATAAAAGATTTTCAAAATCAATTTTTTCTTAAAAATATCCAAAAAAAAAGCTACACCTAAAGGCATAGCTTAAATAAATGCGAAAATATTCGCACACATCTAGTTATCTGGTGGAGGTGGAGGTGGATTACCATCATCTCCTTCTGTAGCATTAACCTTATAAAGACCATCTACTTCTGCAATAGTATCATCTGTGCAAGAAATCAAAAACATATTAAAAACTAGTGCCATTACGGCTATGATTACTTTTTTCATAATATTTGTTTTAAAAAATTAGACATAGGTGCGGCTATCCGGGACTTCCCCAGTTTTATTTTTACCAACCCTGTTAGAGTTTGGAGTACTCCTTTTTTTGGAAAGTGGAAATCTTATGCGGCAGTCTCTTGCTACTTTCCAATTGGCCAAATACCAACCGCATTATAGATTTCCGAAAGAATGATTTTCTAGAAATAATATGTTAGCTAAACACAGCTGTAAATCATCCTCACAGCAAAGTAAAATGAAGATGTAATTTTTTTTGCAGACACAGAATCGACTTATTATAGACATCTTATAGACTCCAGTTAAATCAATAAATAAGAAGGTCTTAGGTCTAAAATTTGTCTATTGAAAATTGTATTTTTAATCCAATGGATGAAAACACAATAGCTGAAATTGTTCGGATGGTATTTGAGAAGGCAAAGAAGGAACATGCGTCTCATTCAAGATTTGCTTTATCTAAGCATGTTAGTGACCACAGCGATTTAAGTTCAAAAACCCTCGAAAGGGCTTATGATAGATATGTCAATCAGAAAAGAAAGCATGGTATTCCTCAAGCGGAAAGTGTGGAGTTATTCTGTAAGTATTTGGGTTTTGAAAGTTATTCGGACTTTGTGAGAAGAAATCCAACTGGTATTCCTAAAAACGGAAAACCGCAAAAAAACAAAAGGAATGTAAATAGAGAGGGTTGGAAAAAATTGATAGTAATAATTAGTATTGCTTCAGGATTAATTATAATGATTAGTGACTTTCAAAAATGGTATGCCAATTCCAAGAATAGATTAGAATATCTAGAATGCATGACTTGGGCAGATTCACTTTATGTAACTATTTCCTGCGACAGAAGCCCATTAT
Source organism: Maribacter sp. 4U21 (assembly GCF_002742365.1). NCBI lineage: Bacteria > Pseudomonadati > Bacteroidota > Flavobacteriia > Flavobacteriales > Flavobacteriaceae > Maribacter > Maribacter sp. 4U21. The sequence continues at coordinate 54,170 of NZ_MDGN01000001.1, forward strand.
CCGAATATGGAACACAAGTCAAGCCATTGGATCCTTTGGAATTAAAAAATATGAGAAAAGTAAAAGTGAACGCTGCATATCAATTTTTTTCAGATGAGGGAAAACCTTTGATTTGGTATTATAGGAATGAAGAAGATGAACATGAATTTTTCACCTCCCCTGGACTACATCCAGTAAATGGGGAAACCTTACGTAAAATAACGCCATATATCATTCAAAAATATGTTCCATTTCATACAAATAATAGGAATTCTTTTGCTCAATAAAATTTTAATTTCTAGTAAGAAATAAGCCCAAGTTCCGGCGGAAGTCTTACGACCCTTCGTTTCAATCCTTCCCTTGCGGACACGCTCCGCCGTCCCGCTTGGAAAGTCTTTCTCCTCCTGTTTCGCAGGACCCCCTCGAAACGCCCGAAAGTCCGAACGGCGCAACGACCGTCCGCCCTTTCCTTCCCCTACCCATAAAAATATTGTAATATTTCATTGATTTCTTTCATTTCCGTTACACCATATTAGACCAGTTAAATGTTTTGATTGGTCTCAAATGGTTTCTATTGGTCCTACATGGTTTTACGATTTAAAATATTGATAATTAGATTGTTATAATCCGATTCGATTATATATATTTATCCACGAAGGTGGATAGCAAGTGATGTTTTGCGCACCGCAAAACGCCTACTTCTGACGAAGTGAAAACCTTGCTTCTGGCGGGCACGGGATAAACAAAATCGTATCAAAAAATGGCCAGGAACAAAGGCGGCAGAAAACGTTTGGGAGACAGGAAAAGGGAGCATGCCATAACGTTAAGGTTCAACGGTACGGAACTGGAAAAGGTAAGGACCATCCTGCAATCCTATAACCTTGATTTCAATAAAAGGGGAACGGTCGGCCCCTTCTTAAGAAAGCTCATTCTAAACGGAAAAACTACAAAAGAAAAACAAATTCCCGATAGCCTCTCCAACCTCAGTTACCAGATAAACAGGATAGGCACCAACATCAACCAATTGGTCAAGGTGGCTAACTACAAGAACATGCGCAGCCCGAACGCCGATCTCGAAAGGGAGATACGCACGGCCAGTGAACTGATGCTCGAACTCATTGAAACCATCAACGCCAAAAAATAAAATGATAGCCAGGGTACTTTATCGGAAAAGCGTGCAGGGCGTACTGAAGTACGTCCTTGAGAAAGAAGAACGTACCGTACTCGGTTTCCAGAACACCTATTCGGATACGGATACGGACCTGGAGTTTTTCGGTAGGGTACTGTACCATCTTGGCAACCGGCACGGTTCCGAAAAACGGTACGTACACATCTCCCTAAACCTTCCCCATGGCGAACATCTGGACGATAGGGAGTTCTTCCAACTCTCCAAAAAGTATATGGAACATATGGGCTATGGCGGACAGCCCTTTGTCGTTATCCGCCATCACGATACCAAGCACGAGCATGTGCATATCGTTTCGTCCACCATCAAGGAAGACTGTTTACAGATAAACCTGTCCAACGATATCAGAAGGAGTATCGCCACCCAGAAACATCTCGAAAAAGAGTTCAATCTTTCCCCGTCGCCCGATACGAAACGGACTAAGGAACTTCCGAAATATGAAATGCCCGAATTCCGGCACCGGGACGAGAACGGGGTCAGGTTCTACATACAGGACATCGTGAACATCGCCCTGCAAAAGTATAAGGTTAGAAGCTTTGAGGAACTTGCCCAACATCTTAAGAACCATCATATTGAGCTAAGGACGGTCGAGCGAAACGGTAGGATAGGGGTATCCTATGGCGTAAAGGTAGAGGATGGCTACAAATCAAGGTTCATCAACGGCTCTACCGTACATCCACAGTTGAGCGGCCCGAAAGTGCAAAAGGTTTTTGAGAAGAACCAAAGCTCGAAACTATTGCCGCTGGTCAAAAAGCGACTTGAAAAACAACTGCATACAACCTACCAGCTTTTTAAGACCATAAACCCGGAACACCTTCCGGACATCCTGAAATCCTATCAAAAACTGGATTGCAAACTTGATTACAATGAAGAAGGCGACCCCATGAATTTTACCGTCTATGACAAATCAGGCCATGTCTTCAGGGCAGAGGAAATAGCACCTCATATCGGAATCCGACAAAACCCTGAATTGTTCAAAAGCGAATATACCCAGATGAACGGGGAAAGTGAACAGCTAAAACTGGAGCTTCAAAAGTGCATCAAGGAAGCCTATAGGGACGCCTATCAAAATTTGGGTAGAAAACTACTTTTCTCCGAACATATCGAAAGTATGCCCATAAAACTTATAGTTGAAGAAATTGCCAAATCTGAACGTTTTCAATTTCTCAAAAAGTACCTGCATATGGGAAATAGAGAATTGAGCGAACTATTGGAAAAACAATTCCATGTTGTAAAGGACAGGTTAAATGTTACCGAAAAACTCAGGGAGGAAAAGGAACTGAATCGGAAGGTGGCACTGATAAAGCAGGCAAGCGACAAACGTTTGTTCGATGCACCGAATCAAAGAGCGGTACTTTACGAGTTTATGCAGAGTGTAGGGGTCAAACATGAAAAGGGAAGTCTGACCTATTCAAATTCCCGTCGACATAGTGTCAAACTGAACTTGGGTCAAGTACAGGTACCCAAGCAAATCGATTTTTACCCTTCCCCATTCTTTATCAAGGAGAACGAAAGAATATTGGACAGACTTTTAAACTATAAGTCTGAAAAGGAAATCCGTCCAGACCCGACGGCGATATTCCTGCCGTTGATGTTCCCGAACGTTTACGGGGCCATGGCACAGAAATACAGGCAAAGGTTCGAACGTTCGGCCTTGAAATCCTATCATAAATATACGGAGCGCATGCTGGTATCCTTTGAAAAATCCCCAAAAGATTATGTTGAATTTTTCAATGCCAAGGGTTTTTATTTTGAGAAAATAGAAGAAAAACTGTATGTCGCTTCCATATATTCCAAGTATACGGTAAGCGTTCCGATTGCCCCGAAAACCCAGGCCTATTTGGAATCGTCAAAAGACTTTAACATAGTGCTGAAAGGACAATCGGAAATCTTGAAAGACATTAAAACCTCTGGGCGCGACAATTTAAGAAACCTCTGGGCTACACATTTAATAGAGCGGGGGCAGTACAAAAAGGCTTCCTATCTCTTCGTGTTGGACGGGGTAAGGCCAAATCTCCCATTGCAGCAATTAGAATACCATATGCAGAACGGGTTGAAGCAAGCCTTGGTTTCTGTTTCCCAAAAACAGATGGCCAACAAAAAAGCACGTCTTCTACGTAATGGTGTCTATGCCCTTGGAAATATATTGGGAGGCAAAGGCTATAAAGAGGAAGAACCGTTTAACGGGTTCAAGGACGAGTTCACGGATTTTACTAAATATAAGGGTAGGGAACTTTCGAAATAAATCCAAATTAGGTCAGTTTGATGACATATCACGCAACTCATTTAGTCTCAATAAACCTTCATTCAATGGATCCAAGAAATTCTCCTGTTCGAATTGCCCCATAACCCCATTCAAAATTGAAATTACGGCAATTCCAAAAACTAAATGTTCAGTCTTTTTCTCCATTTAATTTTTAGTTTTCAGGTACCTACTGCATTGTCAATTTGAAGCAGGTCCTAAACAAAAATGTAGATATAACTCCTATTGATAATTATTGCTTTTAGTTTATTTCTTGGTATGGGCATAAATCCAATCCATAAGGTTGTTTTTATCAATGGCATTCCAAGTAGATTGGGTATTCTTTTCTTGTGTTAGATTGTTTTCGGGGTATAAAACTATCAGCTCGGTGTTTTCATTTCCAACCAATTCCAGTTCGGCTAAAAAACCTACCATATCCGTGGAATTGTTTTCATATAAGGTCCTAAAATATTTTTTAAGTCTATATTTTATGGCAGGTTCTATATAGACCCTTACCGCATAGTCTTTGTAAAATCCAATGTTTCTATTTTTATCGTCCGAATAGCTGTAAGATGAGAAATCGTGATAGGCTTCAGGCGCAGTATCTGGCGTACCTTTCATATGTGTTTCCAACATAAAGTTGATAAATCTAGGTTCCCAAAGATTGATACGATTTATTCTGATGTCCCGTTTATGTTGATGCCACTTTCTTGTCCAATCCATAGTAAGGTTACAAATGACCAATCCTTTTAAATTGAGTGTAAAATCATAATCCCCGGCTTGAATAAACTCTATATATTTCATTGCTCTATGTCCTACCAAACCGGCCCCAATGAAATAAATATTTTTGTTTGGCAGGGTATGTTCGATAAAGACCTCTTGAAGTAGATTATGTGTAGACAGTATTGATGACTTGGAAAAGTAGAAGTCGAAAGGAATACTCGTTGATACCGAAATTACTGCAAAGCCCTTAGCGGAGGCTTGATCGTAAATCTGCTTTGAATTTTTGTTCTTCTTGTCATACCCGGAATCTTCCAAGAAAATAAGCACGCCATTAACTTCCTGATTCTTTGGGAGCATTAGCGTATACCCCTTGGCGATAAAGGGTAAGAAGTCCTTTTCTTCTTTTCCGATTCTTAGGCTGTCATTTTTTATAGGGTCGTAACTTTCAACAACGTTTTGGGCCACGGATTTGAAATGATAGCCTACCATCAAAAGAAATACTATTGTCAAATTGAGAATTTTCTTCATTTGCTATTTTTTCAACTCGTTTATTTTGTCTTTCATCAGTTCGTTATAATCATACTCATTCTTTTCATTCAACATTAGGGCTTGTTGATAGTATTTAATTGCATTTAGACTGTCATTCTGTATTTCATAAATTTCAGCTAAACCTGCCATGGCAATCCACCACTCTGGATTGGCTTCCGCATTCAATTCGAAGACTTTTAGTGCTTTCTTTGGCTCTTCGTTCCATACATAGGAATTGGCAACACCATTAATATTTAACCTTAAATTGTCAAAAAGTGAGTTGGGGTTTTGTTCCCTTAATTTAGTGAAATATCGCAAAGACTCTTCATAGTCGCCGTTTAAGACCGTTTGCATTATCTTCTCTTCAAGCACCAAATCTTTTTTTCTTAACTCAGGCAAAGCAATTCTGGCTATATCGTTTATGATGATATCGTAGGCTTCGATTTGATAACCATTGGATAAAAGTATGATGCTTGTATTGTCCTTCGGAAAATATCTATACGCTGCTAAATTTCCACCGGAAAAACCATATGAGTCTAGATTATTTACTTGATAATTGTGCCAACCATGTAAAAAATTGTCTTTTTGATACCTGAAATTCTGTTCGAAGCTGAATGGTGACCACATCATAGACTTTGTTCTTTCATTCAGTAGCTTATTGTTTTTCAGTTGTTTGTCCCAGTCTATGAGCTTATTGAGGGTTATGTTCAAGCCGTTGCCTGAATGACCTCTAATACCGCTGTTGTTAGTATCTTTTTCGAATGATTTGGATTTACCATTATAGTGATATCGAGTTGCCTTGTTGGGAATTGTTTCATTGGAATTTGAAGAAAATAAAACACCCTTGCTAGCATTAGCAAACTGGTTTTTTAGAATATATTCATCAAATGTCAATCCTGTAATTTTTTCAATGATTTGGGCTAACAACCAGTAATTTGTCTGGTTATAACGAAATTGAGTTCCCGTAGCAAATTCCATCCCATCCTTAGATAATTTTTCCATCAATTCTTGATCGGTTAGCGTACTTTCATACCGAATAATATCTGGCAAACCGGAGGAGTGACTTAGTAGATTTTTAATTTTGACATCTCGCCATGCAGATGGCAAACTATCCAGGTATTTGGATATCCTGTCTTCCAAGTTTAGTTCTCCATTTTCAACAAGCTGAAATATTCCGGTAGTGGTAATAAGCTTTGTTGCGGAGTAAACCCTGAAAAGGGTGTTTTCTTTGACCAGATTACTGTCTTTCAGAGAGGCTACTCCAAAGTATTTTTCATAGATAATCTCGTCCCCCTCCACAACTGCCAAGGCCAAACCGGGTATGTTGTGCAATTCCATTGCTTTTTTGAGATAGCGGTCGATATCATTTGCAATTTCGGCCGAGTCGTTTTCTTTTTTCGGACTGGAACAAGAGAAGCAAATAATCGAAATCAGTAAAGAAAAGAGTTTCAATAACGTCGTTTTATTCTGGTTGGATTCAAATAATTTCATTTTGATTTATTTTAGGTTTTTACTTAAAAGAGTTGATATTTTTCAATAAGATAATTTCATTTGCTAGAGGGACAATTCTTGTTTCTAATAATATTCAAAAGGCATAAAAATTGTACTATTCCCGCATCCACATGGCTGGCCAGTTATAAGTTTTGGAAATTGCCCTTACAATTTCATGATTTAAGGGAAATCCATTATCTGAATTTGTCATGATTACTACACCTCTTCCCATGTTTGCAAAAGAAACAGCGTAACAATTAAAACCTGCATTTCCACCAGAGTGTCTAAAACGGAAAGCTTCTCCTTTTCCATCAATCCCTATACCCGTTCCGCCAGCATTAGGGACTCTTTCTAACATTTTTATCGCTGAACTTTGTGTTAAAACCCCACCACTTTCCCCTCTGTAAGATTTACCCAGTGCAATCATAAATTTGGCTAGGTCAGATGATGTAGTCCAAAGACCTGCAGCAGCTTTCTCAGGGTAAATATGATACCCGCCATCAATGACCTTACCATTAGAATCATACCCATTTGAAGTCAATGCACTCAATTTTCTTGGCAATGGATAGTTAAAGGAACTATTTTTCATTTTGAGGGGTTCAAAAATTAATTTTTCTGTCAATTTTGGGAATTTTTGTCCACTAACGTCTTCAATCAACAATTGCAGTACTTCCATTCCACCACCAGAGTATAGCTCGGATTCTCCAGGTGTTTGGATTACTCTTACTGGTTCTGAATTGGTTATTTCACTACCTTCCAAAACCTGCACTAATGAAGGGATTGAACTCTTTCTATTATAACCTTGAAATCCCGATGTTCCCAAGCCGGAAGTGTGACTCATGATTCGACTGGCAGTCACTTTTTCTTTTGTTGTAAAGAGGTTTTCAGGAATTTTCCAATTTTCCAATTTTAAATTAACATCTTCGTCTAATGAAATTTTCCCTTGTTCTACGAGTTTGAATGTGGTAACACTTGCGACTGGTTTAGAGATGGAGGCAGCTTGAAAAAGGGTGTTCTCTTGTACTTTTTCCTGTGTTTTTTTATTTTTTATTCCGAAACCTTTTGCCCAAATAATTTTATTGTTATCAAAAACCGCAATACTGATACCTGGAACGTTCAATTCCTCCATACGGGTTTCAATAGTAATTGGTAAGGAATCGCTTTTACCATTTTTATCGATTCGATAGATATTTTTTTCAACTATATTTTGAAGTGAACCAAACGTTTTAGATGAAGAATTAAATTTTGTAGTTTTTTTACCTGATTTACAAGATGCTAAAGTGAATATTAAGATGATGAGTACTGTTAATTTGGATTTCATTTTGTTATTTATGTTTATGTAGATACTTTTACCCATAATTGGATTCATAATAAAAACGACAGGTTTAATAATTAGATGGAGAGATTCAGCTAGGTTTAAGAAAAAATGGCCTTTTTTCATTTTTAAGACTGGTAATGAAAATCAGCTAGCACCCATATAGGATAATTACTTTTGTATTTGAGTTTTCATTTTTTTATTAATTCCAATACTTTCTATCAAACTTTTCACTAACTAGATTTTAAATATTTAAAAATTGTTAACCATTACTCCACAATATTTTTAAGCATTTGTAAAAAGCTCAATGGGCAGCAATTACCAATAAAAATTTCTTTAAGTAAAAAGGTTGTTGCTTAAATTTATAAAATCAAGCATCTAAAAAAGGAATAATCTAACTGTGGAAATATTAAGTGCTATATAATGCTTATCCTAGTAAAGGAACTTTAAAAATAAAAGGTTAAATGATTTTAAAAATAGGGGAAAGGGGGTATCTTCAATTTCAACCAATTTCTTTTTCAGCTTCCTTTGCAAGTTCTTTTATTAATGTTGAAGGCAAAACTCCCATTCTTTTTTTAAAAGCATAATTAAAGGTCTCCTTACTTTTAAACCCAATTTCATTGGCCATGGATTGAATGGTATATTTTCTAAAAAGTTTATCCTTTTTAAGTCTTTCCAAAACGTACTCTATTCTGAAATCATTAATATAATTTGTAAAATTTTTGTGATAATGCACATTAATTATTTTGGAGAGATAAGTGGTATTGGTTTTTAGTTTCTTAGCGACATTGGAAGCTGTACAGTCAATTCTTAAAAAATATTCTTTTTTCTCCAACTCGTTAAGTCTTTCTGTTATTCTCTTAATTTCATTGGTTTTAATATTTAAAATAATGGATTTTGATTTGGTTTTATTTTCTTTATTTTTTAGTATCTCTACTAGGTTTCTTAACTTTTTCTTATTTGTATCTTGCTTGTTTTTAAAATAAAGAAGCATAAGAACAATAGTGATTAATGATGTGAAAAAAATTATTACTATGTAAAAACGTTGTTTGGATTTTTGATTTCTCAGCTCTTTTACCTCTTCATTGTATTTGGCTATTTCAGTACTTCTGAAATTGGAATTTACAGAATTATTAACCTTTATTTGTTCGTTCAAAGTAGTTAAATGTTTTTCAAAATAATAATCCGATTTTTTGAGATTCCCAGTTTTTAAATAGGATTTATATAAATATTTATAAAGGTCACCTTTATAAAACCCAGCACGTTGATTAATGTCAATACGAGTCGTATCAATTGCCTCAAAGCTATAAATGGCTGATTCATAATCTCCATCATGAAAATTGATCAGTCCAGAGTAATATAATTTGGAATATTTTTGAAAGGTTTTCTTGATGGTTTTCGGTACTATTTCTGCAGCATCACTAAGATTTTTTTTTGCCAATACAATATTGTTTTCAATTATGTTTAGTTCTAAATCATTAATGATATTTCTATATCTAAAAACTCCTGAATAATTTTCTCCAATAGAGTCCAACACAGATTTAGCCATTTGGTTATAAATTCTAGCGGAATCTATTTCTTTTAAGTCAATATGTATATCAGCAAGTTCCAAACATGTTTTTTCGATACTTCCACCCCATATTTTAAACTCTTTATAGTCTTTTGAACTGGCTATCCCTTTTAAGATAGTTAGGTTCTTTTTGTAAAAATGGAGAGCTTTTTCAAAATCACCAGTTAATTTATAGTATCCTGCAATGTCATCGTAATACTTACATTGCCAAACAACACTTTTTATTTCTTTTGCTATTTCTAATGCCTCATATATATTTTCAAAAATTCTTGGATCATCAAGCCCGAATTTCATTTTTATGTAATTATTTTTCAAATGAAAACCTTTGAGTAATTGAACCTTTAAATTATTGTCTTTGGCAACTGCAAATAGTTTATCTGTATATTTAATTTGTTGTAGAGTATCATTGTGTTGATAATAAAACGATTCTAGGGCGTGGTAAGCATCAAATAGGTCTGCCTTGTTGTTTTTATATCTTGCTTGCTTGATATAATTATTAATAAATGATATGGTCTTAGTACTATCAGTTAAAAAGTATTTGTTTATTGAATCAGGGTACGATAAGCCACTATTCGTTTTCTCTTGAGCAGAGAGGAGGTAAACCGAAAAGATTATTATGGATAAAAAAGCTATTCTCTTTGATATTCTAAAAAAATACAATTGATAATAATTTTTTAGTTTTCTTTAACTTATAAAATTACTATTCTTATTACTTCTAAATGCTTAAAGAAGACTATTAATTCAAATGATTTTTTTGTTGTTTCCACAAGAATTAAGACTGTAGAATAGAACTAAAATTATTATGTAAGTGAGTTTGTATGTTTAAACGAGTACGTAGTATGTGGAAATCATGTCAATTTCATTTTAGAAACTATTTTATTTATACGTAATACAAAACTCTATTTTTTTGCCACAAGTAATTTATACACTCTTAATATCTGTATGTAACATTGTTAATTAGATATTTCCTTTAGCATCTCTGTAGCACGTATTTTTGCCTCACCCTCCAAACCTAGAGTCATACCTTTATTTATAGATGATTTAGCATTTGCCATTTGACCCGCTCTCATTTGACCAAAAGCTAAATTTAACCAGGCACTTGCTGAATTTGGAAACAATCGGGTAACAAAGGAATAAACGCCAATTCCGGCCTGAATGGCCGGTGGTCTGCCACTATCGACCAAATGATGCCCTGCTTTACTGATTTCTTTTTCAAAGTCAAAAAAGTCATACTTGGAGTCCTTAATCATTTTAGGGACCTCTTCATCCAAACGTTGTATTTCGCCCCTAACAAAAAGGTCGGTGATGTACCTCATAGGGTTGGGTTTAAAATCGGTATCCGAAAAAGCTAAGGCAGCTTCCAACATGGGATCCCTATTCGTTGCATATTGCTCAAAGCTCATTTCAATTGGAATGGAGGGTGCCAGCCATTCCGCATTCTGCCAAGCCGGTTTATCTTGCCACCATGCAAATGATAAATACACGGGATGACCGGTGTTCGGTAAAATTACCGGTCTACTATCCCCATAAAAATTGATGTTCTCTGCAGTTGGCTCCCCTAGAAAGATGACATTCGTATAGTTATCCAATTCATTCACAAGATTTTGACAAGCCGAAAATGTTCTTCTACCAATAATTACGAAGAGACTTCCAATCGTATTTATCTTCTTGTTTTCAATAATTTTTGTGATCAGGGTTCTATTTTTAAAGTTGTTCCCACCTCCGTTTAACCTCACATCTAAAATCAATTTTTCAACTTCTTCTTTTTCAATAACGTCGAATAAACGCGTATAAAAGGTTTCCATCTTTTCTGTAGGGTCGTCCTCTATTTGACTAATCCTGACGAAAACTGCTTTTTCCTTGGGCAGATATTTGAAGAAATACATTTTTTCAAGTTTATCTAGATATAGTGGAAGGGTATCCTGTTCCCTGGCTTCCGACCAGTTTTCATCTTCGAAAACAAATCCATATTGGCGAGGTACGGTTTGACCCGTTGGCATGGCATCAAAAACCTTTTTGACGATTTTTCCATTTTTCTCCAGAGTAAACTCTATTGAACTTTCAAGGTTGTTGGTAATCCCTTGGGCATGAAGTACCTCCATAATGGTCAGATAATTAATACCGTAACTTTTAAAGTATTGGGAGTTCTCGGCACTGACTGCAGGGTATACCATGTCCAGAGCTGTTTGTACAGGAATCCCATTAATTTCAATAACTTTTGAACCCACTACATCTCGGTAGTCTTTATGTACCCCTTGCAAATAGATTCCATCGGAAAATTGATATAGATTGAGCGGGAGATAGTGAAACTTGAAGGGTTCAATATTATATCCAACGGCCATATGCCCATACTTAAATAGTGCAATGATTCTGGAAAACCCAATTATAATTTCATGTGGTTCCAAAGTTGGTATGAGACGGTGCAGCTTTTCTACTTCTGTATCAAAAGCTTCTTTGGTAGTTTTTACGAATAAAAATGGATACTCATTATGTACTGTCTTGTGTAGATACTCTAGGTCATTTTGCCAATCTTTTGCCGTTGGCATTTCTTGAGCCGATATCTGTAAACAGAATAAAACAAATAGTATTAAGCTAATCTTTTTCACGATTTATTAGTATTGATTTTTTTGGTTAAAAAATTTGAGAAATAATTGACCCCGACCCTGATTACTTCCTCATCGACTTCGAATTCCGAAGTATGGGGCAAAGCATAGATTCCTTTTTTCTTATTCGATGCTCCTAACAGAAACATAACTCCTGGCACTTCATATTGATAGTAAATAAAGTCTTCGTTGGAATACGGCATCTGACCGTAAAAGGGTCTCACATCGTCTTCACCATATAAATCCTTTAATATGTTCAGGCTTTCGCCTGTCAACTTTGGGTCATTGATAACTGTTGGCCTCTCAGCCGTAAATGATGTTTTGATGTAAAACTCACCATATTTTGAATCGATGACGTTATTGGTAATTCGTTTTGAAATGGTATTCAGTCTTGCAAAGTCTGTCTCGTAATACGTACATTCAAATGAAATGGTTTTATCGTCGTACAGCCTATAAATATGTGGTTCTACGATAAAGTAGTCCTCATAAACGGTATTCGGATTCATCAATCCATGTTCGGTATGGGTCAAATACTCTAGAGACCAGGGTTTACCGTCAGTTTTGTTGCGAACAAATCGTCGCATTGTTTCTTTGAAGAACTCTTCGAAGTTTTCTTCATCTATGGTATCGTCGAATGTCAACCTGATTATTCGCTGATAGGCGAACAGTTCATTGGGTTTGGAACTAACAGTTCCTATCTCAGTAGGAAAGACGTGAAGGCCAAAAATTTCATCTGGACGGATTTCTTGGAACAATCCATCTCCGATCATTGATTTCGCCCCCTCAAAAGACTCTTCAGCAGGTTGAAAAATAAAATACACCGTACCATTAATGCTATCTTTCATTTTTGAAAGCACATTGGCAATACCAAGTCCTATGACGGTATGCACGTCATGCCCACAAATGTGGGCTATTTGAGTTTTAGAGTTGGGGTTGTCGTCAAATACATGCATGGCGGCATCCATATCAGCTCGCCAAGCTATTTTTTTACCTTCTTTATGTCCATTTAATATTCCTACAATCCCGTTTCCCCCGAAACCCTTTTTGACTTCCAAACCTAAATCCAGTAAATAATTTTCCACTATTTTGGATGTTCTTTTTTCTTGGCCTGCTAATTCGGGATGTGAGTGCAAATCTTCCTTAATACCGACCAGTTCGTTATACAGCAAATCGGTGACCAACTCCTTACTGGCAAAAACTGAATTTTGTGAATGCAAATGATGGGATAGCCAGAAAAGTAATAACCAGAATAAAATAGCTGGTTTAGACTTCATCTTCATTTTATCGATGGTTTGATTTAGATGACTAATAGAGTGATGATTTAATTAGTAATGGTATTGACCTATCTCATTGTGAACTATTATTTCAGTTCTAAAAACGAAACGATACCCCAAAGAAAACCCAAAGATTATAGGGAGGAAAAGAAGAGTGACGAATTGGTAATCCTTTTGATTAAGCCACAATATTTGGGCTGAAATCAGAGAATTTGGGCTAAATGGATAAAGAAGATTTTAACCTTTTATAGTATGTGGTAGACAATGGAACCTCTAAATCTTTATAATGAAATTCAATTTTTGCGTTTTGTGAGTTCCCTGTTATTCCTTTTATATTGGAAACATTCACCAAATAAGATCGATGACATTGTTTCATGAAGGGAGCCTGCTTTTTGATCGCTCCTAAAGTATTCCTATAGGTTTCGTTATGAATACTTTGATTTTTATCATAAAAAATCTCAACATAGTTTTCTGACGACTTGACAAACATTAGTTGGTTCTTTTGAAGCACCAATTTCTCTCCTTTGTTTACGCCATACAGTTCTATTTCGTTAAGGGATTCTGGAGTAATTATTTTTCCGAGTCTATTTCTGAGATAGATGAAAAAAGGAAAGAGCATCACCATTACAGGCAATAGGGATTTGCGAAAAAACCATAGCCCGTGTTTTGTATAATCGCTTGCTACGAAATCCTGATTGAGCAAATCGTTGAGAAAAATTTGGTTATAAAAATGAATCGGTATGCTTGATATGAATATTAATAAAATGAAAGTGACTATTTCGTTTTTAACTGTCCATGATTCTCCATGGGACTTATACCACGAGGTTTCCAACCTTGCATTTATAACGTAGAGGATGGAAAATAGAATTCCGAATCCCCCAAGAATTAAGTTCTTATGATTCGACTCAAAACGGTATGTGTCAAATGGTTCTAAAAAAACCATAATCAAAGCCAGAAGAAAACCCAATGTAATGGCAGTAATCAATTGATTTTTAATACCCGAAATAAAGGGTATCTGTTTATTTAATAATTTAACCATTTAAAGAAAAAATAGAATAGGCACAAAATCAGTTAATGAAATTACTTTTATTTTATCCGACTGATAAATTTAAGATTTTAATAAAAAAGTCTTTAAAATAGGCCATTTTTCGGCACGGCGAAGATTAGCATTTTTGAAATCAATTACAGTACCATTTACCGTTCTTTTTAATAGTTCCGTTAATTCACCTTTTGCGGGACCAAAATCTTTAACAGAAAAATTTGAGTTCCCTCTTTGAATCTTGCGCCCTGTCGGGCGTTTTTCTGTGGATAGGGGGAAAGAAGACAAAAGTGAATTTAAGGGAGGAGAGCGCAAAAAAGTTTTCTTATGCGGCAAATCAGCCAAAAAAAAATCAAAATGTTTTAGGTATGTTTTAGGAAGGGAATCAAAAAAGGCTCCCGATCTCTCGAAAGCCCTTTGATTGCTAGTGGCGGGGACTGGACTCGAACCAGCGACCTTCGGTTATGAGTTTTTGACGCGCGTGATTTTAGCATTGATTTCATCCAGTATTTTTTCGGACACGCTTTTTCCATAATGTTTTTCAGTTACCTGAACACTCGAATGCCCAAGCCCCGAGGAAATTTTTCGAATGTCGATGCCCATATCCAGACCAATGTTTGTCCATGTATCTCGAAGGGTATAGGTGGTTATTCTTTTTTCGATTCCTGCAAGGGCAGCAATTTGAGCTGCATATTTGTTGAAGGTTTTAACCTTTCCCTTATTTACTTTATGAAGGCGTTCAGGAGAAGTTAAGTTGGGTATAATAGGAAAAAGATAATCATTGTCGCCTTGCCCATTCAAATAGTGATTAATGATTTCCAAAGATTCCTCGTTCTGAAGTACACTAAAATAATCGCCTTCATAATGTGTTTTTTGTCGGAAATATTTGATGCGATTGTCTGCGAATTGGAATCGTTTCAAAATTGCCATATCAAAGAAATTCATACCCATATTATTGAACATGAAAAGCATATAATTACGATTGTCCCAAATAGGCGTGTGGGGTACTAATTCCAGAGTCCGAATTTTGTGGATATCATTTAAGTCAATCGGTGCTGGGGCATTTGCATGACTTTTCTTCTTGATATTTGACAAGGGCTTATGGTCTTTTAAATCATCATAGGTTTTACTCGCATCGTTCATGATGGCCTGTAAACTGCGGAGATAGATAGCTGGTGTGTTTTTAGAGGCATAACGGTTCATTAAATGAGCTTTGAAATCCTTAGAAAACCCATAGTCTATGGCCTTGATTTCCATATCCAAATCCTTGAATTCATCCAGCGGAATCATTTTGTCCTCTTTGATTTCAAATAGAGTTTTGATTTTATTATCCTCCATGCCCTTTAAGTGCCTCCTGTATTTAATGAAAGACTTTAAAGCATCTTCATAAGAACTGGCCGTAGAAAACCTTCCTTCCATGCGCAATCGATAAAGATATTTGGCTCCGTGATTGAGAATCGTTCTGGATGGAGCTTTTTTAAAAAATCGTTGTTCGATTTCTGATTTAAGCCGATTCATTTCCCAATTTTTGATTTCTCCCGCGTGTTCGTCAAGCCATAGATCCACATCAGAATAGACCTTGCGAGTACGCTTGGTATGGCGCACAGCGTTCATTATCCCCTTTATTTTACCTGTGGCAAAATCATACTGATTTTCTTTCAAATGTAAGTTGAAAGGAATATCTCGTGTTTTTCTGGCGTGCCCTAAGCGTAAAACTAGAGGAAATTTTTTGTCTTTTGTTTTGTGATCCGCCCGTTTATCGAAGGTTATCTTGATTGTTGCCATAATTTGATGCTTTAAAAAGTGGCGTGCTTTTGGCGTGCTTTTTTTGGTTTCACATGGTTTATATTGAATTTAAATATAATCAAAATCCCCATAAAATGGGCTTTTCAAGACATATGAAATCATATGAAACCATAATTAGACTGACTCATAATCAGGGGGTCCATGGTTCGAGCCCATGTGGGACCACAGGAATAGTAAAAAAGTCTTAGTGAAAGCTAGGACTTTTTTTTGTAGAACAAACTTTAGGCGAGAAGCCTGTCCTGAGCAAAGCGAACTAACCTATGGTGGTTTGCTTTTAAATTCATTAAGTCATTGATATAAATGAGTTCATTTTAGATAAGAGTGAAGAATTGTACTAATCTAAAAGTATTTTTTTCATAGCATATGGATTAAAATGATAGTTTATTGAAAGCTTCAAGATTATCCTTTAGAATTAATATAAGAATGGTAATGAAAACACTTGGAAAAACAAGATCACCTAGTAACGTAAGACCAACATTATATGGCTCATAATTATTATTAATAATCATATCCTTTATATGAACATATGCCGCTCCATACCAAAAAACTGATTTAGAAATGACTAATGCGGTTATCATATGTCCTCTTAGCCAAATGCTGATAAATGCGGCTATAGAAGTGCCCAACGTATAAAATGCTAGTTCGGTTTGAAATGGACTTCCTATCGGCCACCCGATTTTTGTAGCCACCATATCGGCCATAAAAGTATGTCCAATAAAACTCCAAACACCACCAAAACCAAACAGAATGACCACATAATACCAGAGTAAAATTTTTAGCTTATCTGTTTTCTCTTTAATTCTATTTTCTATGAAATGCTGGCGGATGCTTAAAGGAATAAACGAAAGAATATATACAAGAGTTCCTGCCACGGGAATAAGTGAAAATATCCAGTAAATAAAAAATGTTTGTGGAACTAACCTTATTAAAACTTCCACCCACCTTTTGAAAGGCCTATCAGGGTCGACATTTCTTAGAAACGCTCCAAAAGGAACAATAAAGTCTATAAGAATTTTAAATATTTTTGAATGATTCATTGTGAAATTTTATAATTGAAAACTGCTACCTAATTACTCTAATACTCTTTCCCTCTGTTGCTTGGAAATGTTTATTTACAACTATGTTTTGGTAGATATCCACTTTCCCTAAGGTCCAATGGATTTTAAGTGAATCTATTTCATTGGCATCCCCTAATCCAAAATGAAGTTCATAGTCATTTTGACTTGCATATCCAGTGTTGGGGAATAACCACCTATGTAAAACGTTATTTTTTGTGTAAATAGATACCTGTGTTCCAACCCCAAACGTATTTGATGTAGTTCCTTTTAGTCTCATTGTTATCCAATTTCCTTTGGCACCAATGTTTTTATATAAAGTGTTAACCTGATCTCTACTGCCCCAATTAGCAACAAAGACATCTAAATCTCCGTCTCTATCTATATCAGCATGAGCAGCCCCTGCAGAAGTATCAGCAGATTTTTCTAAGGCTTTTTGAATTGTCTTTTCAAAAACTCCTTTACCTCTATTCATAAAAAGAAAGTTTCTCATGTCTGGAGCATATGTACCATTGGCAACAAAAAGGTCTAAATTTCCATCATGGTCAAAATCTCCCCAGGTGTGACCTTTAGAAGCACCTCCTTGTTGGATAGTTAAAATACTATCCGTAAAGGGTAAAAGAGACCCAAGACCATCATTTTGATATAGAAAGTTTTCCCTATCAAAATTTGCTACAAACAAATCTAAATCACCATCATTATCATAGTCCGCCCATGATGCACCGTAGGAATAACCAATATTTTTTTCTTCATGAACATTTTTTACCAGGTTAAATTTCCAATCACCCAAATTTTTGAAATATTGATTTGATTTTCTTGCATTGGCTATGTACAATTCTGGAAGCCCATCATTGTTGGAATCTCCACATGAGCAAGCTCTTGAACGACCCTCTTCGTTTTCTGAAATAACCGTATCATAGATAGGTTGGA
Source organism: Maribacter sp. 4U21 (assembly GCF_002742365.1). NCBI lineage: Bacteria > Pseudomonadati > Bacteroidota > Flavobacteriia > Flavobacteriales > Flavobacteriaceae > Maribacter > Maribacter sp. 4U21. The sequence continues at coordinate 71,911 of NZ_MDGN01000001.1, forward strand.
AGTTTTCATTTCCATCATTTCTGAATAGTAGGTTAGGATGGCTATACCCTGCTAGAAAAACATCTAAATCCCCATCGTTATCAAAGTCTGCCCAGCAAGCCATTGAGGCGCTTATTCCTTTTTTTGTGAGTTCACTCTCCTCAATTTTTGTAAACCTTACTAGACTATCATTTCTGAACAAGAGATTTTTTTCTTCACCACGACTCACAATAAACAAATCCAAATCGCCATCATTATCGTAATCTACCCAATTAACACCTTGTGAATTACTCCCAAATGAAATAGTTGCTGATTCACTATTTCTTTCCGCTGTCATTTTTTGAAATTGACCTTTACCATCATTTTTATAAAATGCATTCCATTGTCCATTGGAATTAGCTACATACAAATCTGGGTCACCGTCATTATCAAAATCTCCCCATGCTACTCCTCTAGATAGTCCACCATCTGTTGATATTCTACCCTTTTTTGATAGCCGAAAGATTTGATGATTTGTTTCAGGGTCATTTATTTTCTTTTTGCAGCTGACAAAAATTATTGTAGAAATAATTAATGTGATTTTTATGTTACTTCTCATTTTTTATATCTAAAAAAATTCAACCAAGTTTGAAAGGTGATTTGCAACCATATTTGCACTTCCATTGTAATTAGAAATTACAATAATGTAGATATCTTGTTCTGGATAATATTCGCAACGTGAACTAACTCCAGGAATCCCACCTGCATGTCCAAAATTTAGGTTTCCATTCCTTTCGTTTATATAGAATCCGTAGCCATACCATGATTTATAAATTGGAATATCGAGATTTGGTACTTTCTTAGAGGTAAATTTCCTTTTGATTAAATTAGTAGTGAGTTTTTCTTTGTTTACCCCATACATAAACTTATACATATCTTTCGCTGTGCTCTTGAAGGAACCTGCCGGCCTACTCATGACAAGATTACTATAAGGCATGGCATCTCTGAAGCCCTCATCAAGCTTCCCTTCTCGTTGTCTATTAATTTGATAAGGAATAGCAAGGTCGCTCTGATTTTGTTTTAAGTCTATGGGACTTGTTTTTTTCATTCCAAGTGGTGAAAATATATGGTCTTGTAAATACTCATAGTAATTTTTACCAGATGCAACTTCAATCAATTTTCCTAAGAAATCAAAATTTTCATTTGAGTAATTAAATTCTTCATTAGTCCTAAATTCTTCGAAATTTGGAAGTTTAGGTAGGTATTTAAGATTCGTACGGTAAAATTCGCTGACTGACGTATCTTTTTCAATTTCTTCCATAAATCCTTCTATATCATCTAATTCTATACCGGAGGTGTGTGTCAACAAGTTTTCTATCGTTACACTACTCCCTATTTGTTCGGGAGTGTTAGGCAGATAATTGGATATCGGAGTATGTAAGTCAAGTTTTTCTTGTTCGACCAATTGGGCAATAGCTATAGCAGTAAACATTTTAGTGGTTGAGGCAATTACCATTTCACTATTTGAAGTGATTGGTTTATTTTGCTCTTTATTTTCTTGTCCCCCGTAGTATTCATGCAAAATAGAATCTCCTTTGGCAATAAGACCATTCCTGAGAACAAATCTTGTTCAATTAGTTTACTGAAATAGAAATGGAGGTTTTTACTTTGTACTCTTAAAGAATCACTATTTAATAGTGCAGCCGAATTAGTAGGTAAACAGCTTCGTAACACATTGGTTCCTGTAATTTTATTTTCATTATTAAAATCGAATTCTAAGCCTATCCAGTCTTTTGTAAAATCACCTTGAAACCAAGATACAGGGTTCCCATTGTAGCTATCTATTGCATAATTTATAAAAGTTAAATCGCCAAATTCTTTGTTTGTTGCCAACCAATAATTCATATCAGTGCGTAACCAACGATTTTCTTTCCCAATCAAAGTGTCAGACCAATGTTTTATAATTTTTGATTTGATAATATTGGAATCACTTGTATTTAGAGCATTTATAAATTCGCGATATATCGCTTCTCTTTCTATAATTTTTGCCTCTTTATTTAGACTTAAATTACAGGATGACAGAAAAATGGAAGCTACCACTATTAGAAAATAAAGTTTCTTCATGAAAACCGATTTTGATATTTTTTTGCCTAATCTGAGTACAAAGAAAAATGCTGGAAAGCCAGGAATCGTTCGTTCTAATTAACACGAACATATTTTTGATTTTAAAAAACCTAAAACAACTTTATTTCAAGAATTACTTTCTAAAATATTCTCTAGGAGTCTTATGGGTAAATTTTTTAAAGTATTTGTTGAAACTGGTTTTGGAATTAAACCCCGCTTCTAGTGCCAATGAATAATAAGTGTAACGCTCATTGTCTTTAAGATTAGCCAAGCGAATAAATTCATCTACGCGATATTTATTGAGAAGATCATAAAAACCAACTTGAAAGTGAAGGTTTATAGTTTTTGATAATAACACATTATTTATATTTAATAAACTGGAAAGACTAAGTAGTGAAATTTCAGGATTAAGGTATATTTTATCATTTTCAAGAGCAAATTTTAATTTTTTTGCGGTTTTGTCAATCAGTTCTTTTTCTTTGGAGCTAGTTGGTTTTTTCTCAATAAAATCAACTAGAAAATCCCCAAAAGTTTCAGGACGATAAATCAAAAAATACCCAATGCCATAAACACCCAAAGAAATTCCAATCCATGTAATATGATAAATAATGAGGTTAAGTTTACCTGAAACAGCAAAAATTGTGATAACGGTTCCCAATAAAACTATTGCAATTAAGTACCACCACTTGAAATATTGGACAAATGAAGCGGAAAACTTAATTTTTTTATCGCCAAACTGAGAACTTAACTGTTGTAATAATCGGTTGCCTTTAAACCAGTAATATATGTTATGAATCCAACCTAATATTAAAATAAATACAAAGGATGTGAATATAAGTTTTGAGTCATATACTTGATTCACTAAGTTTTTTATAAAATCAGCTCCTGACCAAAAAAGAATAATCAGCGCTATTGAGTGAATGTATAATGGGGTAAAAGCCAAAAGAATCGAACTTAAGGAGAAAGTTCTTTTTTCATTTGAAAAAACAGATTTCAAAAAAAAGTAATAGCAAGGTCCAAAGAAAAAAAGAATCATATCGGGGAAGATGAGATATTTTGTATCTGGCGTCTCACTCACTAGGTGAGCTACTCTTGAGACCGACGTGATTGTGACACCCCCAACTAAAATCAACAACCATTTTCTATCAACTTTTTTAGTAACGAATAACTTATTAAGTGCTAGCAGTAAAATAACCCCATGTAAACCGGCCGACAGGCTAATAATGACAGATGTTATTTTAAGTGTTTCGATATCCAATGATAAGATTTATGTCTATTTACTTTGTAGACTAAAAATAGAGTGTTTCAAGAAAATATAATGGTTTTACCATAAATATATAGGTGACATCCCTTTATATAAGGTAAAATGGGTTTGGCATGGTAATTATTACTTTTTCTAGAAGAACTTGAGTTAGTTAATAAGATAATCTAAGTATTCATTAAATTGGTTGTTTACTTGTTCTTAAGAAAGAAGTTATGAATTTAATTTACGGCCTTTCAATTGTATGCGGTACCCTTTTTAGTCTTTTGGGTTTATATCTCATTATGACCTCTAAAGGGAATAAGTTTGTCAATCGTATTCTAGGGGTCTTTTTTTTGTTGTGGGCAATTGACATACTTGACGGAGCCCTAATGATTAACGGTTTTTATTTTAACTATCCAAACTTGGCACTATGGACGGAATCCTTTCTGTTTCTTTATGGACCATTAATATACTTCTACACGTTATACACCCTAGATGAATCAAGAAACAACAAATTAAAAGACCTTATTCATTTCCTCCCGTTTATTGTAGTGTTTATTGTTTTTTTGAGAATCTACCATTTTAATCCTCTGGACTTCAAACTTGAAATTTTAAAGGAAATTAATTCTCTTAACCAACCAATTGAATCTTTACCAATTTATGTGCTTGTTTATGCTCATTTCTTCTTTTACCTATTTTGTTCTTATCGAAAAGTAAAACAAGAAATACGGAACTTGAAGGAATTTTACTCACAACCGGTTTTGCAATGGTTACGTAGTTTATTGACTACTGTAGCCTTAGTTTTGATATTGGCTTTGGCAAGTAGTTTTTTTCAGTTCTTAGGCTTACAATTATATTTCAACATAAGTATTTTTATTATCCTATTAATCATAGGTCTTCTTATGGGAAGGTTGATTTTCAAAACGTTAGAAGAAAAATCCCCCATTTACACAGCGCTGACAGATAGAAAATATTCTGGTAGTAACCTCCAAGATTGTGAAGCAACACAAATCAAGGCAAAAATAATAGCAACCCTAAAGAATGAAGAACTTTACCTCAATCCTGAACTTACATTAAAACAACTTTCTGAAAAACTTGGAGTTTCTAGTAAAAAAGTATCTCAAGTGATTAATGAAAGGATTGGGAAAAGCTTTTTTGATTTGATAAATACTTTCAGAATCGAACATGCAAAAAGAATCTTTAAAGAAAATAAAGATTCAAAACTTACAGTTCTTGAAGTACTTTATGCTGTTGGTTTTAACTCGAAATCATCTTTCAATACTGAATTTAAAAAAAGGACAGGTTTAACACCATCGGAATTCCAAAAAATTCAATCTTAAGGTTTGAGTTTGAGCTTACCGAAAGTCATACGGTTTTAATTTAGTATGACATTGTGTAATCGGTCGAATAAGAAACCTTTTTTAATGATGTTTGTTTTTTAAATAAAGCAAGCAAAATGAAAACTCAATTCAGTATCTCAGAAAATCAATTAACCCTTAAAAAGCAATTATGGTATCATTTCTACCCTGGACTAGCCATTTTGATGGGCTATATTTTGGTAAGTAATTACCTGATTGATCTAGGTTATCCTGGCTTAACGGCATTATTGTTTGTAGAGCTTTTTATTCTTGCCCCTATTGGAGTGTCTCATTTGCTTTTTCAGGGAAAACGTTTGAATGGCAAATTATCATTAAAAAATGTTATTCCTTTTGTGAACAGATTGTCCTTTAAGCAATATTTAAAATGGACATTAATAGGTATAATAGCGTGTATTATTATATATATTCCACTTTATCCTATTGGTCTTTTATTTCGTGAAACTATATTTAGTTGGTTGCCTGAATGGTATTTTGACCCAAGTTTTGGAACTTCCGATACCAGTCTTATTGCAATGGTATACCTAGCTGCAATTTTCATTGATGGTATATTAGGGCCTGTGGTCGAAGAATTATTTTTTAGAGGTTATTTACTACCTAGAATGGCATTTCTCAAAAAATGGGCGCCAATCGTTAATGGATTACTTTTTGGCTTGTATCATTTTTGGCAACCTCACAATTACTTGGCAATTATTGGATTAGGTATTATAATTAGTTATATCGTTTGGAGAACAAAAAATGTATACTTGGGTATTCTTATTCATTGTATTCTTAACATACTTGGAGCTTTAAGCGGATTTATAGCGGCTAATGCAGGCGAAATTATTGTGAGATAGATACGTTAATTCAAATCAAGAAGGTCAAAAAAAATTCAATTGTTCTTATCATGTTTATACCTTATAGCTGTACTATAAGAAGAAATTAGAGCTCCTTATCGTTCCAACCAACTTTGGAAGTATGATATGGTAAACGAATCATTCTCGGTTTGATATGATAGACTCGTAATACAATCGGGAAAAGCTCCGAATTAGAACTTTTCGATGATTTTCGAGTATCTAAAATGAGCCTAACTTTTGCCAATTTTGATGCTTTATTTATATCAAGTTAGGAATAAAAATGCACAGTTTGTGCACACTTTTTGTTGGAATCAGATGATATTAAATGATTTCAAAGTTTATGAAAAAAGATGTAACACATTGAAAATAAGACAAATAAAATGATTTTTTGATTTTAGAAGAATGCTTATTCGGAAACTGGCGGGAAAGAGGTCAGCGGTTCGAATCCGGTATTCTCCACCAAGTATAACAGGGCTTCCAAGAAATTGGAAGCTTTTTTTATTTGCACGGCGTCGACCTAGCTTTCACTTGTCCTTAAGGGTTGTAATCTATGCTTTATTCAACAGTTTTTTGCTCAATTCTTCTAGAGACATACCCTTGGTCTCTGGCATTACAGTAATTGCCCAAATGAGTTGCAGTACCATCATCACGCCAAAGAAATAATAAATATACCATACTGCATTTCTCAGGAGTCCTTCACTTGCATCCAGAAAAAATGGAGTGATCAAGGTTATGATCGCCGCGAAGACCCAATGTATACTAACGCCCCAGGACTGACCATAAGCGCGCACGCTGTTTGGATATATTTCCGAAATGAACACCCAGATTACAGCACCTTGGCCGATGGCATGTGCAGCCACAAAAGAGCATATAAATGTGAGGGTCAGGGTAGAACCCAAATCGAACTGAAAGCAGAGACCTACCATGAGTAAACTAATGATATAGCCAAAAGAACCTATTATAATTAACTGTTTCCGGCCTAGTTTGTCCAACAAACGCACCCCAATAATGGTAAAGATTAGATTTACAATTCCAATGGCGATTGAATTGAAGAGCGATTCTTTTCCTCCTAAACCTGCTTGTTCCAAAATTTCTGGAGCATAATAGAGCACGAAATTAATGCCGGATAGTTGATTGAAGAGCGCAATAAAAAAGCCAAGCCAAATGACTCGGGAAAACTTCTTTTGAAAAAGGTTTTCGTTTTTATCGGACTCGACTAAATCTAATTTTATCTCATCCAGATGTTGCTGCGCGGTCTCTTTGGAATAAATGAGTTCTAAGACCCTGAGGGCACCCTCATCATCCTTTTTTTGCAGCGCCAACCATCTAGGACTATTCGGAACTTTAAGTACCATAATGGTATAGATCAATGCAGGGATGGCTTCCACGCCTAACATCCAGCGCCAATCGTTAGCACCATCGAAACCTTTTAGCAACCAATTGGATACAAAGGCAATCAGTATTCCAAAGACCAACCAGAACTGATAGAGTCCTCCAAGCTTACCTCTATTCTCTTTGGACGTGATTTCAGAGATATATATCGGGGCCGCTACGGAAGAGATTCCTACGCCAGCGCCTCCTATAAACCTAAAGGCGGAGAAAGCATAGGGGTCTTGTGCCAGGGCACAACCAACAGCCGATACAAAGAAGAGGGTACCAATCCAGAAAAGGGTCTTTTTACGACCTAGTTTTTTTGTTGGAATACCTCCGAAGAGCGATCCAAAAACTGTTCCCCAAAGTGCCATACTCATAATGAATGTTCCGTGGAATAACGGAGAGGTCTCCCAAAGTTGCTTTATGGGATCATTTGCTCCGCTGATTACAACGGTATCAAAACCAAATAAGAAACCGGCTAAAGCAACGGTTATGGACCAAATTAGTATTCTATTCATATAATGAGTTTAACAACTTCTAAATATAAGAAAACAAAACTTTAACATACACCATATTTTAGATGAGTACCTTTGTAAAAGGTATCGAGGTAAAATTTAAAATAGAAAATATGAAAGGAAAAGTGGCCTATATAACCGGAGGTTCTAAAGGTATAGGATTAGGCGTTGCAGCTGCTCTTTTAAAAGAAGGCGTGAAGGTTGCTATAAGTGGAAGAGACACTAAGAGTTTGGAAAATGCCAAAAAAGTTTTGGATGCTTCAGAAGATTTGATTTGCATTCAGTCTGACGTCACTAATTTTGATAATGAAAAAAATGCCGTTACTCAGATTTTAGAAAAGTGGGGAACTTTGGATATTGTCTTGGCCAATGCAGGAGTAGGGCGTTTTGCGCCTGTAGACGAGCTTTCTCTGTCGGATTGGAACACCATGGTGAACACCAACCTTACAGGGGCGTTCCACACACTAAAAGCGTCCATGGAAGGATTAAAGGTGTCACAAGGATATTACATTACGTTGGCGAGTTTGGCCGGAACCAATTTCTTTGCTTCAGGTGCGGGGTATAATGCCACTAAATTTGGAGTGGTCGGTTTTACCCAAGCGGTAATGTTAGACCTTAGAAAACATGGGATAAAAGTGTCTACAATTATGCCAGGTTCCGTTGCTACACATTTTAATGGGAATGAACCTAACGAAAAAGATGCTTGGAAAATTCAACCAGAGGACATTGGGGAACTTGTTATTGACTTACTAAGAATGAACCCCAGAACGTTACCAAGTAAAATAGAGGTAAGACCTACCAGGCCAGATTTAAAATAGCATTATACTTCTTTTTCCAGAAAGTCTATTTCCGGATTGGTAATTTCAGAAATAAGGTGAAACAAACAGCGTTCAAATTCTGATATAATTTCGGAATCTATGCGCTGTTGCTCTTTCGTAGCCCTACCGGAAGATTCTTTTTTCGCAAAGAATTGTGTTCCGGCTTTTAAATTTTTAAGCGATATGATACCTGCTTGTATGGAATTGCTCGGGTGTATGTGATTGTACATGTAGGAGTAACATAATAGTTGAAAGGCCTTGCTGTATTGGTAGTCTTCGACGAGCGAATCCCATTCCTTGATTTCTACATTGCTTTTTTGGACTCTTCCCGTTTTGTAGTCGATAATTCTTACGACCCCGTCAACCTCGTCTATACGGTCTAGCTTACCTTTTAATACAACTGGAAAATCTATGCCCGGGATTTTGAGTGTTACGGATAGATTTTGTTCTAGTGCTATTACTTTGGTGGTGCATTTGCTTAGTCCCTCGATTTCTATCTCAATGAAATTCTGAATGTACTTGATGATAACGTAATAGGAAATAAGATTTTTACCGGTACTGAAATCACCGTCGAGATGTGTTTTCTTAAAGTTCTTTTGTACAGTATCTTCAATTTGTGATTTGGCCTTTTCCAGACCTTCCTTTGATAGTTCTTGACCAATAAAGGGCGTATATAGTTCTTCTAATGTATCGTGAGCTATGGTCCCAAATGTGTTTGCGGCTACAGTTTCTTCTACCGTAGCAATATCGTTAATACCCAAAAGATTTTGTTTATAAAAATCCACTGGATTTCTAATGTAATTGCTTAATGAGCTAGGAGAGAATCCCTTTGTCGCATAGGTACGGATAAGGGATATTAAGTCGTCGGTTTTTCTTATGCTTTCAACATTCTCCTGTAGAATAGTTACTTTAGGAGAGGCTATAATTTCAGTTACGTCTTTTCTATTAGGGTCTGTCAAGATTTGTGTAATGAGTCTACTTTTCTCACCTCCTTCTAACACGTCCGGTTCTGTATTGTAAATTAGATGGATGTTTTTCGCACGTTGCAGTAACCTGTAGAAGTGATAGGTGTAAATGGCGTCTTTCTCTTTATAGATAGGTAGACCGTGGGCTATTTTTAAATCGAAGGGAATAAAGGAATTATTGGACTTTCCAGAGGGTAAGATACCTTCGTTTACGGAAGTAAGGATAACTGTTTCAAAATCTAAATTTCTAGATTCCAACATGCCCATTACCTGTAGACCTTCTAATGGATCCCCTTTAAAATCCAGAGTTTCTGAGGCTAATAGTTGTAAGTATAGGGTTTTTAGACCTTTTAAATTGGTAATATAATCGTACTTAAACAGAAGGTCTTGCAGCTGGTTGAAGAGCGTATGAAATTTATACAACTGCTCTAGTGCCAAATTATTCCCGTTTTGGGTATAGATATCTTTCAGTTCTAATATTAAAACATGGCTATTAGCAATAAATTGTTTTGGTTCCATAAAGGCTTGACTAAAGAGTAGCGGTATAGTAGCCATCTTGAAATCAAGAACAGATGCTATGTGGTCTTTTGTTATGTAAGCCCAGTTTTTGGTCTTAAGGGTAGTAATGACCTCATTAGTTGAAAAGCCTGATGTATTTAACAGGATTGAAGTAACAGGATGGGATAGCAAACGTATAAAGTCTTTATAAAACCAGCCTTTCGTAGTCCGTTGCTCGTGAATTGCAAAAAGACTTTCAAAGAAACTCGCAATAGGGCTATTTCCTAATTGTTGCCCCATGGTTATGTTCACCTTGTCAATGGTCTCAGGGATAGAATTTAATATGGGATTCAGAAGATTTTCATCAGCTAGAATTAAAGCAGTATTTCTTAATTTATCAGGAGAATATTCCTGGATTTCTTTGAGAATATTTCCCACGTATTTAGATTGGGATATATTTTTTGGCACTCCAACTGCCTTGATTTTCTTTTTGGACAAATAATAATTACTTAAACCTTTCAGCGAATTCTTTTTTAAGTAATTCCAACAGGAGGTATGCTTTCTAATAAAAAGACCTGCATCATGAACGGGGTCTTCTAAGAAATAAGAATCTATATCAAAATAAATAGTTGATTTCGTTGTATCTAGGATGGTCTGAATAATTTCACTTTCCGCATTATTTAAAGCATTAAAACCTATAAACACATGGTTTTTGGAATTATGGCTCAAATAGGTTCCTATGTTTTCGGCCGCCTTACGGTATACTAAGCCTTGATGACCTACATTTTCTTGAAGGAGTTTAGAATTAAATAAGGAATATATTGGGCCTAAATGATTCCAAAAATGAAGATAGTTTTTCATTAACTCTGTCTTTTCATTAGTTAAGGACCAATGGTTGAGTTCTTGAATGGAGGATAGGTTGGAAAAAAGTTCTGGACCATCGATGAGATAGCGATCTATTTCATTAAAATCCTGTAGTAAAGTCTGCCCCCATTTTAAGAAGGATTCAAAGGACTCTTTTTCGAAATCACCAACAGTGAGATAGGTCTCATAAAGTTTAAATAACTGTTCAGTATTATTGATGTAGGTTAATCCGGAAACTTGTTCTATAAATTCTTCAATACTAAAAATAGAAGGCGAGATGATGGTTTTTGCAATGCTTTTAGAAATTGCTTTTTTAAGAAACGTACCTGCTCGTTTACTGGGAAGAATAAAAACAAGATGTTCAAAGTCATCAACCGTTAAATTTAAGTCATCTATTACTTCCGCTATGAAACTTCGCATATGGTAAAAATAAAAAAGCTCCGCAAATTGCGGAGCTTTTTGTTTATTAAAACACTTATGTTTATTAGAAACTTATTTTACCAAGTTGATTTCTACCCTTCTGTTCTGAGTTCTACCAGATCTAGTATTGTTAGTAGCAATTGGCTTATCTTCTCCGTAACCTACGGCAGATAATCTGAATTCTTCAATTCCTTTGTCTACTAAGAATTCTTTTACGGAAAGAGCTCTTGACTCAGAAAGACTCTGGTTCAATTTAGCACTACCAACACTGTCAGTATGTCCTTCTACAGTAAACTTAGCGTTAGGATATTCTTTTAAGATTGTAATGATGTCTACCATTACAGAAGTAGACTCAGCTTTAATAGAAGACTTACCAGTGTCGAACAAGATAGTTCTTGCATAGTCGTTCAATTGTTTTTGAACCTCTTCAGTTACTTCTGGACAACCAGCGTTAGCTACAGTACCAGCAACATCTGGACATTGATCGTCTTTATCTAATACGCTATCACCATCCTTATCTGGCCATGGGCATCCTTTGTTCTCAGCAGGACCTGCTTCGTTAGGACACTCATCATCTTTATCAGCAACACCGTCACCGTCAGCATCTGGGCAACCAGCTAAAGCGGCAAGACCAGCTTCATTAGGACAAGCATCGTCTTTATCGGCAACACCGTCACCGTCAGCATCTGGACAACCGTTCATCTCGGCAGAACCAGCTTCGTTAGGACAGCTATCTTTACTATCTTCTATGCCGTCACCGTCAGCATCAGGACATCCGTTGAAAGCTTCTAAACCAGCAACTTCTGGACAAGCATCGTCTTTATCGTATATACCGTCACCGTCAGTGTCAGTACCACCAAACTTAACAGAGATACCTGCTAAATGTTGGAAATGTTTTACTCCGTAATCCTCGAAAGCGTGCTTGTAAGTAGATTGTAAAGTAAGACCAAGGTTTTCAGAGAACCAGATGTTCAAACCAAGACCACCGTTTACCGTACCAGCACCAATTTCATCAACCCAAGTATAACCACCACCGATTTCGATAAAAGGATCGATAACGCTTTCTCTTTTGATGAAGTCATATTTAATGGTACCATCTATAGCATAGTGAGATAGGTCATCAACTGAAACGTCACCTAATTTGCTGATTTTGTTTAAGGAACCTCTTGCTCCAATAGAGAATCCGTCACCAACAGATTTAGATACTCCTACAAAAGAAATTGATGGAAGAATGTTCCAATGATCGTTCGCATTAAAGAATTCATTACCGAAAGAACTTACATCCCCAGTAGGATATACGTCAATGGCATTAACCCCGAACTGTACTTGCCAAGGATTATTCTCGTCTTGCGCTTGTATGCTGTTAAAACCTACAAAAAGTAGGGCAACAACCAATAATTTGCTAAGATGTTTCATGTTCAAATTTTTAAGTTTAAGTGTTTATTAGCTGCAAATGTAAGTTGTTAAATATTATTAACAAAATCAATTTCCTATTTTTTTTAACGCATTTGATAGAATAAAATCAGCATTTAAACGATTTTTAATTCTTTGCCAACCTCAATAAAAGCCCTGATTGCGAAATCTAAATGCTCTTTTGTATGCGCTGCTGATAGCTGCACTCTTATCCTAGCCTTATCTTTTGGAACTACGGGATAAAAGAAACCTATTACGTATATACCTTTCTCTAAAAGCATATTCGCCATGTCTTGTGAGAGTTTAGCGTCATAAAGCATTACAGGAACAATTGCGGAATCCCCGTCTATAATATCAAAACCTGCCTCTTTCATTCCTTTTTTAAAGTATTCTGTGTTTTGTTGCAACTTATCTCTTAACGAGGTGTCGTTCTCCAACATTTCAAAAACCTTAATAGAGGCCCCGACTATAGCAGGTGCTAATGAGTTGGAGAACAGATAAGGTCTGGAACGCTGTCTTAGAAGCTCTATGATTTCCTTTTTTGCCGTTGTATAACCGCCCATGGCCCCGCCTAATGCTTTTCCCAAGGTTCCCGTTATGATGTCAATGCGGCCCATTACGCCCTTTTCTTCCAAGGTACCTTTTCCTTTTGGCCCTATAAAACCAGTAGCGTGGCATTCATCTATCATGACCATGGCATCATATTTGTTGGCAAGGTCACAGATTTCATCTAGTGGAGCAACAAGGCCGTCCATGGAAAATACACCATCGGTCACTATAATTTTAAATCTAGCCTTATCCTCGTTGGCCTGCTGTAATTGTTTCTCTAGGTCTCCCATATCACTATTAGCGTAGCGGTAACGTTTGGCTTTACAAAGTCTGATACCATCTATGATGGAGGCATGATTTAGAGAATCGGAGATTATGGCATCTTCCGCAGTTAATAGCGGTTCAAAAACACCACCGTTCGCATCAAAAGCGGCCGCATATAGAATGGTATCTTCTGTACCATAAAATTCGGCTATTTTTTTCTCTAAAGTTTTGTGGATGTCTTGAGTGCCACAAATAAACCGAACCGAAGACATGCCAAAACCATGAGAGTCCAAAGTGTCCTTCGCGGCCTGAACTACCTCCGGATGGGAAGAAAGACCTAGATAATTGTTTGCACAAAAGTTAATGACCTCTTCTCCTGTGGAGATTTTTATTACCGCATCTTGTGGAGTAACTATAATCCGTTCTTCTTTAAAGAGACCATCTTCTTTGATTTGGTTTAATTCTTTTTCTAAGTGTTCTTTAATTTTTCCGTACATCTTTTAGGGTATAAATTCTATATCTATGTTATCGTTAATATAAACAATGATTTTATGTGTTACCGCATATTCCATTTCTAAAAAGGCATCGGCGTAAGTGTTTAACTGATTTTTATATTTGGAATTTTTTGCACCTGTTTTATAGTCTATGATATAAACTTCTTTATTTTTAATTACCACCCTGTCCGGCCTCTGAATCGTTCCGTCCGCCATCAGGATATCCGTCTCGTTGAGAACTGTTGTTCCGGTCTTGAACAAGTCCCTCAAGTCATTATGGTCTATAACTTGTCGTAGGGTCCGTTTAATCTGTTCTATTTCACCTGCTACGATAATCCCTTTTTGTAGGCCAATTTTCAACGCAGTTTCCAAATCATTTGCAAACTTAATAAGCCCTAAGAGATAATGGATGGTATTTCCTTTCTTGATCGCTTTTTCTTGTTCCGTATCCCATAACATGCCAGCGCTGGTCAAAATGCTGAAATTGGGTCTGTCTTTATGAGTATATATATAAGGTATTGTTGTAATGTGAGTTTCTTTGCCTAAATCTTCTATTTTTTTGGGAACTGTGCCAAATTCATATTCGAATGTTTCATCGCGCCAAAGTTGCTGTTCTTTTAAAAAATGAATGAATAGGCCAGAAAAATAATCCGTTTTATAGGTGTGCTCTTTTTTAAAATCATATGCGCTAACGATATACAAAGTAGAGACCGCCCTGGTTAGGGCTACGTAGAGAAGGTTAAAGGAGTCTAGCTGCAGTTTGCCCTGCTCTTCATTAAAAATGTGGGCTTCTTTGTTGCCATAATCCAAGACTTCTTGTTTTTTGCTTATCAACACTTCGCTAAAACCTGAGAAAGTTTCGGTATCTACGGGTATCCAGAGTTTAGGGTCAATTTCTTCATATATATTGGTATTGGCGTAGGGGAATATGACTACAGGAAATTCCAATCCTTTTGCCTTATGTATGGTCATTATCTGAACCGCCGAAGTACTTTCTGGAATAACGATGCTTAATGTATCTTCCTTTTTATCCCAGTAATTTAAGAAGGATTGTTTGTCTGCACCATCCTTTTGTTCTACCTCAAAAACGGTATCCATAAAAGCGTTTAGATAGGCGTCTTGAGATTGCGACAAATTAAACGTCCTAATCACATATTCCATACCATCATAAACGGAAAGCTGAGAAAATAGATGGCTATTAAAATTGAATTCATGCAGTAGTCCATTGGCCAGGTCGTTAAGATGTTCAATTATAAAATCGTGCTTATGTTCACGGAGCTCGGCAAGAAAATTCAGTATAGCAAAGGCAAGCGCCTGTTCCTCTGGTTGCAGGGACCATCGTATTAGGCTTACCATAAAATGTATCTTGGGACTTGAGGCAAGCAAAAGTGATTCTGATGAAATCACGGGGACATGCTCCTTCATTAAATAATCTGCCAAAGAAACACCATGTTTTTTCTTGCGGACAATAATACAAATATTCTCAAAAGCATAACCATTGGACAAGGCATGGTTAATGGACTCCAAGGTTTTTTGTCCATAATTTTCCTCAGTGTCTTCTTCCAAAAAAGAGAGTTTTACATACCCGCCTTTCTTACTATTAGTTTCCTGTTTATTTCCTTCCTTAAAAAAGTGCTTATAACTATCGTTTTCTAAAAATTGACTAGCACTTTGAAAAAAGCGATTGTTAAAATTGATTATTTCCTCATGACTGCGGTAATTCTTCGGAAGCAAATAAGTGTCTGCGGATACGGAAAAAGGATTGCTTTGAGCGGTAGCTAAATCTAGAAATTGTTCTGCCTTTCCTCCGCGCCATCTATAAATTGCCTGTTTTACATCACCGACCACAAATAACGAGCCTGTTTTTCCAAAATCGTCTTGACCTTCCAGAGCACTTCCTATTAAGGGAATTAGATTGGTCCATTGCATCTCTGAAGTGTCTTGAAACTCATCGATAAAATAATGACGGTACTTTTCGCCTAAGCGCTCATATATGAAAGGGGCAGGCTGGTTTTTTATTTCCTTAGAAATGATGGAGTTAAACTCTGAAATTGATAGTTGGTCCTTTTCTTTTTGAATGGCGGCCACCTCTTGCTGTATAGCATTTAGTAAAGTAAGTGGCACAAGATTTCTGTACACGTTTTGTAGAAAACTTCTTTGATATATTAATTCTTTTATGCCCAAATACCGCTGCAAAAGCTGAATTGGTATTTCGGCAGACGGTAAAACAACGTTTACCTTAACTATTTTTCCGTTAATCAAATTTTCCTCTAGCTTGTTTTTATACAATGAAGCAGGTGAAAAAATACCATTTTTAACTTTTTTAAAATGATCAGGCAAAGTCTGTCTAGGAAAATCTTCCATCTCAAGACCACTCTGTGCAATGTAGTTAAGCGTTTCAGTTGCCATTGCAGACAATTTTTTTTCTAGATTCTTTAGTTGACGGATGACCGCTTCCTTTAAAACTTTGAAGCTTTGAAGGTCCTTGTCCTTCAATAATTCTAAATGAGAAATGTTACTCTCATTAAAGAGTAATGCTCCAATCTTGAGAAGATCGTAGCCAATGTCCCAACTCCGGTCGTCATCGATTTTTTCTAGGGCAAAGTCTAAAAGTACTTTGGTAAGTTCCTTGTCTTCCCCTGCTTTAGATAGGATTCTGGCCACTGACTCGTCCAAAAGTAAATCAGTATCTAACACAACTTCAAAATTTTGCGGGATTTTCAGGTCCCTTGCAAATGTTCGTATTAGCCTATGTGTAAATTTATCTATGGTGGAAATATCGAAAAAAGCATAATTATGAAGAATTTCTTTTAAGCGCAGTTCGCTAAGTTTCTGAAGTTCTGGCACTGTTAGATTCAGCGCTTGCATCATCTCTAAAAATAGAGGAGGAGTATTATCTTCCGAGGTAACCTCGCTAAAGCTAAAAAGACTCTCCAAAATTCTCCCCTTCATCTCATTAACCGCTTTATTGGTAAATGTGATGGCCAATATTCTCTTGAAACCAAAAGGCCTAGAAAGAATAATTTTTAGATAGGCGCTGGACAAGGTATAGGTCTTGCCGGAGCCAGCGGATGCATTATAAATTTTAAAGGAACTACTGTCCACCTATTTTTACTTGCAAAATAAGGATTATAGAACAGTTCTTAACAAATAATTATAGGAATATAAATGTTAAAACCTGTAAATTTGAAAAGCAATTAATATTAATCTTTTAAACTAAAAATTATGGCTTTTGAATTACCAAAATTGCCTTATGCATATGATGCTTTAGAACCGCATATTGATGCAAGGACAATGGAAATACATCATACGAAACATCATAACGGATATACTACTAAGTTGAACGGTGCAATAGAAGGCACGGGTTTGGAGGGTAAATCTATTGAAGATATCTTGTCTAGCTTAGACATGGGTAATGGTGCCGTACGCAATAATGGTGGCGGTTTTTACAATCACTCTCTTTTCTGGAGCGTTATGTCCCCTAACGGAGGAGGCGCTCCCTCAGGTGAATTTTCAGATGCAATAAATAGTGCGTTTGGTTCTTTTGATGGATTTAAAGAAAAATTCAGCACCGCCGCAGGTACCAGATTTGGCTCGGGATGGGCATGGTTATGTGTACACAAAGGAGGTAAATTAGAGATTTGCTCTAGCCCTAACCAGGACAACCCTTTAATGCCAAATGTTGGCTGTGGAGGGCAACCAATTCTTGGTTTAGACGTTTGGGAGCATGCTTATTACCTAAACTACCAGAACAGAAGACCAGACTATGTAAGTGCTTTTTTCAACGTTATCGATTGGAAAAAAGTAGCTGAACTATATGCTGCAGGGAAGTAAAATACATTAGGGAAATTCTTGTTAAATAGAAGACTGACAACCACTTAGAGAGAAATCTTTAGGTGGTTTTTTTGATTTTTACGCATAGAAAAGGGCGGAGAAGTCTCCGCCCTTTTCGTCCCAAATCTTACCATAAACTTAACCTACTTATGCTATGGCGATACTAAATTACTGGTATTGTGGGAAATAAAAAAAGAAATTTTAAGAAATTTTTAATTATAACCTCATTAAGTAGATTGCTTAAGGAACATTGATGAGAATTAAAAAATGGGTCTGTTTTTAAAATGTGGTCAAATAAAAAAGGCAGAGCACAGCTCTACCTTTTTTCCCCAAATCTTACCATGAACTTAACCTACTTAAACTATGGTTCTTCAAAGGTATAAGCTTTAAGTCTTGTGAAAAAAGGTATTTGTTTAAAGTCTTATTTTAAGGTTGAAATACCTTCTGTGTATTATTGTCTTACAGAAGACGAAAGAAGTTGTTCGCGTATTAAATAAATAGCAATAAAAAGGCGGAGCATTGCCCCGCCTTTTCCCCAAATCTAAAACGAGATAATTTCTTACTAAAAGGCTTAATACGCTCTTTCGTTTTTGCCTTCGTAAAAGTTGATAAAAGCCTTGTTTACCACTCTGTTTCCTCCTGGGGTAGGATAGTTTCCCGTAAAGTACCAATCTCCTAAATTTTTTGGACAGGCCTTATGTAAATTTGATATGGTCTGGTAGATTATTTGAACTTCGGCATTGATGCCTTTTGGACTAAGAAGTTCGCCAGTTTTCTTGGATATTTGTTCGGCGGTGAACGGTGCGTAGAATTGCTTTACATAATTAATTACGTCTTTATCCTTGGAGTTAATTTGCTCAACACATTTTTTATAAATATCGTCAACTACATGCATGGTATTATTGTCCTTATGGAGGTCTAGAGCAGCTCTGAAGGCAATAAAGTCTTCTAGCTTGGCCATGTCAATACCATAACAGTCTGGATATCTAATCTGTGGAGCAGAGGAGACTACTATTATTTTTTTAGGCGAAAGACGGTCAAGGATGCGAAGTATACTTTTCTTTAACGTGGTGCCTCTGACAATACTATCATCTATGATGACCAAATTGTCACCTTTCTTTACAGACCCATAAGAAATGTCGTATACGTGAGCTACAAGGTCATCTCTACTGTCATCTTGCGTGATAAAGGTTCTCAATTTGGCATCCTTAATAGCTACTTTTTCAATTCTTGGTCTTACCTCAAGTATATCATGGAGTTCCTTACTGGTAATTTCGGAGCCTATGGCAAGAATCTGTTCTTCTTTCTTTTTGTTAAGATAGTTCTGCGCTTCTTTAACCATACCAAAGAAAGATGTTTCTGCGGTGTTCGGAATATAGGAGAATACCGTTCTCTTTATATCATGGTTAATAGACTTTAAGATTTGCGGAAAAACCAACTTACCCAGTTTCTTTCGTTCTTGGTAAATCTCCTTATCGCTACCTCTAGAAAAATAGATTCGCTCAAAAGAACACGCCTTTCTTTCCTTAGGTTCTAATATTTGTTTTATGGCCGTTGTGCCACTTTTCTTAACAATTATAGCGTGTCCGGGGTCCAGTTCTTGAACACTTTCATAAGGTACGTTGAATACGGTCTGTATAGCAGGACGCTCAGAAGCCACTACAACAATCTCATCGTCCTTATAATAATATGCGGGCCTTATACCTGCGGGATCACGAAGCACAAAGGCGTCACCATGTCCCAGTAGACCGGCCATGGCATAGCCGCCGTCAAAATTTTTGGCAGCTCTCCTCAATATTTTGGAAACTTTTAGACGTTCTGCTATAATGGCGGAAGCTTCTTGTTTTGTATACCCTTCCTTCTTTATTTCCTTATATAGTTTGGCAACGGCATCATCTAAAAAGTGGCCTATCTTTTCCATTACGGTAACGGTGTCCGCCATTTCCTTAGGGTGCTGCCCTAACTGTACTAAATTATCGAACAGTTCATGAACATTGGTCATGTTAAAATTACCGGCAACGATAAGGTTACGATGCATCCAATTGTTCTGTCTTAAAAACGGATGTACACTTTCTATACTATTTTTACCAAAAGTTCCATAGCGTACGTGACCTAAGAGTAACTCGCCAATATAGGGTATATTCTTTTTTTGTAACGCTACATCATCTTCATATTCTGGATGTTCCTTAAGCTCCTTGTTTATACGCTCATTTATTTGAGCAAAGATATCCTGTATGGGTTGTTGTTGGCAAGAACGAACCCTACTCATATAACGTTGCCCTGCATCTACATCTAACTTAATGCTAGCAAAACCTGCACCATCCTGACCGCGATTGTGCTGTTTTTCCATCATGAGGTACATTTTATTTACACCATAAAACGCGGACCCATATTTTTCCTTGTAGTATTCAAGGGGCTTAAGCAATCGGATTACAGAGATGCCACACTCGTGCTTAATAGCGTCACTCATTACTTCTTTGTATTAAAAAAGCCCCGAATATGGGACGTGGGTTATTGTAATTCAATTTCAAATTGTGTTAATGCTTTAAATTGATGCAATCTTTTATTGACTTCCTTTTTATCCAAATCAATCATTCGTTCCGTACCAAAACGTTCCACGGAGAATGATGCCAAATTAGAACCATGAATTACGGCTTTCTTCAGGTTTTCAAAAGAGGTGTCGTTCGTAGCTGCCAAATATCCAGCGAAACCACCTGCAAAAGTATCGCCTGCGCCAGTTGGATCAAAAACTTCTTCTAGAGGTAATGCGGGAGCAAAGAAAACCTGATCTTGGTGAAACAATAGCGCACCGTGCTCTCCTTTTTTAATGACCACATATCTAGGTCCCATGCCATATATCTTGTGTGCTGCCTTTACCAGGGAGTATTCTCCCGTTAGCTGTCTGGCCTCCTCATCGTTAATGGTGAGAACGTCTATATACTTATTGGTTTCCAATAATTCCGGCAAAGCGTTGTCCATCCAAAAATTCATCGTATCTAGAATGATGAGTTTTGGTCGTTTTTCCATCTGATTAATTACACTGAGCTGAACTCCTGGGTGTAAGTTGCCCAACATGACTACATCCGCATCGGTATAACCAGTAGGGACAACAGGGTTAAAATCGGCCAAAGTATTTAATTCCGTGACTAAGGTATCCCTAGAATTTAGGTCGTTATGGTATTTTCCTTTCCAATAGAAGGTTTTCTCGCCCTTTACAATTTCTAGACCGGTTAGATCAATATTTCTGTCGGAAAGTAAATCTAAATATGCCTTGGGCATATCATCACCTACGATAGATACAATGGCCGCA
Source organism: Maribacter sp. 4U21 (assembly GCF_002742365.1). Taxonomy (NCBI): domain Bacteria; kingdom Pseudomonadati; phylum Bacteroidota; class Flavobacteriia; order Flavobacteriales; family Flavobacteriaceae; genus Maribacter; species Maribacter sp. 4U21. The sequence goes on from NZ_MDGN01000001.1 coordinate 92,766, forward strand.
TCCACATTAAACTGTGATGCCGCCAACCCGATAAATGTGGCCGCGCCACCTAGAATTTTATCGGTTTTACCAAAAGGGGTTTCAATCTCATCAAAAGCAACGGTCCCTACGATAACAAGTTTACCCATTTTGTTGGTTAAAATTAAGCTGCAAATATACGGTTTTGTGCTACTAATTTAAACTTGAGTTGTGGGGTAATCGGGAATAGTTATTAAGAAAAACTCTAGCCAAAAAGTAGTACAATGCAGAACATACGGGGTGTAACCGGTGTATTTTATATTTTTTAAGGAAAAACCCTACGGTTTTAATCCTTGAAAACCAGTATTTCATCGAAAAAACACAAAAACCTCCATTTTTATAAGGTTTTCCTAGTGGGGGGGGGGCTAAAATAATTTGCTAAGTTGGCCTCAACTAATCATAAATATCCCACTAAAATGAAAAACCAGACCTTTTTAAAACTCACCTTACTCGTATTATGTTTTGTCTTCAGTTGCCAACAGGACGAAATTCTTCAAATAGAAGAGATACAAAAACAAACCACTAACGTTAACACTACATTGTTTACTTTCAGTAGTGCTTCTAAAGACAAAAACAACTCGTTATCCAAAAGGATAGCAACTAGATACAATCAAGATATTAGCGGTAATTATGCTAAAAACGAAAATGGCACTGCATTTTTTAATTGGGAAGAGATTAAACAGACGACTGATTCCCTTGGTAATAACGCATATGCCATCAACTTTTCATTTGCGAAAAGTAAAGATAATGAGTTTTTTAATTTGATAATTATAGAGGATGCAGATGGCAAAGAATTAGACTCCTATATATTGAGATATGTTTGCGATAAGGAACAGAATGAAAAGTTCATAGAAAATGATATGGATTTATCTTTTTTTAAAGGAAGCATTGGGATGCACCAAACGGAGGATTATTTTCCTAATGGATTGAACGCTAAAGGGGGCTGTCCTATAAAGAATGATCAATACGGAGATCCCGTACCATGTAATATTATTCACGTTGATACAGGAGGGAATTCTAGAAGTGGGGGTAATGGAGGTAGTGCTGGTGGCCCTCCATCTTATAACGCTCCAAGAGGCTGCACCCTTGATCGTTTTTGGTATGAGTGTGGAGGGACAAATACCAATGTACCGCATTCTGCCGCCGTATGTAAAGGTCCAAGAAGAACAGGTTCAGGTTGGATTGTACAAATTAATTGTGGTAGCGGGGAAGGGAATAATAAGGACCAGAGGAAAACAGCAGATTGTAAAAGTTGTTATCGGACCAGTTCTTCCGGTGTAAATACGCACAGCCGGACGACGCAGTTGATTAGTAGATGGAAATCTACGTTAGGATTAACAAACAGTCAAGCCATTTATTTGAAGGGTAAACCGGAATTGGTTAATCAAATCGATAACTATCTAAGAAAGAATTCAAGTACGGCTCAAGCTAGTAAATATATAGGATGGGTGATTTCCATAGAATCTGAGAAAATAAGTTCAAATAACATTCATGACTATGAAAAATCCTTAAAAGTAATGTCTGAAGGGCTTAAAAAATTTGGTGGTGATGAAGGGCTGGAGTTTGCCAAATTTATTGATGGCTCATTAACGGTTTTGGATGATATGACCGTTGGTGAAGTCAAGACTTTTCATTCATTTATAAAAAGTAGGGTAATTGAATTTAATATGCAAATGTCAATCTCAGTAGTTAAGGCCTATGTAGAAGGCATTGTAGTTCCTGTAGTTGAATTTGTATTAGCAGAGGTGGGAGCTTCAATTGCTGTTAGGTTAATTCAGAAAATCCCCATTTCTTGGGTCTATCGTGGGGCCAGATTGAATAATGTCATTAAAAAAGTCGGATTAATGGGTGAGATGGGAGCTAACAATACAATTCGAATTGTTAGAACGAATGCACCCATTTCTACATCTAAGGAGCTTTTCAACTCTTTAACAAAAAATAAAATCGGAAATTTAATTACCGAATCAAATGGCGCTCTTAAGGCCAATATGGGGAATAATAATTTTATCATTTATCGCCCTGCGTCTGCTTCACAAAGTGGATTTCCAGCCACAATTACTTTAGATTTAAGAGCTGCCGGAATATGGACTAAAGTTAGAAATGTTAAATTTGTTTCACCATGACAAATAAAGAATTGTTCGATAATATTCACTTGTTTATGCCTGACGGTGTCGAATTCATTCATGATATTCTGGAAAATATTGGGCACATTAGTTTTAGGACCGAGGAAGTCAAAAGAGATGGTTTAGAAATTATTCGAAAGCTTCTTGAATTAAATTTAATTGAAGTATTTCATTGGGGAGAACATCATAAAATTATTTACAATCTCGATTTTACTCTTGAGCAAACTGTTAAATATGTTGATAACATATGGTTTATTGGTGCTGACGTTTCTGACTTTTATGGAATGGTAATGTTCAAGTATAAGGATTGGTATTTACAAGCATTAGAAAAAGAAGGGTTGACTCATACAACCTATTGGAAGGTGTTCGTTCAGGAAAAAATAGGAGATTTAGAAAAATGGATTGAGAAAAATAGACCTTCCACAATATAGATAGAGTAATGAATTATTTTATCTTGTTTGTGTTTTTACTAGGACCATTTTTAATGGCCCAAAATTATAGCGCGGAACAATCACTTTTCGATTGTATAAATCAAGGCTATTCTAAAAAAGGAGTGGATTTGAAAAAGCTAATTATATCCTTTGAGGAAACCTTGATAAATGAAAATATTTTAGAATGTAAAACCGGGGAGTGTTATCAGAAACTCTTAACTAAGATGGTAAATAATCCTATGCTAGACTATAACGCTTCAAAGTTATTTGTCCCCCATAAAGCTAGATTTGAGAATGAAGATTCTTTACCTTTTAATAAATGCTTGGAAAATTTGCGATTTAAAAAAACATTTAGTTTTGCAAAAATCGATAAGTTTAAAATTATGTTCGATTCTATAATGAGAGTTGAAGATAGTAATGCAACTAATTTTGCAAATGAAATTTTATCCGTTTTAGTAGAGAACGATTTCGAGCAGGAATACTATAAATATAAAATATTCCCTCTTTTTAATATGATAAATTTCACGCCCTTATTGGATGAAATTTTTCCTGGGCAGAAGGTGTCCGATGAACTTTTGGATAAGAAAATTGATTTATCAAACGCATTTACTATTTGTATTGATAGTATTAATTCAATAAGAACAAAATCATTGAAGATTTCGTTAAATCAATTGAAATCATTGGTAAGAGATTATTTAACCCAAAATGAATATAAGTCAATATTCGTTATAAAAGCAGATACGGCTGCTCTTTTTAGAAATTATTTAAGTGTTCGAGAAGTAATTATTAATGAAATCAACCACCTGAGAAAACAGTATGCTTGGAGAAATTTCGGTAAGGATATAAATGAACTGACAAAAACACAAGTTTCGATAATTAAATCTAAATTTCCAGAACAAATAATTATCGAATAAAGAATTTACTTCCTCCCAAAATCCGCAGGAATTTCTCCCCAAGCCTTGGTTTCCCATTTTACAATGGGTGTATTGTAGGTATTGGATTTTAACCATGCTTCTGCCCTACGTACCAAATGGAACATTTCTTTATTCTTTTCGTTCTCCGTTAATTTGGTATTACATTTTTTTTTGCGCACCCAACTCATTGCGGTACGGGAATCCGTATAGATAATACGGTCGCTGCCGCGCTCCTTTAAAAAAGCAAGCCCGTGGACAAGGGCCAAGAATTCGCCAATGTTGTTGGTGCCTTGAGGAAATGGCCCTTGCTTAAATAATTTCTTTCCGGTTTTAGTATCCACTCCTTGGTATTCCATAACCCCAGGATTGCCGCTAGAAGCTGCATCAACGGATATGGAATGGTAATTGGGTTGGCCAATTTTTAATAGTTCAGTTGGGGATAAGGTGGTTTCTCCTTTTTTCTTACCCTTGAAATCTTCATAATTGCCGTTAAAGGCCTTCTGAGCCATGGCAAAACTCTCAAAAGATTTGTATTCTGCTCCCTTATAGCCTTCAATGGCCTTTTTACAAGCTGCCCAAGTTTTATGTATGCCAGGTTGCTTTCCCTTCCAAACCACATAAAACTTTGCTTTTTTAGCCATGATAGTAAAATTAAATTGAAGTTATAGTTACACCTCGCCTTTGGATGGGTCAACATTGCCTAGGCCAATGCGGGAGGAGGCTAAAAGTTCTTCAATTACCTTAGGAAAGTGCACATACTCTAATTCATGAATCTTTGTAGCTATTTCCTCTGGGCTGTCTTTTGGTAAAACTGATGTTTTGGCCTGTTTAATGATGGCACCCTCATCATAATTGGCTTTTACATAGTGTATCGTAATACCGGTCTCTTTTTCCTTATTTTCTTTCACTGCTCGGTGTACGTGCATTCCGTACATACCTTTACCGCCGTATTTAGGCAATAGTGCCGGATGAATATTTATGATTTTGTTGGGGAAAGCATCGATAAGGTTTTTTGGAATTTTCCATAGGAAACCAGCAAGTACGATCAAGTCAGGCTTTAAGGATAGTAATATGTTCAGTACACAATCACTACCAGTAAAGGCATGTTTGTTAAAATATAAGACATTAATATTCAATCTATTACATCTTTCAATAACTTTGGCATCCCTTTTGTTGGTAAGTACGGCGGTGACCGTAATAGGACTCTTATCACTAAAATAGTTTACAATGTTCTCAACATTAGAACCAGAACCGGATGCAAAAAGAACAATTCGTTTAGTGTTCAACAGAAATAGATTTTAAGTTTAGTAGTACCATTTACCTCCCAAAAGAAAGTAAGGCAAAAATAATATAAACTAAAGAGACCTGCCTGGCGGCAGACTAGGAATTGAGTAATTGGCACAGGTTCGCAATAAAAGAACAAATAAAACCTTGTGGGCTAAAGGCTTAATTTTAGATTGAAAAGATTCTTGAATGTGTATAATTTTCTTAAATTACAGCACATTTTAACGACAATTAGTGTTATTCAACCAAAGTTTTTTATTTTTGCCATCAATTTAAATTTTTAAAACCAATATTATTATGTCAGACATTGCATCAAGAGTTAAAGCTATCATCGTTGATAAATTAGGAGTTGATGAAAACGAAGTGGTAACAGAAGCTAGCTTTACTAACGATTTAGGGGCAGATTCATTGGACACAGTAGAGTTGATTATGGAATTCGAAAAAGAATTTGATATTCAAATCCCAGATGATCAAGCCGAGAATATCGCAACAGTTGGCCAAGCCATTAGCTATATAGAAGAAGCAAAGTAATTTGATGATTTCTTAAATAGAATTCAAATTATCCATGTGGTAAATGCTCCGCATGGATAATTTTTTTTAATTTACATTCGGTTTATATCTAAACGAAAAACAAGTTCAATGCAATTAAAGCGAGTTGTGGTTACCGGATTAGGGGCACTAACACCTATAGGTAATAATATTGAGGAATATTGGGAAGGTCTTGTAAATGGTAAAAGTGGCTCCGCGCCGATTACATATTACGATACGGAAAAATTCAAGGTAAAATTCGCCTGCGAACTAAAAAACTACAAAACTGAGGACCATTTTGACCGCAAGGAAGGGCGAAAACTAGATAAGTTTGCACAATATGCCCTAGTTTCCTCGGACGAAGCTATACTGGATTCTAAATTGGATTTGGACAAGGTGGATAAATTTCGTGTAGGAGTTATCTGGGGTGCCGGTATCGGCGGTCTGGAGACCTTCCAAAACGAGGTGATGAATTTTGCCGAAGGTGATGGCACACCACGTTTTAATCCCTTCTTTATACCTAAAATGATAGCCGATATTGCCCCTGGTAATATTTCTATCAAGCACGGGTTTATGGGTCCAAATTATACAACGGTATCTGCTTGTGCATCGTCGGCCAACGCCATGATAGATGCACTGAACTATATTAGATTAGGACATTGTGATGTTGTGGTTACTGGCGGAAGCGAAGCTGCAGTTACAATTGCAGGTATGGGTGGCTTTGGAGCAATGCATGCACTTTCTACAAGGAATGATAGTCCGGAAACTGCTTCTAGACCCTTTGACGGAACTAGGGATGGTTTTGTTCTAGGCGAAGGTGCAGGGGCGTTGATACTGGAAGAATATGAACACGCCAAAGCACGTGGTGCAAAAATATATGCCGAGGTTTCCGGTGGTGGTCTTTCAAGTGATGCATACCATATGACGGCACCACATCCTGACGGTATTGGAGTTGTGCGTGTTATGCAAAACTGCCTCAAAGACGCTGGCATTGCCATAGAAGAAGTAGACGCTATTAATACACACGGTACTTCTACACCATTGGGAGATGTTGCCGAATTGAAAGCCATTTCGGAAGTGTTTGGAGATCATGCCAAAAACATTAATATCAATTCTACAAAATCAATGACCGGTCATTTGCTCGGTGCAGCAGGTGCAATAGAAGCTATCGCAAGTATTTTGGCAATGGAACATGGTATAGTGCCCCCGACAATAAACCATACGACAATAGATGAGAATATTGACCCAAGTTTAAATTTAACACTGAACAAGGCTCAGAAGAGAGACGTTAAGGTTGCCATGAGTAACACCTTTGGTTTTGGAGGACACAACGCCTGTGTAGTATTCAAAAAAATAAGTTAATACACGTACTGTATGACTTTTCCCAAAAATATTTTTAATTCCCATCCGAAAGCGGATGGGGATTTTTTTTTAGGGATGAAAAGAATATTAGGGTTTAAGCCAAAGAACATTAAATTTTACAAAAAGGCCTTTTTGCACAGGTCAATGAATAAAAAGGATGATAAGGGTAACCCAATGAACTATGAACGCCTTGAGTTTTTAGGTGATTCCATGTTGGGCACTATCATTTCTAAGCATCTTTATACAGAAGTCCCGAACGGAGACGAAGGCTACCTTACCAAAATGCGTTCAAAAATTGTTAGTAGGGAACATTTGAACGAACTAGGAAAAGATTTACAGCTCATAAAATATGTAGAGAGCAGAATTCCCAAGACCCACTTTGGAGAGAATATCCATGGCAATGTATTCGAAGCACTTGTTGGAGCTATTTATTTAGATAGAGGCTACTCTTATTGCCAGAAGTTCATAGACAAACGTGTTATTGAACCCTACGTGGATATAGAGCAGCTAGAGGGTCGTGTTATTAGTTATAAGAGTTTGGTAATAGAATGGTGCCAAAAGCAAAAGAAAACATTTGATTATAATGTGTACGAGGATACGGGAAATGATTCCCTAAAACATTTTGCGGTTAAACTGTCCATCGCCGGTAGCGTTATTGCCAAAGCAAGGGCAACTTCTAAAAAGAAAGCGGAGGAAAGAGCCTCTAAAAGAGCCTTTTTTGCGCTACAGGATAAAATGGAGCAACTCTAGTTATAAATACAACAAAGGATTAACGTAATCGTAACTTTCACAACATCTTAAACCCATTTGCTTTTTAGGCTTTAAAGTGTAATAGTCCTATATTTGACGTTTTGTGCGCATATGACAGCAATACACAAAATTGACGATGATTTTTACGATGATTCATTTCTTTTAATTGCGATGCATAGCACTATGGCGGACTATGCAATGGCGTATGAATTGAATATAACCCTGAAGGCAAATTTCAAAAGAACCAGAAAAGATTTTGATTTGTCCGAAAACAGTGTTTTTCCCTGTTTTGAATGGCAAGATACCTATCATGACCGGTACTGGGTGTTAGTGGCTAACCAAAGTCTAAAACGAGAGCTGCTAGCGAATAATGATTTATTTCAGAACGAATCTACCTACAGCGTACCGCGGCTTGTTCCAGAATTAAAGGATGTAGATTATTTTTTGAAGATAGAAGAAGACATGACGGGTAGCAGTGACAAAATAATTAAAAATGTGCTGACAATGCCAAAAGTAATGGCGGCATATGAAGTAGACAGCAACAAACTAAAATCTAAGAACAATTTAATATTTTAAGAATGCCAACTAAAAAGAAGACAAAGGTAGTAGCCACCTTAGGGCCGGCTACGAGCAAGAAAGATGTGCTAAGAGATATGATTTTGGCAGGAGTAGATGTCTTTAGAATTAATTTCTCTCACGCTGACTATGATGATGTAAAGCAACGCGTAACCATGATTCGTGAATTGAACGAAGAATTGGAGACCAATGTGTCTATTTTGGGAGACTTACAGGGACCTAAACTTCGAGTAGGGGTAATGGCCGGGGAAGTTGTGGTTGACCCTGGAGATGAAATAACCTTTGTAACGGGCGAACCCTTTGAAGGTACGGCCGAAAGGGTGTATATGAACTATAAGGAGTTTCCAAGAGATGTCAAGGCGGGTGAGCGTATCTTATTGGACGATGGTAAGCTTATGTTCGAGGTAGTCGCTACAAATGGCGAAAATGAAGTAAAGGCCAAGGTAATTCAAGGGGGGCCTTTAAAATCTAAAAAGGGGGTAAACCTTCCAAATACGAATATTTCCTTACCTGCGCTCACTAAAAAAGATGTCAAGGATGCGGAGTTTGCTATTTCATTAGAAGTAGATTGGATCGCACTCTCTTTCGTGAGGTTCAGTCAGGATTTAATAGACCTCCAGAATATCATACAAAAACATTCGGAGCATAAAATTCCCATTATAGCTAAAATAGAAAAGCCAGAGGCCGTAGAGAACATAGATAAGATTGTTGCTTACTGTGACGGTTTAATGGTAGCTCGGGGTGATCTAGGTGTAGAAGTACCGGCCCATGAGGTTCCGTTGATTCAGAAACAATTGGTCCTAAGAGCCAAAAAGGCCAGGATTCCTGTAATCATAGCTACCCAAATGATGGAAACTATGATCACTAGCCTTACCCCGACAAGAGCAGAGGTCAACGATGTTGCAAATTCGGTGATGGACGGTGCAGACGCGGTAATGTTGTCCGGTGAAACTTCCGTAGGGAATTATCCGGTACAGGTTATTGAGAAAATGGCTAGTATTTTGAAAAGTGTGGAAGCATCGGACCTTATTCATGTTCCTCATGATCCACCACACATTAGAACAAACAGATATATTACCAAATCAGTCTGTTACCATGCCGCGCTCATGGCAAATGAAATAAAGGCGAAAGCAATATCTACCTTAACCAATAGCGGATATACGGCTTTTCAAATTTCTGCGTGGAGACCTAGTGCTCATATTTTGGTGTTTACATCAAATAGAAGAATACTTACCCAGCTTAATCTCTTGTGGGGGGTAAAAGCTTTTTACTATGATAAATTCGTTTCTACGGATGAAACTATCGAAGATGTAAACGGCATAGCTTGCAAGAAGGGATTTTTAGAAGTGGGAGATATGCTTATAAGTTTGGCCGCGATGCCCATAAAGGCAAAAGGTATGGTAAATACCCTTCGTGTAACAGAGATAGAGAGCTGTAATTTTTAGAAAAATACGGTTATCAAAAAAAGGCCCGCTTATAACAAGCGGGCCTTTCTTTTTCAGTAGGTAAAGATTACGCTACTTCCCTTTCAAAGGCTATAAAATTCACAACTTCCCCTTCTTTGTTGAACAGGGGTTGCCCAAGTATCCAGCAATTATAGGTAGACCCATCTTTACGGTAATTCAAGATGGTGGCTTCAAAGCGCTCCTTCTTTTTAACAGCGTTAGAAATTACCTTGAGAGCGGCTTTACAAGTCTTTTCTCCTTGGAACATTTTTGGTTGTTGCCCAATTATTTCTTCAGGATGGTATCTGTTCATTTCCCATATATTCTGTGAAGCGTACACAATACGCAATTCTGCATCGGTTACTACAATGGTATGTTCTTTATCAATCAATTCTTGTTCTAGGACAGCTTCGTTGAAAACCCATGCGTTATTTTTTGCGAGCTGTAAAAGTGTTTTAACATCACTACTAGACTTACAATGTTTATCAAAAAATGTACTATAAAAATCCCACGAAGAAATGGGTAAACTAGTAAGCTTTAGTGTTTTGTAAAACTTATTTAGGGCGTTATCGTAATTTAGTAAATTCGTCATAAAAACTCTTCTTTTTCGTAGCACTTTTTGTTAAAGCTAAAAAAATCAGGTTTCAGGTTAAAATATATAACAACGATTAACACTATTGTTTAAAGAATGATTGGTTTAAAGCCCCGTCTACTTGTAAAGAATGAACAAGAATTAAGACTAAATGTAGTAAATAAGGGAACTTAAAGCAGAAAAATGTATGAAGTTTGAATTTCATGATACCAAATTGGCTTCACTTTTTGGGTTTACGGATGATATCAAAAAAAATAAAAATAACTTTTCTAGTAACTCGGGTAACATACAAATTCTTTGGAACCGAAATGAGATACCTATTTTACTCTGCATTGATGGTCTTACGATAACACTACTACCCAATCAGCTCGTAACCACAGCCTATTTACAACATGTTAGTTTTAGTAAGACTAAGGCTTCTTTAACCGCCTTTCTATTTAATAGGCCATTCTATTGTATCAATGATCATGATAGTGAAGTTTCCTGTAATGGTATACTTTTCTTTGGCACCCAGGATTTACCTATTATTACAATTCCAGTGGAACAAGAGCGAAAGTTCAATGTATTGTTTGAGGTCTTTGAAGAGGAGTTCTCTACCTCGGATAAAATACAGGGAGATATGCTACAAATGCTGTTAAAGCGTTTGATCATAATGTGCACGCGCTTGGCCAAGGAACAACTTATTGTACGAACTCTTGATAACGAACAGATTGATGTGGTACGTAAGTTCAACGTTTTGGTAGATACTCATTTCAAGACCAAACGTAAAGTAAGTGACTATGCGGAGCTCCTTTTTAAAAGTCCAAAAACCTTATCCAATCTTTTTGCTATTTATAATCAGAAATCTCCACAACAGATAATTCTGGAGAGCCTGGCCTTGGAGGCAAAAAGATTGATTAGCTTTACGGACAAGCAAAATCAAGAAATTGCCTTTGAACTTGGTTTTAACGATCCTGCACATTTTAGTAGGTTCTTTAAGAAAATGACAGGTCATTCCCCATCTAGATTTCGAGAAACAGTGGTCTTGTCTAATTAAAGGGAAATATGTGCAAGTAGTCGGGCAATAGCTCCTAACAAATACCCTTCTGCTGTTCGCATCTTTGTAGTGTAATTAAAAACAATACAAGATGAAGACACAAATAAAATCACTTTTCAATTTAATCGAAATTTTCGGACAAGCTAAAAGGCCAACGCTAAATACCGTGAGCCCTAAAACTCACTGTGAACAAAAACACCATCACGATTTCTATTGTGATGTCGAGAAACCATTTGTATCATTTTAAAATCGTTAAAAATTATAAAAACAAAAATTATGAGCACATTTAACGTACCAAAAAGAGAAGAAGTTTCAGAAGGGAATCAAGCTATTTTTGACAACTTGGAAAAAGCATTAGGGTTTGTCCCGAACCTTTACGCCACCTACGCACACTCCGAGAATGCTTTAGGAAACTATTTGGCATTAAGCGGCGCCAAAACATCGCTTAATGCAAAACAGAAAGAAGTCGTAAATCTTGCTGTGAGTCAAGTAAACAACTGTAGTTATTGCTTAGCCGCACATACCGCAATAGGAAAAATGAACGGTTTTATAGAAGCGCAAATCTTAGAATTGAGAGCTGGTGAAGCTTCGTTCGACTCTAAATTGGATGCATTGGCCAAACTCGCTAAGAACATCACTGAAAATAGGGGAGCTACCGACGAAGAAGTCGTAACCGACTTCCTAAAGGCCGGTTGGACCAAAGAGAATTTAGTGGATACCATAGTTTTGGTAGGCGATAAGACCATATCCAATTACTTACATAGGACAACTGGTGTGCCTATAGATTTTCCTGCGGTACAGTCTTTAGAAACAGTACAATTATAAAAAGCGAAGACTGGCCGCTCAAGTTCAGTAAATCAATATAATTAATATAAACAACAAGCTTCCATTGATATGGAACCGAATTTAAAATTAGAAAACATGAAAAAAGTAATCGCAGTATTAGTATTAGCAGTAGGAACAGTATTCTCCATGAACGCTCAAGACAAAATGATGAAGGAGGATAAGATGATGAAATCTACCACGAAAACAATTGCCTTGGAGCAAACAAGTGGAGAATTTACGCAAAAACAAATCACCGTATCGGAAGGGACCTATGTTTTTGAAATCGCCAATAACAATGTTGGACATAACGTAGGCTTTGTATTAGTGAAAAAAGGTGAAGATGTATCTAAACCTGAAAACCACATCAAAACCGCATACGTAACCGAGCAGGTTGTAACCGGTGAGAAACAAACCTCAAAACCAACAACGTTGACTAAAGGAGCGTATGTATATTTCTGTCCTTTGAACCCAACCTCTACGGATAACACCTTGATAGTAGATAGTACAGGAATTTTTTAAGTTTAGTGTTTGTAAGGGCCTCTAATGGAATTTTAATTTCATTGGCGGCTTTTTCGTTAAAAATCAAACTTCAATTGTACTTGTATGGCCTCTGCTTCTTGTTTGGTTTTTTCCTTTTTGTCCGTATTTAGATTTGCTAGGGAAATACCTAATAAGCGTACGGAATTTTGAAGTTCTTCTTGGTATAACAATTCTTTTGCCGTTTCAAGAATCAAGGTTTTGTCAGCTATAAAATAGGGAAGGGTTTTACTTCTTGTATTCAAAGTAAAATCACTATACTTAATTTTCAAGGTTACTGTTTTACCGGCGATATCCGATTTTTTCAAGCGTTTTTCCAACTCGTTGGAAATATGCTCTAACCGTTCTAACATGAAAATCTCACTGCTTAGATTTTCATTGAAAGTACGTTCTGCACCCACGGATTTTGGAATCCGATGTGGTTTAACTTCGCTCTGGTGCACTCCCCGCACCACATTATAGTAATAGCTTCCACTTTTTCCAAATTTCTCCTCCAAAAAGGCCTTAGATTTAGACTTTAAATCTTTTCCCGTAAAAATGCCCAATTGATACATTTTTTCTGCGGTAACTTTTCCAACTCCATAAAACTTTCGAATTTCCAAGTCTTCCAAAAATTCGATGACCTCTTCGGGATTTACGGTTTTTTGTCCGTTCGGTTTATTGATGTCGCTAGCCACCTTGGCAATGAATTTATTTATTGAAATTCCTGCGGAGGCATTTAAACCCGTTTCCTCGTAAATCCTGTTTCGTATTTCTTTCGCTATTAGCGTAGCAGAAGGGTTTCCCTTCTTGTTTATAGTAACGTCTAAATACGCTTCGTCTAAAGATAAGGGCTCCACCAAGTCTGTATATTCATAGAATACGGCCCTTATTTTTTGGGAAATCTCTTTATAACGGTCAAACCTTGCTTTTACAAAAATAAGCTCCGGGCAGTTCCTTTTTGCGAGAACACTGCTCATTGCGCTGCGCACACCAAACTTACGAGCCTCGTAACTGGCTGCTGCTACGACACCTCGCTGTGAGCTTCCTCCTACGGCGATAGGTTTACCTCTTAATTCGGGATTGTCCAATTGTTCTACCGAAGCATAGAAGGCATCCATATCTACATGAATAATTTTTCGCAATGGCAAATCGGATATCATATTGTAAATTTATGACAACTTAAATCAGTTCGTAATACTAGTTTATAGAATGATTGAAATTGAACGGAAGTTTTTGGTAACATCAGCTATTTTTAAGAAGGAAGCAATTTCAAAAACTAGAATAGTCCAAGGTTTTTTGAACACGGACCCTGATAGGACAGTTCGGATTCGATTAAAGGGAGAAGAGGGTTTTATCACAATAAAAGGCAGGTCCAATAAAACGGGCATTTCACGTTTTGAGTGGGAAAAAGAAATAAGCCCGGAAGAAGCAGAAGCTTTGTTGAAGTTATGTGAAGAAGGTACTTTGAAGAAAACCAGATATGAAATACCTTACGGCAAGCATGTCTTTGAGGTCGACGAGTTTTATGGCCCCAATACAGGTTTAATTGTTGCGGAGGTTGAACTAGATTTCGAAAACGAGGTCTTTACGAAGCCAAAATGGCTGGGAAGGGAAGTCACCGGAGAAACCAAATATTATAATTCTCAATTAAGCAAGATGCCATTTAGCGAATGGCGAACTACTTAACTACGCGTATACGCTCCAATGCAGATTCTTTGCGAATTATTTCTATGTCTGTTTCATTATAGGTGGCTTTTTCAATAGTAAATGGCGGACTACAACAATCACTACCTGAACTATTTTTTCTAAGGTTTAATACCAAAATATCGGTTTCGGAATCGTTCAAGAAAACTTCATAGGTGTTACTACCTTCCATACCAGAAATAAAAATTATAATAGTTTCCGTTGAGGAGTTTCCAGAGTCGTTGACCTGAATATCATCTTTGGAAACAACGATGTTTTCTAAGGAATACGTTTCGTTCGTGATTAAGTTGACGCCTTCTTCATTGACCAGTTCAATAAGTAATAGCTGTTGGGCACATACTACTGTAGCGCAGTCAGTACGCGAATTGTTGTCACAACTAAAGATAAATAATAACGTAAGCCCGAGGAAAGAAAGTTTTGTTTTTAAGTTTTTTATAAGGGGATGTGCTATATAATGGGTCATGATTGATGGTTTTAAGATTTGTATTAATTTGAAGGAACGAATATTACTTATGGCTTTACAATGGTGATTTTTTCAATAAAGGAATTCTGACCTTCTGCAATTTCGATTGTTTCGTCATTGTAGGTGGAGCTATTTACAGTGAAATACGGACCACAGCATTCTAGGTCGGATTTTATTCTAGATAAGTCGAGAATTAATTCGTCCGTTTCCGTATCGTTTAGCTTTATGTTATAGGTATTACTGCCGTTAGTTCCCGCAACAAAAAAGTAGACCACTTCGTCACCTTGTTGTTGGCCAAAATTAAGCTGCTCACCATCCTTCGTAATAGTGATATTCTCTAATGAATAGTAGTTATTGGCAATAAGATTGTTTCCGTCAACATCAATATATTCAAGGGCAAAAGTTTGAGCGGCACAATCTATAAGAGCACATTCACCAAGTCCTTCATCGTCCTTACAAGAAAATAGCAGTATAATTAGGCAAAGAGCCACTTTACTTTTTAGCATCATATCTTTCATAAGATGCCAAGAAACGTTAAGGGTTGCGTTACTAAAGACTCTCTGTATACGATGTCTTAAAGATTACCCATTGCATTTTTTCCTTGGCCGCTTTTCTTCGTATCGCTTTAATGTTTTTTATGATAAAGGGCAGTATTCCCAAGCTCATAAGAATTGCTCCCAGTAAGAAAACCGGAGTTGCGCTTGAAAATAAGCTTCCACTGGAAAGAATTCCTAAAATTAATACCGTTGATAATGGGAAGGAAAGTGCCAGAATATTTACAGCAAAGTTGGAGTTAAACGTACGTTTGCTTTTGGCAATTCTGTTCTCTTGGGCATCAACCAGTGCAATATGCGAAAACGGCCAAAAGCTACAGTTCTGAAATCATTGCCAATACCAAAGATTTAATTTTTTTAGTGTTTGATGTTGTTTTCACAGCTCTTTTACGATAGTACCAGTTCATTGCTACTAGATAAAGGATAATCAGCACAAAAACCTTATTCCCCAAATCTGCCATGGCGGCCTTAGCCAGATAATCATCGCCCAAAAATTCTATGACAAAAGGAAAACAGGAGAGTCCAGGTGCCAATGAGGGAACGAGTAGTCTAGCAGTTCTATATTGCGGACTATTCTTGGCAATACCCGTAAGGGGAATTAGGTATGGAAACACTAGGAATAGAATCATATTTAGCATCAGAGCTAAAAATGGAAGGGATAGTAGTGCGCTATCGATTTTAACCCCTATTAGTGCTAAGAAAATAGTAGCGGGCAGCGCTAGGTTTAGAATAATCTTCTTAATGCCGGTCAACTCTTCCTTAGACTTGAATTTCAGTTTTAAGAGTATGCCGATACCAATAAATAGTACAAATGTTATGGTCTTTTGTAAAGTTAAGTCCATCCTACGCAATTACATCTTTTAGGGCTGAGGTAAAGATTTTCATTTCTTCCATAGTACCCATACTTACGCGACACCAATTTTTTCCTATAAAGTTAAAAGCACGTACGCCGACCTTTAAATCGGTCATTTTTTGAAGGAAATCCTTGCCTTCCATTTCAATCGGGAAAATCATAAAACTGGTGTGCGAAGGCACATATGCTATGCCCATGGCATCAAGACTTTGGTAAACATACTCCCTACATGCTGCATTAAGTGCTCTAGATCGGTCCAAAAATTCGACATCATCCATTGCCGCCATTGCCGCAAATACCGATGGATATGATATGCCCATCCCGGCACGAGTAATTATTTGAAGTCTGTCTAAAGTAGCTTTCTGCGCAACGGCGTACCCTACTCTTAAACCAGCCATACCATGAATTTTTGAAAAGGTGCGCGCAATGATGACGTCTTTTCCTTTGTTGACCAGGGAGACCATGCTCTTTTTGGCACCATCTTCAAGAAAACCTAGATAAGCTTCATCTATAAAAACGGGCACTTTTTCGGAGACCCTAGAGCAAAAATCCAAGAGTTCATTGTAGTCCGTAATAGTTCCCGTAGGGTTATTAGGATTACAGATATATATCAACTTGGTATCTTTATCTATAGCGGCTTCCATGGCTTTTAGGTCATGGGACCAGTCCTCTTTTAAAGGAACGGCTTTCCAGGTGCCACCTGCGGCCTTTGCCACGCGTATTAGGGACATATAAGCTGGGTCTGCAGATACAACGTTTCCTCCGTTCATGAATAGCGTAACAGCGGTTTTTTCCAAAAGGTCAGAGGACCCGGGCCCCATCATTATATTTTCACGTTGAACCCCTTCAACTTCGGCAATTTTGTCCATGAGTTCAAATAGTTCCTTCCATGCATAACGGTTACCTTTAAAAGCGTTAGTTTTTAATGCTTCAAGTGCTTTTGGAGAGGGGCCATAAGGATTTTCGTTGGCGTTTAATTTTGCGGATAGAACGGGGAACTCCCTTTCAGTATCTAGTAAATATTCCTTAAAAAAAGGACTATAGATTGCGTCTCCATTAAGGTCTAGGGTAATGGGTGTTCGGGATGTCTCCGCAAAACTTAAATAGGGTGCAGCGATGACTCCACCAGCAGTTAAAACACCTTTTTTTAACCAATTTCTACGGTTTATTTTTTCTGTTCTCATGAGAAGTTTTTTTGTTGGATTAGCTATGGTTACTAAGTTAGAATTGAGCTAATAAAAAACCTATCGCAATACCATAAAAATCAGAGGGTTAAAATAGATATAATGAAAATTGAACACCCGTAAAAAGCGAAATTCACAGTTAGGCCGTGTCAAATAGTAGGTTTTTTGTGTATATCGCAGCCATTTTTGGACGCACTTTACGGATAAGACATATTATAAATTATTGAAAATAAGAATAGTAGAACTACACCGCCTTTTGACTGGCTATCATTCAAATCCTTTTAAATGGGTCCTTAACCACTCAAAACTACCTTCAATATCCTCAAAAAGCTGCTCTTCGGGCACAAGGTCCGGTACAATATCAATTGAGGAAAGTAAATCCATTGGTTGGGTCTGTAAGCCGGTCAGCAAAACTTTGATACCTTTTTTGTCAAGCTCTAAAAGGGCATCTTCCAGGGCATATAATCCGGATTGGTCTATATAGGGAACCTGGTCAAAACGAATGATTAGCGCATCTACTTCTGAGATTTCCTGTAATTGATCTTTAAAATGTGAGGTAAACCCGAAAAAAAGTGGTCCATAAAGGTGTTTTATCGCAACCCTATCTTTGTACTTATTGTAGAATTCTTCCTCGTCTTTCCAAGGTTTTTCCCCATCAAAACCAGCCAACAGACCCACCTCAATGCCTTCTTCACCAAGATCACTGGCTTTCTTCATAAAAAGTAAGGAGGCAAGAATAAGACCAATACCTACTGCTTGTATTAAACTACCGAAGGTCGTAAAAAGAAGTACAACAATAAGCACTACAGCATCGGCCCGTGGCACACTTGTCAAGTGTTTTAGTCCCTTGGTGTCCACTATTTTAAATCCTATTGGAATTAGTATTCCTGCGAGTACGGCGAGTGGAATATGCGCTGCCAAAGAGCCTAGACCCAATAAAACGGCTAAAAGAAACAGACCATGGAACATGCCAGATAACCTTGTTCTACCTCCAGAGTTGATGTTTACAACAGTACCCTTTGTAGCACCTGCTCCTGGAATACCGCCGAACATCGCCGCAACGGCATTACCAATACCTTGCCCAATTAGTTCACGATTACTATTGTGTTTGGTCTTGGTCATATTATCTGCAATGACCGATGTCAACAACGAATCAATGGAACCTAAAACTGCCAGTACCAAAGCATATTCCGCAATAAGATAATAAGCCGAACTATCTATGGATAAGATGCCATCTAGTTGTAAACTGGGAAGACCAGAAGGAATTTCCCCTATGACCGGCACGTCCCATTTTAGGAAAAAAGCTGCCAAAGAAGCAACGATTAGCGCCACTAAGGGGCTTGGCACCGCTTTGGTTATTTTCGGAAAAACATAGTAAATAAGCACGGTTAATGCTCCAAGTGCTAGTGCCTGCCAGTTAAAATCCGTAAACAGTCGGGGTAAATCCTGCATTACTCCTACCGTAGATTTAGCAGAATCCAATCCTGCAAACGGGAATAGTTGTAGAATAACGATAATTAAACCTACGCCACTCATAAATCCAGAAACAACCGGATAGGGAAAGTATTTGATATATCCGGCAATATTAATAAGCCCAAAAAGTATCTGTAGTACGCCACCCAATAAAAAAGCGAGTATTATAATACCCATAGCGCTTTCTAAACTTCCGGCAATATCTATAGCACTTGCTACCAAGGCTGCCGATACTACGGTCATGGGGCCCGTAGGTCCGCTGGCCTGTGTTAATGTGCCCCCAAAAAGAGCTGCCAAAATACCTACCGCAATGGCACCGTAAAGTCCTGAGATTGCTCCTAGCCCAGACTGTACACCAAAGGCCAATGCCAAAGGTAACGCTACCACTCCGGCAACGAGGCCACCAGTTAAATCTCCTTTGATATTACTAAAATCAAAAATATTTTTCAGCATTGACGTAGTTTAAGGTTAGTTATAATTTTGTTTTGACGGCCAGTACTATTCGTATTTCTTTTTTCAGTCTAAAAGGCAACCCCTGACCCCATCTTGGGCAGTTAAGTTGAACACTTTTACTTTTAAGGCCTAAGCACCATTAAAAATAAGCTTGTAAAGGCTAAGTTGAAAATTTAAAGTATAATAAATGATTACGATTTCTATAAGAACGAATAGAATTTGGCTAAAAACTGAAAATCTCTAGAACTGAGTACAGTTTTATATTGAATAACCCTCTTACTGGGCCATAATACCTTCCTGACCGAGTATTGGTAATGGAGTTAGGGCAGACTCCGAAACACTGCCTTTTTTGAAGGTAAATCTTTTTTCGAACAGTGTGCTCCCTATATAGTAGGTGACGAAAAATTCGTTAGTCAAGGCCAAAACCTCTTCTTTTACCACTTCAATCTTTTCAAAAGAATTTGCCGCGACAACGGCTATGGCGTGTCGCATCACAGAGGTTTTTGTTTCTCCGTCAAAACCCTTGGATACGATAAGAACCATTTCTATGGGAGTACTACCGCCATTGAGGATGTAGGCGTTCCAATCTTTGGAAAGAAACTCCTTGTTCCATTCATGGGCAATGGCAACGTAAACATCTTTAACTAA
The DNA here is from genome assembly GCF_002742365.1 of Maribacter sp. 4U21. Lineage (NCBI taxonomy): Bacteria > Pseudomonadati > Bacteroidota > Flavobacteriia > Flavobacteriales > Flavobacteriaceae > Maribacter > Maribacter sp. 4U21. Next base: position 112,501 of record NZ_MDGN01000001.1, read on the forward strand.
GGGAATTTCAATATCTTTTTTCACTGCTCAGAATCAATGTTTTTACAATACACTTCTAAACTGCTCTAGGAAACGAAGATCGTTTTCACTTAAAAGGCGAATATCAGAAATCTGATGAAGAAGAAGGGCAATACGGTCAATTCCCATTCCAAATGCAAATCCCGAGTATTCATCAGAATCGATACCACAATTTTTAAGAACATTGGGGTCTACCATACCGCAGCCCATAATTTCTAACCAACCTGTCCCTTTCGTCATTTTATAATCCGTCTCAGTCTCTAAACCCCAGTACACATCGACCTCTGCACTTGGTTCGGTAAAAGGGAAATACGATGGTCTTAGACGTATTTTGGATTTACCAAAAAGCTCCGTTGTAAAATACTGCAAGGTTTGTTTTAAATCGGCAAAAGATACATCCTTATCTATGTAAAGTCCTTCCACCTGATGAAAAAAACAATGAGACCTTGCCGAAATGGCCTCGTTTCTATATACCCTTCCCGGAGATATGGTACGTATTGGAGGCTGATTGTTTTCCATATAACGTACTTGTACCGAGGAGGTGTGGGTGCGCAACAATACATCTGGATCGGTCTGCACGAAGAAGGTATCCTGCATATCCCTTGCCGGGTGATACTCCGGAAGGTTCAAGGCTGTAAAATTATGCCAGTCGTCTTCTATTTCCGGTCCTTCGGAAACATTGAAACCTATACGGGAAAATATTTCAATAATTCTATTTTTTACAATAGAAATGGGATGTCTTGCACCAAGTTCGATTGGTTCGCCCGGGCGAGTTAAATCTCCAAAGACACCTTCTTGTTCTGAATTATGCTCTAAGGTTTTAGTAAGGCTGTCAACTTTATGTAGTGCTGCTTGTTTTAATTGATTGATACTTTGACCAAATTCCTTTTTTTGTTCGTTGGGAACATTTTTAAATTCTGCAAAAAAGTCGTTCAATAATCCTTTCTTTCCCAAATATTTAATTCGAAAAGCTTCCACGGCCGCTTTATCCTTGGCGGTGAAATTTTCTACCTGTAAAATATGTTCCCTAATCGTCTCGATCATAATGGTCTTATAAAGCGGCAAATTTAAAACTTTTATATGATTATGCCTGTTTTGGAGTAGGGTAAGTTGACGATAACAGGGTTGATTGCTCTTTAATAGGTCAGAACGATATTATTCAGATTAGAAGTTCCGATACTTGGTGCTAAAATCATCCAAGTGTTAGCTTGGATAACAAATGATGGTGACCAAATTTTCTAGAGGAGTATATAATGCCTTGGTCAACTAAAAAAGCCAATACAATCGTATTGGCTTTTTTAAACTTTAAACGGCTAGTCTAGAAAGCTTACTTTGCCCGTTTTTATATCGTACATAGCGCCAATAATCTTAATTTCACCATTGTCCTCCATTTCCTGAAGGATAGGACTGAGACTACGGGTATCTTCTATGGTTAATTCAATATTCTTGAGGACCACTTCGTTCACAAAATCGATGTTCTTTGAATTTCGCTGACTTTTATCCGCTGGCTCTTTTACAGCTCTTACGGCATGTTTAATTTTATGCAAAAGAATAGTAAGATTACCCATTTTAGCATCGTCACAAGCTCCTTTTACCGCACCACAAGCGGTATGCCCTAATATTACTACTACTTTAGTTCCTGCTAATTTACACGCGAATTCCATACTTCCAAGTAGGTCTTCATTAACAATGTTCCCTGCTACTCGTGCACTAAAGATGTCACCGACACCTTGATCAAATATAAGTTCTGCGGATACTCTAGAGTCAATACAACTTAGCACAGTGGCAAATGGGTATTGTCCTTGAGCTGTATCGTTTACTTGATCCAATAGATTACGGGGTACCATATCGTTGGCAACAAATCTATCATTCCCCTCCTTTAACAATTGTATGGCGGCATCTGGGGTTATCGCTGCTTGGGTTTCTTTGGTATGTGCTTTCATTGTTCTTTTAGTTTTAATTAGGACCGTACTATCCTTTACTTTTGTAAAATAGGAATTTTGAGGTAATTTATGATAGTATAGGTCTTTGAATATACGCTATGTTTTTTCTGACAACTGTGCCTTTTACGACTTTTAACGTCTTAAATGTACTGTATCTTCATTTGGATAATTTTGTTCTTTATCCTTTTTCGGGTTGAGCTATTTTTGGTCTCAATTTAAAGAATTCGATAAAACTATCCGGGTTCTCTACGATACCCCTTTCAGACACTAATTTAATATCAATATTCCTTTCTTTCGCCTTAAAGGTAAAATCATCCAATATTTCAATGATATCGTTGTCGAGATACCTCGTTTTCCTCACATCTAGCTCCAAATAGGTTTCTCTTGGTAAACTATCCAGTTCCTTGAGAATGGCACCCTTATTAAAAAAGGTAACCTCCTCTGCCAGGGTCATTTTAATTTTGTGCTTACCATCACTTTTATCCTCAATATGTAGGAAATGTGAATTCTGGTAACTCTTTATCATAATGACGATAATACCTACGGCAAGTCCAAGTCCTATGCCTATTAAAAGGTCGGTAAAAATGATACCGATAACCGTTACAAAGAAGGGAACGGATTGTTTCCAGCCCAAGGCATACATTTGTTTGAACAATGAAGGCTTAGCAAGTTTAAAACCTACTATAAATAGAACAGCTGCCAAAACCGAAAGCGGAATCATATTGAGTAATCGGGGTATTAAAATAACCGATATCAAAAGAAAAAAGCCATGAATTATTGCGGACATTTTAGTTTTTCCTCCAGATTGAATGTTCGCTGAACTACGAACGATAACTTGGGTAATGGGTAACCCACCGATTAAGCCCGAAATAATATTTCCTGTTCCCTGCGCTAATAACTCCCTATTCGTAGGGGTTACATTTTTTTCGGGATCAAGTTTGTCCGTTGCCTCCACACAGAGTAGAGTTTCTAAACTGGCCACAAGTGCAATAGTAAATGCGGTCACCCAAATTTGAGGATTTGTAATTGCCCCGAAATTTGGAAAACTGAATTGCCCTAAAAATGAAGCAGCATCCTCAGGAATTGGAACACTTACCAAGTGTTCTGCGGATATAGCTAAAGTTTCACTGTCTTTGGTAAGGATATAAAATAGAATGCCTACAGCAACAGCTACTAACGGGCCCTGCACTAGTTGGAAGAATTTACCTTTTTTAGAAAGGACTTTGTCCCACAATAGTAAAATACTTAACCCTATTATGGCTATTAAAGTAGCTCCCGGACTAATATTATTAATGGTTTCCAGAATTTCAGAAAAGGTATTTTGCCCATCGACCTGAAAGAAAGCAAAGTCTCCTTCTGGGTCAGGATCATAACCGAAGAAGTGAGGAATCTGTTTTAAAATAATAATGATACCGATTCCAGTAAGCATTCCCTTTATTACGGAAGAAGGAAAATAATATCCAATAATTCCTGCTTTAAGAATACCAAAGACTATTTGAATTATACCACCAAGAACGACGGCCAATAGAAAGTTTTGATACCCTCCCAAGGCGCCAATAGCGGTCAACACAATAGCGGCTAAACCGGCGGCGGGACCACTTACGCCTATTTTAGAACCGCTTAAAGACCCTACTACTATTCCCCCCACGATACCGGCTATTAACCCTGAAAAGAGCGGTGCGCCACTTGCCAATGCTATACCTAGACATAGCGGCAGTGCTACGAAAAACACCACAATACTGGCAGGGAGGTCATTTTTTAAATACTTGAACATAGAAGATGATTTTTAGTCCTAAAAAGAAGTCAGGATAGATTGTTTACTTAGAAAAAAGGATGTGAAAAATTATACTTTTAATTTGGGAGGAGGCAGTAAAGTCTCCACGGAATTGGCATAATAAGTTTTTGAAAAGTTGTTGCTATGGTTGGATGATTTTTTCTCCAAAGAAGAGACAACAATAATACGTGCATCGAACCATATAAGGTTTTCGTCCAGTTCGTTCTTCTCTTCATTTTTACTTTCATCTTCGTTGAAATCTGCGAATAGAGTGATATCGTTATCCAATTCAAATAGCGTCACTACCGAGGGCGCAACGATAGCGATAGAAACCAAAATAGAGAAAAATAAAACAAATGATAATCTCATACTATTAAAACATGTAATGTAAATATAATAGTATTGCTACTGCTATTTGTTAAAATAATCTAAAAATCTTTTAAGACCTTAATATGCTGTGAGGGTACCCAACCAGTTTTACCGTCGGCGAGCCTTATGCGTTTCCAATCATTGAGCTTCTCAATAATGTTTACTTTGGTGCCTGCATGTAATACAAATATTTCGTCGCTGCCCGTGTTGGGTTCTGATTGTATTCCTATTTCATCTGCGAATACGATTGCAGGTTGTTGCTTTTGAAAATCACTGTACTGTACAAAGGCAAAAACTATGCTCAAAATTGTGAGAAACAAGGACACCAGACTACCGATAAATGCCCATCTTTTTCTAGAAGCATATTGCGCATAATAAAAGACGATATAGAGTATTACGAATAAAATCATCAACCCCACTCCTAGCTTGGCCCATTGATCAAAGGACAGTTGAGCGGTAATGGTTTTATAGAACCTGGAAAGGCCTGTTTCTGGCATGGTGTCTATAGCATCTAAGGTCATTTGTTGAGCATACCCCAAATTATTCATTATTTCTTTGTCCTCAGGCGCTAATAACAAGGCTTTTTCATAGTAGTAGATACTTTGAGCAATGTCGTTTAATTTATAATAGGAGTTGCCAAGATTAAAGTAGAGTGATGCGGAGTGCTGTCCGTCTTCCAAAATAGTATTGTAAAAACCTATTGCCTTTTCGTAGTCGCCTTCATTGTAGGCTGCCGTGGCATTATCAAACAGGGTTTCTTCCTGTGCAAAAACCAGGAAACCAAATAGTAGAACCAATATGTTACAAAATCTTTTCACTTGCCTATAGTTGCTTGTCCATTACTGATATTGTTTCACTTGCCTTATCGTAGTCGTTTTGCATTTGCACATCGGAGAAAGGACTATACCTTGCCGCTTCGCAATTTTTAAGAAGTTCAACAAAGCTGTTAATGGTATTGTCATCCACTTGTTTTTTTGAAAGTAGTTCAGCTATTTTATCCTTACTGAATTCCGAGGTCTCTATCTTTAATTTGGCCTTTAAATAATTGTGTAACGCCTTTTCTAGCGCAACGTAAAAAGATTCTTTTTGACCTAGTTCTTTTTTGGCTTTTGAAAGATATTTTCTAGCGAGCCTATTTGCCTTTTTAACCTTGTTCCCTACTACATCACTTGCAATTTCATCTCTTTTTTTTCTGAATAAAATAGCTAATGGAATTAACAATAAAGGCCCTAACAACAGTGCATAGAACAAGTTAGAACCAAAAAAATAATTAGACCCAATGGGCTTTAAGTTAGGGGCGAGTTTTATAAAATTAAATTGATTATTGGCAGCGATTACATTTTGTTTGTTAGAGCCTGCCGTGCCGGTGGTGTTAGAAACACCATTTGATGGCCCCTCTAAGACATTCACTATAATTTCATCAGAACTTAACGTAGTGTATTTTTCCGTTTTTGGGTTGAAATAGCTGAATTTTATAGGAGGAATCGGATACTTACCTCTAAAGGAGGGAACGATTGTAAAGTTGTTACTGACTTTTCCTTGCATTCCGCCTAAGGTTGTGCGTACGCCTTCTGTAAATTCAGGTTCGTAAACCTCTAACGAACTCGGTAAAACAGGCTCTGGAAGCTTAAATAATTTTATGTTTCCCCTGCCACTGACCTCAACTATGGCCTGTAAAGATTCAGACGCGTTAAGGCTGGTCTTACTGGTAGAAACGGAAAAATCAAAATCGCCCACAGCTCCATTAAAATCCTCAGGCTGGTTTTTAATAGGAAGGCTTTTTACGTTGATGGTACGTTTGCCGGCAGAGACAGTTTTATTGGTTTGTGAATAGACCCTACCGCCAAAAAAATCTCTTTTGTTTGTAGGAACATCAACAGTAACATCTAGGGATAACGGCTCAATTTCCAACTCCCCTGATTTTTGAGGATACAGAACCACTCTTTTAAGTATTACATATCGATAAGGTTTCCCTTTGTAAGTCCCGTTTTGAGCGTTTAAGCTAGACACCTTAATATCCTGACTCCAAAAGTTGTTGTATTTGGGGTTATCCAAGGGCTGATAGTTGGACACACTGATGGTAGGACTTACGTATAATTTATAAACAACACTTATGGCCTCGTTCAAATAGGGGTTTGTTTTGGAAACCTCGGCCACTAAATGTAAATTTTCATCGGCAACGTCATCAGCGGTCATTTGATCACTAGGCTTGTCTACTGCCGCAGTTACCTCGATATCTTTTGCAAGAGATTTAAAAGTTTGCCCATCAATGACTATGGTTGCCTGCTTAATGGTGAACTTACCTCTTGCTGTAGGAGCAAGGGTATACGAATAGGTTTTAGAATAACTACGCACTCCATTAATCCAGGAAGAACTTATGGATTGCGAAGGGCCCATGAGTACCCTGAAGCCGGCAAAGTCAGGAGGATTAAAGTTATCTCCGTCCTTGTTCATGGTAAAATCTACCCTAAGACGCTCGTTGATACCAAGTTTAGACTTGCTCAGTTTCATTTCAAAAGTCACCGCATTCTTATCCTGAGCGCCCAGAAAAATGGCGAACAAGAATAAGGGTATGCAAACAATGAGCTTCTTATAATTCATAGCGTATTACCAATCCTTTTCATTTTTAATTTTGGCGCCCTTCACTTTTTTAGCGTCAATTTTATCCTGTACTTTTTTCTCTGCATTTTGCATTGCTCGCAACAAATTCTCTATTTGTTGTTTGGATAGCTGATTGGGCCGTGGTTGCTGCTGTTCTTTAGGTTGGTCTCCTTGCTCTGGCTTTTTCTTCTGTTCCTCTTTCTTATCGCCGTCTCCTTCTTTGTTTTCATCTTTCTGCTCGTCTCCTTTATCACCCTTATCTCCTTCGTCTCCCTCGTCTTTTTTATCTTGGTCTTTCTTATCCTTATTATCCCCTTCCTTATCTTTTTTGTCGTCCTTGTCTTTTTGGTCCTTGTTTTCGTCGTTTTTATCTTTTTTATCCTCGTCCTTCTTCAAGAGCTCTTTCGCTAGTGCTAAATTGTATCTTGTTTCCTCATCTTTTGGATTATTTCTCAAAGCCTCTTTGTAGGCTTCCACGGCTTTGGCGTAGTCTTTACGCTTCATAAAAACATTACCCATATTGTGATAGGCCTTGTGCTTATCCTTTTTGTTCGTCGCAGTCTCCCCGGCCTCTTTAAATCTGCCAAAGGCCTCGCTAAAGGTGGCATTGTTGTAGTAGGCGTTTCCTAAATTGTAGGGTGCTGCGGCGTTATCGGGACTTTTTGCGATAGCTTTTCTGTAATCTACCTCGGCTTCAATAAAATTGTTATCGGACAATTTCTTATTAGCATTCCATGTATAATTAATTGAGTTGTTGAGATTCTGCTGCTTTTCTTTTAATTCTTCATCCTGGGCAAAGATCAATGCCGACATAAAGAACAAGAATAGTAGGGGTATAAACTTCTTCATTTTATTCGATATGTTTTTCGTTGAAAAGATTTAATTTCTTAAGCCACTTGGTTTTACGGTCCAAGATAAAAATATCTAAAAAAAGGAACAAAAGACCTGCTCCCAGGAACCATTGAAATTGGTCTTTGTACTCCGCAAATTGTTTGGCTTCAAACTCTTTTTTATCCATTTGAAGCAATTCTTCCTTAATAAAGGCTACGGCATCCTCCGTATTTGAACCATCTATATAGGCTCCATCGCCTTCTTCGGCGATATCTATCAGTACTTCTTGATTTAGTTTTGTGATGACCACCTCACCCTGCAAATCCTTTTTTAAACTTTCCAGGACGCCATTTCTTTTTAAAGGGATTGGGGCACCTTTAGGCTTACCAACACCTATAGTATATATTTTGATGCCGGCATCAATGGCTTCTTCAACAGCGTTTAAGGTCTGCCCACCAGAATGATCTTCACCGTCGGAAATTATGAAAAGCACCCTATTGGTTTGTTCATCATCATCATAAAAGGTTGTTGCCAATTCAATAGCTTCATTAATTGCCGTTCCCTGAGAGCTTAGCATGTCCGTATTCATGCTTTGCAGAAACATTTTGGCCGCACCATAATCGGTCGTTATAGGTAATTGTGGAAAGGCTTGTCCTGCGTAGGCAATAATACCTACCCGATCGCTGGCCAACTGATTAATGATTTCCGAAACCAGTCGTTTGGCCTTTTCCATTCTGTTGGGAGCAATATCCTCGGCTAACATACTTTTAGAAACATCGACAGCAAAAACGATATCCACACCCTCTCTTTTCACCGTTTCCAACTTGGTCCCGATTTTGGGGTTTACGAGACCTATAATGAGCCCAGAAAGACCTAACAGGAAAAAAAGTAGTTTTAAAGTTCCTTTGTATTGAGATTTATTAGGGGTCAGTCTTTTGAGTAACAGGCTATCCGCAAATTTCTTTTGTGTTCTTTTTTTCCATAGCAGTAAAAGCAGGAATAGAGTTACTATCACCGGAAGGATGAAAAGCAAATAGAAATATATTTTTTCGTCTAACTGAATCATAATGTACTCGATAATCGAGATTTATAATGCTCCGACGCTTGCGTCGAAATAAATAATGGCTTTTCTTCTAATGCCTCTTGGATTTGCTCCGAGGTCATTTACACAAAGCTTCTAAATACCGTATTTCTTAAAATCCATTCTAAAAGTAATAGCGCTCCTGCTATTAGTATCCATGGTCTAAATTTTTCTTCGTATCTATAATATTTGAATTCTTCTATTTCCGTTTTTTCTAGTTTGTTGATCTCGTCGTATATCTCCTCTAACGTTTCGTTATCAGTGGCTCTAAAGTATTTTCCGCCTGTAACTTGCGCAATATCCTGCAGCAGTTCTTCATCTATTTCTACTTGCCGCATACCATATCTAAACGATTTATCGGCGTTATAAGCAATTGGTGTTAAGGCGTTGCCATTGGTGCCTAGACCAATAGTGTACGTTTTAATGTCAAACTCAATAGCTAGGTCTGCTGCCGTTTGGGGTTCAATAAAGCCAGAATTATTGACACCATCCGTTAAGAGAATAATAATTTTACTTTTTGCCTTGCTTTCCTTTAGTCGGTTTACAGAGGTGGCCAGTCCCATACCAATGGCCGTTCCGTCCTCTAATTGTCCATAGGTTATCTCTCTAAGAGCACCCAAAACTATAGACTTGTCCGTAGTAATTGGGGTTTTAGTAAAGCTCTCACCAGCATAAGCTACAAGTCCAATACGGTCGTTAGGTCTCTTTTTTATGAAGTCTGCAGCTACCTTTTTTAGGGCGGCCAATCGGTTAGGTTTCAAATCCTTGGCCAACATACTCGAAGAGACATCGATAGCGATAACGATATCTATACCCTTCGTTGTTTTGGTTCGTGTTGAAATATCTTCTGTCTGTGGTCTTGCCATGGCAACTATGATGGCCGCCAGAGCTAAAAGCCTTAATAGGAAAAGTACATGTTTCAGTTTGGGCAAAAAACTGCTGTAACCAAATGCGTTAATAGTGGCTATGCGTAACGAGGCGTTCTGTTCTTTTTGTTTAAAAATATACCATAGTATTGCAATTGGCAGTAATAGAAATAGCCAAAAGAAATCAGGATTTGCAAAGGATATATTCTCTAACATTTAAACTTCCGTTTTAACCTCTACCGTAGTTAATATTCTGTCTACAATTTCTTGTGCATAAGTGTCATCATCCAGCCAAGTGATAATTATGTATTGCTGAAAACCCTTGCCGCCGAACAAGAGCACGGTGTATTTTCCTTTGATTAATTCTTCAGATTCTGGCACGGCGAATTTTCCACTACCAAATATTTTCTGGCCTTTTACACCACTAATGGTAGTAAACTCTTCTTGCTTGGTAATGATATTTTTAGCGCCTTGACTTTCAAAACCTTTGATGATTTGTTCCAATGTTTTGCCAAAATCGGGTTCCGCCTCAGGGTTCATGGTTACCGAGGTAGTGCCTATAGTAAATAAGCCTACGGCACTTCTATACCCAAAAGCCTGTATGTCCGTAATTGTGGCCTTTGCTTCTGGCGGTAACTTTACCTCTTGCCGAACCAGTACTTTTGGCGTTTCTAGGACAATAGGAGGGTAGCCGTATGAGCTAGAAATCCAATCGCTTTCCAGTAATTCTTTTGTTGGATGTCCAAGAACGGTATCCTTCAGGTAGGCGAAGCCAAATTTAAATCCTGCTATGGTGGTTCCGATGAGGAGTAATGCCGCTAAGGAAGCTATTCCTATGATTAGCTTTTTCTTTTGTTTTTTCCGTTCGAGCTCTTCTTGGTATTCTGCTAATTGCATCAATTCTTCTTCCGTTGGCTCTGGTAAAGCATCATGTGTCTGTACTACAATTTGCTCCACTAGTTTTCTGTCGCGTTCCGCGGCTGCGGTAGAAGGTTTTGATTTGGCGAATTTCACCAAATCCGCCGTTTGTAGAATGTTCTTGAACTGGTTAATAGTGTCTATCTCTAAATCTAGCTCACCGGAGTCCCGTAATAATTCCAACTTATTTATCAACTGTCCGGTGGTACTTTCCAAAGCTGATACATGCGCGTCTTCTTCTAAATAAGAACGGACTATGGTGGTTAACTCGGAATAGTATTCCTTGAACTCGTCCTGAATGAGGTATTTTGAGTTTTCTAAACGTTTTAATTCTAACAATGCACGGTCGTAAGGGGGCAACAGGGCTTCTTTTTCTTCTTCGCTCAGCGGCTTTTTACGAAGTACGAACCAATAGAATAACCCAGCTAAAACTAAAAGTATCAAGAGTCCTATCAGTAAATATTTCCATGGATCCGCATTATTTTTTTCGACCGAAATCAGCGGTTTAATATCATATAAATTTTGGGCGATAGTATCTACGGGAACCGTAGCAACATCAATAAATAAGGAATCCGTAAAATAGCCAGTACCATTAATCTCTATACGTTGGGTTGGTAGTTTGTAACGGCCAGAGTCAAATTGTGTGAGGGCATATATTTTCTGTAATGTAAGCCTATCCTTTTTTCTAGTGGTATCCGTTGCGTAAGCCTCCACGGTTTCCAAAGGCGAAAAGGTTTGGCCTTCTGGAAATATAACTTGATCAACGGAATCTACCTCAACTGAAACCGTCCATTGTACTTGATCTCCGATTTTAATGAAGGTGGTGTCTACCGCTGAGGTAATTTTAGGGTTTTCTTGGGCAGCGATTAAGGATGTAACGAGAACAAAGCACAAAAAGACAATTCGTTTTAGTAAAAACGAACCGTGCTGAATTCTAGGTGTAAAAACGCTATACATCATCAACCTCTTCGTTTAAAATATCCTAATAGTTTCTTTACATAACTCTCGTCCACTCTACAATCAAGAACACCACAGCCAGATTTGGTAAAGGTTTCCTTGAAATAATTGACCCGCTCTTTATGGAACTGAGCATAGGTATTACGCACTTTTTTGGACTGGGTATTTACCAGCCTTAACGCTCCCGTCTCGGCGTCTTGCATTTGCACCATTCCCAAATTAGGAATGTGTTCTTCTCGTTCGTCGTAAACCCGGATACCTGTAACGTCATGTTTGTTACCTGTAATTTTTAAGGTGCGTTCATAGTCCGATGCTATAAAATCCGAAAGCACAAAAACTATAGCTTTTTTCTTCATAACATTGGTGAGGTACTTTAAGGCCTCTGCGATATCCGTTTTATTGCTTTTGGGCTTAAATTCCAGTAATTCTCGGATAATCCTCAACACATGGGTCTTTCCCTTTTTAGGCGGTATAAAGAGCTCTACTTGGTCAGAGAACAAGATAAGGCCCACTTTGTCATTGTTCTGCAAAGCACTGAACGCTAAGGTTGCAGAAATTTCGGTTATGATTTCATTTTTAAATTGATTGGTGGTTCCAAATAGTTCCGAACCACTGATATCCACTACTAGCATCATCGTGAGCTCGCGTTCCTCTTCAAAAATTTTAACGTAGGGCTCGTTATATCTGGCCGTAACGTTCCAATCTATACTCCGTACATCATCTCCAAATTGATATTGGCGTACCTCACTAAAAGTCATACCCCTTCCTTTGAACGTAGAATGATATTCCCCACCAAAAATATGGTCGGAAAGACGCCTGGTCTTTATCTCTATTTTACGAACTTTTTTGAGTAATTCTTTAGTATCCATCCTGGTATTTGGGAATGTTCATAGCTAGTGGGCAGTTGTAAGTTGTAGTATTACCAAACATATCACCACTGGTCAAAAGCTAAGCGCTATGGTACCTCAATCTCGTTTACGATTTTATTTATGATTTCTTCTGAAGTTATGTTTTCTGCCTCGGCTTCGTAGGTAATACCTATTCTATGTCTTAAAACATCATGAACAACGGCCCGGACATCTTCGGGGACCACATACCCTCGTCGCTTTATAAAGGCATAACATTTAGAGGCGTTCCCAAGATTAATACTTCCCCTTGGTGATGCACCAAAGCTAATAAGTGGTTTTAGATTTTCAAGATTGTATTTTTCTGGATACCTAGTAGCAAATACAATATCCAGTATATATTTTTCAATTTTCTCGTCCATATAAACTTCACGGACCGCTTTTTGGGCACTAAGTATCTGTTTTAAGGAAACAACAGGTTTTACGGTTTCATAATTGCCTAAGAGGTTTTGTCGCATGACCATTTGCTCCTCGTTCATTTTAGGATAATCTATCACTGTTTTTAACATAAAACGATCTACCTGAGCCTCTGGTAAAGGATAAGTCCCCTCTTGTTCTACGGGGTTTTGGGTAGCCATCACTAGAAAAGGCTTGTCCAAAATAAAGGTTTCGTCCCCTATGGTTACCTGCTTTTCCTGCATGGCTTCCAGTAATGCGGATTGCACCTTTGCAGGGGCACGGTTAATTTCATCCGCTAAAACAAAGTTGGCGAATATGGGTCCTTTCTTAATCGAGAAATCATTCTCTTTCATGTTGTAGATCATGGTTCCTACGACATCTGCCGGTAAAAGGTCCGGAGTAAACTGAATTCTACTAAAACTACCTTTTACTGCTTTTGAAAGCGTATTAATGGCCAAGGTCTTTGCTAGACCGGGAACACCTTCCAATAAGATATGGCCTTGCCCTAACAGTCCTATGAGCAGTCTCTCGATCATGTGTTTTTGACCAACGATGACCTTGTTCATTTCAATAACAAGTAAATCTATAAAAGCACTTTCCTGAGCTATTTTCTCATTCACTGCGCTAATATCAACAGTAGTATTTTCTTCCATTTATCCGTTTATATTTAGGGTAATTTACGCTTATAATTTTAACAGTTGTGCAAATTGAAAATTTATTCATTGAGTAGCTGTTAACGATTGGTTAAAAAATGCGAAAACCCCTTGTTTTTATGAAGTATTTAAGGGATTCTTTTTAATTTCACCTACCTATGAAGCATATGACTACCTATTCCAGAATTATTGCCGGTACCATGACTTGGGGCAACTGGGGGAAACAATTGGCAACAAATGAAATGATGGCATTAATGAACAGCTGTCTAGAGTTGAACATCACCACTTTTGACCATGCGGATATTTATGGTGACTATACTACGGAAGAACAGTTTGGCGCCGCTTTTAAGAAGAGCTCAATTTCGCGTGAAAGTATACAACTGATCAGCAAATGTGGGATTCAATTTGATGCCAAGACCAGAACGAACAAGGTGAAGCATTACAACTACGATAAGGATTATATAATTTGGTCTGCGGAGCGCTCCTTGAAGTTGCTGGAGACGGAATATTTAGATGTACTGCTCTTACACAGGCCAAGCCCACTGATGCAACCAAGTGAGATTGCCGAAGCAATTATCCACCTTAAAAAAGAGGGTAAAATAAGACAATTTGGGGTTTCTAATTTTACTCCTTCTCAAATAGCTTTGTTAGAGACCGTTGTGCCCGTTGAGGGGAATCAGATAGAATATTCACTCACGGCAAATGAGGTGATGAACAATGGCGTTTTGGACGATTGTCTTGCCCATAACCGGTTGGCCATGTCCTGGAGCCCGCTGGGAGCTTTCTTTAGGGAGGAAACGGAACAAACAAAACGTATGGGATCAGTATTAAATGATCTATGTAAAAAGTATGGGGCAAGTGAAGACCAATTATTGCTCAGTTGGATTTTGAAACATCCATCCAATATTCATCCCGTTGTGGGGACTGCAACACCAGAAAGATTGGCACTTGCTATGAAAGCCGTAGAAATTGATTTAGAATTGGAAGATTGGTTCCTACTTTTAGAAGCGAGTAACGGACATGAAGTAGCTTAAAAAGAAGCATATGAACGAAACAGTATTTATTACCGGAGCCACCAGCGGCATAGGAAAAGCTACGGCCGAACTTTTTGCAAATCATAAATTTAAACTAATTCTCTGTGGTAGGAGACAAGAACGCTTAGTTCATCTAAAAGAGCAATTGGGAGCATTGACAACAGTGCACACATTAAATTTTGATGTACGGGATAAAGATGCGGTAAAGAAAGCCATCGATTCATTACCTGAGGAATTTTCAAAAATTTCCATCTTAATCAATAATGCAGGAAACGCCCATGGTTTAGATACCATACAAGAAGGTAGCATAACAGATTGGGACGCAATGTTAGATATTAATGTCAAAGGATTATTATACGTTTCCAAGGCAATTATTCCTAAAATGATCACTCAAAACAAGGGGCATATTATCAATATAGGCTCCACTGCGGGTAAGGAAGTATACCCCAGGGGCAATGTATATTGTGCTAGTAAACATGCCGTCGACGCCATTAATCAAGGCATGCGTATAGATTTAAACCAACACGGTATCCGCGTAGGGGCCCTGAACCCTGGTTTGGTGGAAACTGAATTTAGTCAGGTGCGTTTTAAAGGAGACGACGAGCGCGCAGAAAATGTATACAAAGGCTTTCAGGCTCTAAAACCTGAGGATATTGCCGATATTATTCTTTTTACGGTGACCAGACCGTATCATGTAAATATTGCAGATTTGGTGGTTATGCCAACGGCACAAGCCTCATCAACCATCGTGAATAAAACCTTATGATCAATAAACGCTTATTGGTCAAAAACTTACTTGCTCATAACGACGAGAATAGTTTCTACGACAAAAAGCGTTTTATTGCCATCGGGGAAAAAGAGGGTAAGGCAAAATTTCTAAAACACGTTTGTGCTCTAGCCAATAGTAATCCCATGAACAACTCATTTATCGTCATCGGGGTTGAGGATGAGGATAATCAAATGGTTGGTGTCGATTTTTTTGATGATAGCAAGATCCAAAATTTGGTGAATGCCTATTTGGATAACCCACCCCTGATTTCATACGAGAATATTCCTTTTCCACAATTGGCAGAGGGCAAGGTGGTAGGTCTGGTCACCATTAAATCCAGTGGGGAAATTTGTTCCCTACGCAAAAATATCTGGAAATATTATGGCGGTTCCGTCTTTTTTAGGGAGGGTAGCGTAAGCCTTCCAAAAGCCTTTGATATTGAGTTGAAGGATGTAAATTCTAAAGCTGTCGCCACCATAGAACAGCATGCCCGGAATAATATAGAGCTCACCTTGGACGGTGTAATAGATTTCATAAACCATCGCCATAAAGATTTGCAAAGCGACTATAAAGTCTTTAAGGAACAGTTTGTCGTATGTTGGGCCGGCAACAAAAAAGAAGTCAAAGGGCAAACCTATTACAACAGGGTGGACATCGAATTAATTAACGAGCAAGTAAAGCTGTTCTATTCCGATCTGGATGAGGTAACCATCACCTATGATGACCATTCTTTTACAACAATGGAGTATGTTCAATTAGGATTAGAAGGCAAACAACGATATTATCCCTTAGAGGAACTGGTTATTACTTTTAAAGAAAACGGAACCTATCAAATACAGACCGAACTGGTTTTTGAACCGCCTCGTTACGACAAGAAGATTTTGCATCATATTTACAATACCAACAACAGTTTGCTGGCCAAAATAAAACAGGGTATAGCCTTGAAATCAACAGAGGAAGAAGATGTTTTGCACCTTCCTGATACGTATTTAATTTGTTATTTAAACGGTTTTGAAGAGGCCAAGCAACAAATGGAAATAGCAAGGGGTATCGTTAAAGAACAGTTTCCAAAAATATATGACTCGTTAAAGGCAGCTTTACGGATCTTACGAAAAGTAGCTTACAATTAACCCCCCATTATCCATAAATGTTCATAGGCGCTTAATTGCAGTAGATTACGTTCTAGCTTCAATTTTTTACCGGTAATACCATCTTTGAGATTGTTTTCTGGATGTATGCCAATGGTAAACAACCATGAGACGTGAAGAAATTGGGTATTTTCATCGAAATTGGAAATTACCCACACCCTATCTTTTCCATTAGTGCGTTCAAAAACAAAAATATGCGGATTGGAGCTTGGGTGAGTTATAGGCGGAGAAACATCTGCAAAAACAGGGAGTTTCTTTCGCAATTGTATCATTTTTTTCAGTCCATTAAAAATTGAACTGGCGTGATTTTTTTTTGAAGCCAATTTGTTAACCGCCTCCCAATCTTGCTTCGGTCTATTTACCCAGCGGCTGTCGTCCTTGTGGTCTTCGTTTTCAAGGAAAGTATAATCGTTCAACATTCCTATTTCATCCCCTGCATAAATCAACGGTATTCCTCCATAGGAGAGGATAATACCATGTAGCATTAGAATTTTGGCTACAGCTTCCGTGATGCTGTTTTTATCTTTTTGTTCCAGTGCTTTTTCTAACCCAAGTAAGGATGCTGCGCTTCCGGTAATTCTGCCATCGCCGTTTTTGGGGTTGTACATAAACAGCAAGCCCTTTGCGGGAGACCAGTCTAAGCCACCGCAATAATAGTCTAGCAAGAATTTACGATGTTCTCTGGGAGAAAGACCTAGGTCACGGATAAAATCGTCGTCGTAACCCAACCCGATATCATCATGACATCTTATATAGTTGATCCAAGTTCCATCTTGTGGTTTGGAAGGGGTTTCCAGTAAACTTTTATATAATAAAGACGTCTTTTTGGTCGCAATGGAATTCCACAACAGCGCCATCAGCGATGCATTATAGGCTACTTCACACTCATTACCTTCCAAAAGCCCTTCTCCGAAGTATTTAATGATATTCCTTGGTGCTACAATGGCTTCGGCCAAAAGAATTACCCCAGGAGCTATTACCTGTAAGCACATACGGAAGAGAGAAACCAGTTGATGTGCCTCGGGCAGGTTTTGAGAAATGGTGCCTATTTTCTTCCATAGAAAGGCAAGCGCATCGAAACGCACTACATCAACACCCATATTCGCCAAGTTCAAGAGGTTCTCCAACATGGCTATAAGTATCTCGGGGTTGGTATAATTTAAGTCCCATTGGTAACTGTTGAAGCAGGTCATCACCCAACGCTCCATCGATTTATTATAAGTAAAACTGCCAGGTGCCGTAGCTGGAAAAATTTCCGGCAATGTTTTTTCAAAAGCGTCTGGGATTTGTCTATCGGGATAGGTGTGGTAATAATTCTGATACTTTTCTTCACCCGCTATTGCTTTTTTGGCCCATTCAAATTCATCCGAAGTATGGTTCACCACAAAATCCAGCATTAAGATCATATTTTTTGACCTTGCTTTTTTAGTGAAAGCCAAAAATTCCTTTCGGGTTCCGTAACGGGCATCTATTTTATGATAACTGTTTACGGCATACCCACCGTCGTTTTCACCGGAAGGTCTAGTGGTTATGGGCATTAAGTGAAGAAAATTAATACCTAGTTCCTCAAAGTAAGGAAGTTTTTCATCCAGTCCTTTAATGTCTTTATTAAAACGGTCCACGTACAATTGCATTCCGGTCAATTGTTCGCTTTGGTACCAATTACCGACTTTCGCCCGTTTAAGGTCAAGTTCCTTTAGTTCCTCGGGTCTTTTTAAGAAAAGTTGTTCCATTTTATCCAGTAACTTAGGAAAATAGGATGCTTTTTCTTTTTCTGGGTAAAGGGAGAAATATAAGGAGCTGATAAGCGAAATGTTCGTAGCCAATCTTAGCCCAAAAGCTTCATGACTGGCGTCTACATATTTTTTTGACCTTTTGGTCATTAATTGATGCAAAGTGGCCTGGTTCATTCTAGGAAACGAGTTGTTTTTGATTCGGAAGCGATTCTATAGCCCCAAAATTAGTCGTAGTTATTGCTCCTGCCTTATTGGCCGTAGCTACCATAGCAGTAAGTAAATCTTCGTTTTCTAAAGTGTGTTCCAAGTTATGGTGCGTTGCGATCTGTTTTAAAAGACAACCTATGAAAGCATCACCGGCCCCGGTCGTATCTACTGGTTTAACAGAAATACTGGGTATGGTTTTGGAGTATGTTTTTGTGCTGAGCAAAGTACCTTCTCCACCTAAGGTAATTACTATAATATCCGTTCCCATTTCATGCAAATAGGTGCATGCCTCTTTTAAATCTGTCTTTCCGGAAAGCAGCTGAGCTTCCTCTAGACTAAATTTGCATAGGTGGGATTTCTGTATGAAGGGAATACATTTCTTTATAAAAATATCCTCTTTGTTTTTCCAAAGATCTATTCTGTAATTGGGATCAAAACTTATGAAAGCGTTTTGTGTAAGTGCGTCAAAGAAATATCTACTGTAGGCATCTTCTAGATTCCCACCTAATAAGGCGGTGGCTGCTCCAAAGTGCACCATGTTTTCCTTGAATTCGTTTTTTAGGTTAGAATCGTACTTTAGTTCTCTATCTGCCCCGCGGCTAAAAACGAAATCTCGCTCTCCGTCTTCATCAATGGATACAAAAGCTAAGGTGGTAAAAACGTCCGATTTTTGTACCAGTGAAAGATCAACACTTTCCTTATCCAGAATGTTCAGTAGAAAACTCCCAAAAGGATCGTTGCCAACGCAACCTACAAAAGCACTTTGGCCACTTAACTTACTTATGGCGCAGGCCACGTTGGCAGGTGCGCCACCTGCTTTTTTCGTAAACTCTTTAGCTTTAGATAAGTCCTTACCCTGATTTTCAGCAACAAAATCAATGAGTAGCTCACCAATGCAAAATACCTTTTTCATAGACTTGCTTCAAAGTTTAAAATCTAAGGTAAATAGAAAAAGTAGCTTTCTCTAAATTTTGTTGTGAATAATCGGCAGTTTGTCATTTAATGGGGAGATTACGCCCCGGAACGTGGACTATGCAGCTTTAAGGAACCTTATTTCTTGTCCTGTTATTAGGAATTTGCTACCTTTTTGGGATAAATAAAAAATAATCGAAAATGAGCATATTTGACGAAATAAAGAAGAAATTAAGCCATGAGTTTATAGATATCATAGAATGGCTAGATACTTCGAACGATACAATTGTACATCGGTTTGAAAGGTATCAAAATGAAATAAAGAACAATGCTAAATTAATAGTTCGCGAAGGGCAGACGGCCGTTTTCGTGAACGAGGGTCAGCTAGCCGATGTCTTCAAACCCGGCACTTATACCTTGAATACCCAGAACCTGCCAATTTTAACCACGCTCAAAGGTTGGAAATATGGATTTAACAGTCCGTTTAAAGCGGAGGTCTATTTTGTGAACACCAGATTGTTCACGGATGAAAAATGGGGCACTAAAAATCCGTTCATGCTAAGTGATGATCGTTTTGGACTTGTAGAGATCAGGGCTTTCGGAACCTATAGTTTTCGAATTAACGATCCGGGAAAATTTGTTGTCGATGTCGTGGGAACGGATGGTAATTTCACGAATTACGAAGTTAACGAACACCTTAAAAGTTTAATTGTTACCCGATTTACGGATACTGTTGGGGAGGCCAACCTGCCAATAGAATTATACGCGGCAAATACGAGCGAGCTGTCCGAAACTTGCCAAGAGGTAATGCAACCGGAATTTGGGCGTGTAGGTATAGAATTAGAAAGGTTCTATATCGAAAATGTTTCCATGCCAGAAGACCTAAAGAAAGAAATCTTTGAATATAGTCGTTTGGATAAATTGGACATGACCAAGTTGGCGCAGTTCAAGGCTGCGAAAGCTATGGAATTGGCAGCTGCAAACGAAGGAGGTACTGCTGGTGCCGGTATGGGCATGGGCATGGGCTTTGTATTGGCGCAACAAATGGGCGGAATCATGGGTCAGCCCACTGGTCAGCCTTTTGCTGTGCAAGCACCACAAGGACAACAAACTGCGCCACCGCCCGTTCCGTTGCAGGTTACTTACTTCTATGCGGTAAACGGGCAACAATTGGGCCCGGTCTCTTTTGACAAATTAAAGGAGCTTTTTGCCAATAGGACCATTAATAGAGATTCACTGGTCTGGAAACAGGGAATGGCCAATTGGGCAAGTTTAAAAGAGGTAGAAGAACTAAAATCGTTCTTGGGAGGAAATACACCTCCGCCACTACCAAACGCATAGTTTAGTTAAAAGTTCAGGAATAAGTAGTGATTTTCGTTAGCGCGAAAACAATGTACATGGAAAAAATCCAAGAATCGGAACATAAAAAAGCTTGCGCCAATTGTGGTGCAGAGTTAAAGTTTAAACCAGGCTCACATCAACTTAATTGTGAATATTGCGGGTATGAGGAATTTATAGAGCAATCTAAAAGTAGTTTTGAGGAGCTAGAGTTGGCCCATTACTTAAAGATTGTTGGAGAGAATGCCTATACGGAAACCATTGAGCTTTTGCATTGTAAAAATTGTGGCGCCAACCAGCATGTAGAGGAGAATTACAAATCATTGAATTGTGTGTACTGTAGTGAACCGCTGATACGTGAGGATACCGAAATTGAAGGTTGGATTTTGCCGGGGGCGTTGGTTCCTTTTCAGTTGGATGTTAAAAAAGCAAGAAAAATTTTCAAAACTTGGGTCAACGGTCTTTGGTTTGCACCCAACAAACTCAAAAGGGCGGCATTAGACCCTGAGGGACTTCATGGCCTCTATATTCCTTATTGGACCTTTGATGCCAATCTGTTTGCTTCCTATCAAGGGCAGCGGGGGGATTACTATTATGAGACCCAGACATATAATAGCGACAAGGGGAGACGCACAAGGCAGGTACGAAAGACCAAATGGACCTATGCTTCTGGGAAGGTCAATGGTTTTGTAGATGATATTTTAATAAATGCCTCGGAGAAAAAAAGAAGGGATATCCCGCCTTCCATTGCGTTTTGGAATCTTAAGGATTTAGTGGTGTTCAACTCAAAATACCTGTCGGGTTTTGTAACGGAAAAGTATACTGTATCTCTTAAGGAGGGTCACCATCAATCCTTTCAAGAAGCAAAAAATATTGCCTATAACTGGATCCGAAGGGATATCGGCGGAGATACGCAACGCATTGCCAATGCGGACATGAAACTTTCTGATGAAACTTTTAAACATATTTTGCTCCCTGTATATATAAGTTCCTATCGGTATAACGGAAAAGAGTACCATTTTTATATCAATGGACAAACGGGTAATTTAAGTGGTAGTAGGCCGTATTCCTTCTGGAAAATTTTCTTTTTAGTGGTTTTCGTCCTTGTGGTCATTGCGGGAATTGCGATTTTTGTTAAATGATGACGCAAAGAACATTAGTTATTGGAGATATACATTCAGGATTAAAGGCGTTACGGCAAGTATTGGAGAAAGCAGCCGTAACGGTCAACGATAAACTTATATTTCTGGGCGATTATGTCGATGGTTGGAGTGAGGCCGTTGAAACGATAGATTTTCTTTTGCAATTGAACAAAACGCACCGTTGCATTTTTCTTAGAGGCAATCACGATGCCTTATGCCATCAATGGCTTACCGGTGGCGATGATAACCCAATGTGGTTTATGCATGGCGGCGAAGCCACGGTAAAATCGTACGGGAAGGTAGATGATAGTACAAAAAGGGAGCATATTATGTTCTATGAAAACCTTAAGGATTATTATTTGGATGAAGCGAATAGACTGTTCTTGCACGCGGGCTTTACAAACCTAAAGGGCGTAGCCTATGAATATACGTCCAAGACCTTCTATTGGGACCGAACGCTTTGGGAACTGGTCTTGTCAATAGACCCAAATTTGAAAGAAGGTGATATGTATTTTCCTAAAAGACTTACGCATTACAAAGAGATTTACATAGGCCATACCCCTGTAACGCGAATGGGGAAAACCACGCCTCAAAATGCTGTAAATGTTTGGAATATTGATACCGGAGCAGCATTTAAAGGACCTCTCACCGCTTTTGATATTCAGACCAAAAAATATTGGCAAAGTGAGCCTGTGCACACGTTCTATCCCAATGAAACAGGTAGAAATTAGTAAATCAATTTAATTTTAAAGGCTAAAACAGCGCAGAATTAACGAACTTTGATAAAAATTGATATATGTCCGAGAAGAATATACGACTAGAAGTAATGCAGGCTATTGAGCCCGAAGTGGAAGGGTTTATGGAGAATTTTCTGATAAAACCTGAAGATATATGGCAGCCTACAGATTTTCTCCCTGATTCCGAAAGTGATGGGTTTTTGGACCACGTAGAACAATTACGGGAAGAATCCAAAGAGTTGGGCTATGATTTTTGGGTAACGATGGTGGCGGATACCATTACCGAAGAAGCCTTGCCTACATACGAATCGTGGTTAATGGATGTTGTTGGGATAGACCAGCATGGAGAATATAAGACCAATGGCTGGGCCAAGTGGGTTAGGGCATGGACCGCAGAAGAGAATAGACATGGAGATGTGCTGAACAAATACTTATATCTATCCGGAAGGGTGAATATGAAGGAAATAGAAATAACTACGCAGTACCTTATTTCGGACGGTTTTGATATTGGTACCGATAGGGACCCTTACAAGAATTTTGTGTACACTTCCTTTCAAGAATTGGCTACGAACATCTCTCACAAACGTGTGGGGCAAATGGCTAAGAAAAAGGGAAATGCTTTATTAGGTAAGATGTGTACGATAATTGCAGGGGACGAAATGAGGCATCATTTGGCCTATAGAGAATTCGTAAAAACGATTATGGGTCACGACCCTAATGGAATGATGTTGGCCTTTGCCGATATGATGAAACAGAAAATAGTAATGCCGGCTCACTTTTTAAGAGAATCCGGTGGTACCATTGGTACTGCCTTTGAGAACTTCTCAAATTGTGCACAAAGACTTGGTGTTTATACCGCCCAGGATTACATAGATATTCTTGCAAAGTTGAATGCTTTTTGGGAGATTGATGCAGTAAGGGGACTTAATGACGAAGCACAAAAGGCAAGGGATTATTTGATGAAACTCCCTGGAAGACTGGAGCGTATTGCCTCTAGAATGAAGTTTCCAGAAGATCAGTACCACTTTAAATGGGTAGAAGCCAACGGAATGTTGTAGCGCTAAGTTTCAAGAAAATAAAAAGCCCAATCTTACTTTGAGATTGGGCTTTTTATTTTTGGTTGGTTATTGATTATAATTTTCCGTGATCATGTTCATCTTGCCATTTCACAAGTTCACTCCATTTGCCTTCATAGGCCATTTTGGCTTGCATAGGCCATGATGCAGGATTATGAACCTGATAGCGCTTTCCACCGCCGCCCAATACATTTTGGCATTCCGCTACGGAAGCTTCTGATAGTGCTTTCCAAGTTTTAATTCCGGAATCTTTGAACATACCTTCTATTTTAGGCCCTATGCCCTCAACAACTTTAAGGTCATCTTGCTTAATGGCTTTACCGAAGGCTGCCTTTGCTCCTGCGGCATCAAAAGGAATAGAGGCTACCGCCGCACCCGCTGCAAAAGAAGATGCTGTACTTGCTACATTGGTCTTGGCACTGCTCACTCTCTTATTACAAGCCTCCAAATCGGCTTTTAATTTTGCATTTTTATCTTGTAGCAGTTTTAAATCTGCAGAATTGTCAATGATAGTATTTCCGCTTCGGCCAATGAGGTAGCCAAGAATTCCACTAATTATCCCGACTAAAGCTGGGATCAACCAACACCAGATATCCATATTTTCAAAATTCATTTTGTACTATTTTAATTTGTTAGTGATTTAATTGTTTAGTGTTACTACAGTTCTTCTATTTTTAGACCTACCTTCTTCAGTGGCGTTGCGCTCTATAGGAGACGCCTGCCCTTTAGATGAGGTTTTTATTTTTGATTCGGCAATTCCGTTTCGCATGAGATAGGCTTTGGCAAAATTTGCTCTGTCCAAACCAAGTCTCATGTTAGTGGCAGCTACCCCGGTATTATCAGTGTGGCCCACAACGTTTGCGCTGGCACCCTCCATTTTATCCAAATACCTAGAAATATCGGCTACCTTTTGGCGCTGTTCTGCATTTAAACTTATAGATGCTTCTGCCGTATTGAAATATAGCGTAAGCGGATCAGCATTTATTTTGTCGAACAGTGCTTTCATCTCTTCGGCCACATCCTCAGATTCTTCACCTAAGCTGTAGCTTACAGGTCCAAGATATACGTTCTCCTTGGGCACCATACTTTCCATTAGCGCTCCTATCGTATTTATTCTAGAAGAAGAAATTCCGTTGGAGACCAAATGGTTTTTGACCGCATTGGCTCTGGCAAGCCCTAGATTAGGATAGGCGCTATAGTTGTTTTCGTCACTTTTATAGTACCCCGTAATATTAATTACTTTTCCTGCATTGGTCTCTAAGAAACCTTTAAGGTTTGTAATACCTT
This sequence comes from Maribacter sp. 4U21, assembly GCF_002742365.1. Taxonomy (NCBI): domain Bacteria; kingdom Pseudomonadati; phylum Bacteroidota; class Flavobacteriia; order Flavobacteriales; family Flavobacteriaceae; genus Maribacter; species Maribacter sp. 4U21. The sequence goes on from NZ_MDGN01000001.1 coordinate 137,202, forward strand.
CTTCCATACTAGCGGCTAGTGGCATTAGTATAGACGAAGAAGAACTATTAAAGTTGTAATTGTCATTGTTGTTATAAGCGTAATCTCCATCCTTAAAGGCAAAAGGATATGAAGTTGCTTCTGGCACAATGGGTGCTGCTACCTCTTTTGGAGGCTCTTGTTCTACACTAGCTCCGCATTCACTGCAGCAGGTAATGTAAAAATAAGTCCCTGCCAAAATAGTGATCAACATCAGCAGTAGATTCGTTGTTGTTTTTGTCATTTTTAAATAGTGTTTCATGCACAATGTATTAAAAAAATCTTAAAATTTTTGAATATTTGATAGCTTAATTGCTAGTAATCAAGGAGTAGTAATTTTCCAATTATAACTAAATTGATACCATTTGCACATTCAAACGGCAAGGAGGCATAATTCATATTTTTTTAAAAGAAGATATTTCGGAACTTTCTAATGCAAATAAAATACACCCTATCTCTCCCGACAAAGTTCCGGCACTGGGATAGGGTTTAATGACATATTTGAGTTAGTTGGTTAATTAAGTAAACCCTATCGTATCCTTAACGATAGGGTTATTTTGTGGATACTGTTTAGTTCAAAATTGGGCGTAAATAATATCCTATACGATAGTGTCTGTTCCCAGATTATTTAAAACCGTTTATACAATTAGACGTACAGAACATACAGAAACGGTATCACCCTTAGATCATAAAATATATCTTGATATTACGATGATTACGATATGAAAAAACGTTTATTTAATTTCCTGAAGTTTGTATGTATGATTTTGGTTTTGGGCACCCAAAGCTTGTTGCATGGTAGTTGGACGGTAGAAGATACCAGCCGAAAAACCATATAATAAATTACCTCGGGGCAGGCCCACCAGACATTAGAAGCGAAACCAATATTTATGTAAGGCAAGCGCCGGAGCATTATAAATCTTGATTAGCGGCCAAAACCAAAAATTGGGATTTAAATTTAAAACTACTACAAGTCAAATTTAATTCCTTGTGCCAGCGGCAGCTCGGTCGTATAGTTGATGGTATTCGTTTGCCTTCTCATATATATTTTCCAAGCATCCGAACCACTTTCACGGCCACCACCAGTTTCTTTTTCCCCTCCGAAAGCGCCGCCAATTTCTGCACCGGATGTTCCAATATTAACGTTAGCGATACCACAATCACTGCCTGCTACAGATAGGAAACGTTCGGCTTCACGTAAATTATTAGTCATTATGGCAGAAGAAAGTCCCTGAACAACCCCATTTTGAATTGCGATAGCATTTTCTAATTCTCCGGAATACTTTAGTAAATATAACACCGGTGCAAAAGTCTCGTGTTGTACAATCTCGTAATCATTTTTGGCTTCTGCAATAGCCGGTTTAACATAGCAACCACTTTCGTAGCCATCTCCTTCTAAGACTCCGCCTTCGACAATAATTTTTCCTCCTTCAGCCACTACTTTTTCCAATGCTTTGCTATAATGGGTTACTGCATCGGTATCAATTAAAGGCCCTACATGATTGTTTTCATCTAGCGGGTTTCCAATGCGCAGCTGATTATAGGCAGCAACCACAGCATCCTTTACCTTGTCGTATATGTCCTCATGGATAATTAATCTCCTTGTTGAGGTACAGCGTTGGCCTGCAGTTCCTACGGCCCCAAAAACAGCACCGATAACGGTCATTTTAATATCCGCGTCCGGCGTAACGATTATAGCATTGTTACCTCCTAATTCCAACAGCGATTTTCCTAATCTTGCTGCCACGGCCTGGGCAACTATTTTACCCATTCGAATAGAACCAGTAGCCGAAACCAAAGGAATTCTGCCATCTTGAGTCATGTATTCTCCTACTTTATAATCTCCATTGATCAAACAGGAGATGCCTTCTGGCAAATTATTTTCCTTAAAAACTTGAGCCGCGATATTTTGACAGGCTACTCCGCATAATGGTGTTTTTTCTGAAGGTTTCCAAACACAAACATCTCCGCAAATCCACGCCAGAGCTGTATTCCATGCCCACACGGCAACAGGAAAATTAAATGCTGATATAATACCCACTACCCCTAGAGCATGATATTGTTCATACATTCTATGTCCAGGTCTTTCCGAGTGCATGGTCAAGCCATGAAGTTGTCGGGAAAGCCCGACCGCAAAATCACAGATATCTATCATTTCTTGGACTTCTCCAAGGCCTTCTTGGTAACTCTTACCCATCTCATAAGAGACCAATTTTCCCAAAGGCTCTTTTAAGGCTCTGAGCTTCTCGCCAAATTGTCTCACTAGTTCACCGCGTAACGGGGCGGGTCTTTTACGCCAAGTTTTAAAAGCATTGGTAGCGGTATCCATGACCTTTGCATAATCTTCTTTGGAGGTTGTTCTTACTTTTCCGATAAGTGAACCATCGACCGGTGAATAGGATTCGATAATGTTTCCTGACGAAAAATTATCGGAGCCTGTTGAAGTTCCATCATTTAAGTCAGTAATTCCCAAAGCTTTTAAAGCCTCGCCTATTCCAAATTCTACAATTACTTTTGACATTTTATAACTTTTTGAAGGTGTATTGTTAAATTTTTACAAAGCTACGAATAATATTATCTTTATTTTTTCTTTTTGAGCACCGTAACTTTTGAGATTTTTTCATTTTGTACCTCGTAAATGAGAACCAGTTCTAGAGGCTCATCATTTCCGTTACGTCCTGTAATACTTTCATGGTCAATTATCTTATTTCCGAATGCGGTACGTGTTATGATTTTGGAATGTAAATTGGGCGATGCTTCAAAAAGCGCAGCGTAAAATTCCTTACAAGCTTGCCCACCTTTCATGGTCTCCACACCTTCTGAAAAATCATGGAAGGTAACTTTAGGGTCAATAACCGACATGAATGCGTTGATATCCCTTTCGTTATAGGCTTCTAATTGCTTTTGAACTACCTGTTCCGGTGTCATTTTTTGGCTCATTAATTTTGATGTTGCACCGACTATGATCAGTATTAAAATTGAGACACTTCGTTGTAGCATCATGAAAGGATGATTAATACTATGGCAACTAGCGCTGGCATTGCTTGTATAAAGAAAATTTTCTTTGAAACACTGAACGCACCATAGATACCTGCTACTACTACACAGCCTAAAAAGAACAAGGATATTTTATCCTTCCAAATGAGGTCTTCAATAAAAAAAGACCATACCAGTCCGGAGGCAAGAAATCCGTTATACAGTCCTTGATTGGTAGCCATAGACTTCGTAGGTTCAAACAGTTCCTTTGGAAAATCCCGAAATATTTTAGGACCTTTGGTCGTCCAAGCAAACATTTCGAACCAAAGAAAATAAAAATGTAAAAGGGCCACTACCGCTATTAAGAGACCACTAACTAATTCCATTTAAACTTCTTTTATAAAACGTTCGTCTACAGGCATTACCGTTGCGCAATTGTCGCAAGTCCTTAATTCTTTGGAACTATAGAAATGTTCAAAATGACTTAGAAAGTCTTTTTCTATATCGTTCAGTGTAAAATAGGCTTCATATAATTTATGGTTACAGTTATCGCAGAACCAAAGCAGTCCATCGTCTACATTCATGTGCACCCTTTTGCGCTCAATAACCAGCCCAATAGAACCTTCATGGCGTACGGGAGAGTGCGGCACTTTTGCAGGGTGCAAATACATATCTCCTGGTCCTAATTGAAACGTTTTCTTTTGATGGTCTTCTTGAATGTGTATCTCTATTTGTCCTTCTAACTGATAAAAAAGCTCTTCCGTTTCGTTGTAGTGGTAGTCTTTTCTTGCATTAGGACCCGCCACGATCATAACGATATAATCACCGGCATCTTTATATAAGTTTTTATTGCCAACCGGGGGTTTTAGAGAATCACGATTCTCCTCAATCCATTTATCTAAATTAAAAGGGGCTTTTATACTCATGGGTTAATTTTAACGAAAGTTAAAAAAACCTTAGGGGCTAACCTAAAACGTAGGCATAAAAAAAGCCCTTGTTTACCAAAGGCTCTTTAATTATTTATGTCGTATATATTACCTGTAGAACATCTGAGTGAAGTACAAATTGCCACTATTATTTTCTTTTATACTTATGGCTGAATGTGTATAGTTACCTTCTAAACTCATCCTATGCGACGGACTATCTACCCAAGCTTCTAAGACCTCTTGCATATCGTCATAATTTCTGGCCACATTCTCAGCAACATGAGAAGCTCCTGTTCTTTTAGCGATACCCTTTGCACGTTCGCCAAATTTAGCATGACTAACGTTGTTTTGGGCTATCATATGGTCATTGTGTTGTCCTGCATAGTAATAAGTGGTGCTCTCAAAAGTCAATTCATTTAATCCAATGCTAACTCTGTAGTTGTTGACTAAGTCAAAAAGTTCTGCTTCCAATGCCGTGTGGCTACCTGAAGAAATTTCTAAATTCTCAGCGTTTAAGCCAGCATTCTTTTCTTCTAATAGAGGTTCTAATTCTTCTTTGGAACAAGAGCTAAAAACACTTAAGGTAATTACAAGTAAAAAGATAAATTTAAATTTCATGACTTGGGGTACATTAATAATGTTATACAGTAAAAGTAACGTGGAAGACAAGGTTCCTGAGAAAATTATCTATATCGGTAAGGAAAAAATCGACGTGCTGTAAAATAAGTGTATTTAGGGCCTAATCGGTGAACGGCCAGGTATTTTTCATCGCTAAAATTGTGTATTTTAAGGAGATTATACCGTTTTGACCACCAAAAAACTCCGGTCGTCGATGATTGAAAAATTGACTAACCGACAACTTGTAGGAAAGTCTCGTTTAGTGGAGTCTTGATGCCAACAGCGTCCTATTTTCTGTAGAATAGTTGCGTAAAATAAAAATTGCCGTTTTGGTCCTTTTTAACGCTTACAGCGGTATGGGTAAAATCACCCTCCATAGTTTTCCTGTGATTGACACTGTTATACCAACCTTCAAAGGCACCCTCAGCGGTATCATAGTTCTTAGCTACGTTTTCTGCAACTAGCTCTACGTCCTCTTCGGAGGCAATGCTAGAGGCTCTTGAGCTGAAGTTATCATGACTTAAACTACCCTTACTGATCATATAATCCGTATGGATGTTGGCGTATTTATACGCTACAGTGCTATATAAGAGCTTATTCATGTCCAAACTAGTTCTGTGGTCATTCACAATTTCCAATATTTCACTTTCCAGTAGAACTATATTGTCGGCCTCAACGATAGGCAACTCCTCCAATGTGTCCGTAGTGCAGGAAGATAGAAACAATACAAATAAAACCGGGACTACGTTAAGCAATCTCATTTTCATATATAGATTTATTTGTAAGCAGGCCGTTCAGCTTAGCGAAGTAGGTATGTAAGATGGGGTAATCCTATTTATTCTCGTATTGATAGGGGATATCAGAGGTACAATGCTAGTTAAAATCACTTAAACTACTGTTTTATCTATTTATTTTTCGACGAAGGGTATCAAAACCAAGAACAACTACTTTTTTTGAGTTTTCAAAATTATACGCTGTGTTCCAAATCGGATTTAGCTTGCAATACGTAATCAAAGACAAAGGCTCCGAGGTTCTTCACAGGTTGGTACAGGGCAGATTCCTTTTTGAGCTCATTATCTACCAAGCCTATGTTTTCATTAATATGGTCAAAGAAAATTAGGAGCGCCCCAAGAATTACGGCCACTTTTAGGGCTCCAAAAAGAGCTCCGGCAATTTTGTTTAAAAGGCCGAGCATGGCAAAATTGGCAATTTTTGTTAAAAATTTACCAGCGGTATGCACGAGTATGACTATTAAAATAAAAGTGATTACAAATGCGGTAATACTGATGTAACGCTCATTCCAATCCATACGCTCAGAAAGATAATCTCCAGTGATATAGGAAAAATGGATGGCTCCATAAATTCCGGCAATCAATGCTATTAAGGAGGCTATCTCCACGAAAAGACCATTTTTTAACCCCTTCCAGAGTCCCCAAAGAAGCAGTAGACCAAGGACGATATCTAAAAAACTCATTTCAAAAAGTGTTTTAACAAATATAGTGCTTTGATTAGTACCTTTGCTCGGCTCCAGTAAATTCAAAATAAGTAGAGACCATGGCCAGAGATGAAGAGTTAAAAAATCGGTGGGAATCCTTAGTCGTTAAGCTTTCAAGTCAATTCGCTGACGGCGATGTCCTAGAGTTAGATGCCATAATTTATTTGGTAGGTGTTCAAGAACTTGGTCAATACCATCGAAAGTATAAGAAAGACGATAAATTGGACCTAATGCATATTGCTATTTGCAGGCTGTTAGAACCCTATGGGTATTACGAATTCGATTTTTTTGACGAGGAAGGATGGCCGCACTATACGGTCAAGGGGGAACTTCCAACATTAAAGGCTGGTGAACAGGCCGTGTTAATGAAACAAGCCATTGTAGAGTACTTCTTGGAAAAAGAGTTCATTCAATAGAATACCAAAAGCCGTATTCTTTTATTCAAAGACCAGTTAAGAAATTACAACCTTAAAACCTCCATTGACGGTCGTGTTTTTGACTGAAAAATCACTTTAACAAAACATTATATGCTACGCCAACGTTTGCGTTAATTTTGGCTTTGTACAACTCGCTAATTCCCTGTATATTTAGTCGTTCAGGTCTATAAAAATCACTGCCCCGAACGTACTAAAATCAAATCACAGATGAGTAAATACATTATTTCATTAGATCAGGGAACAACAAGTTCTAGGGCCTTGCTTGTTGACCAAGACGGGAAGATTCAAGGTATGGTACAAAAGGAATTTAAACAGTTGTTTCCAAAATCCGGGTGGGTAGAACATGACGCCATGGAAATTTTGGAAACCCAATTGGGGGTTCTTCAAGAATTAATTGCAGAAAGTAAGGTTCAGCTGAAGAACATCAAGGGCATAGGAATTACCAATCAAAGGGAAACCACCGTAGTCTGGGACAAAAACACGGGAAAACCGGTTTATAACGCCATTGTTTGGCAAGACAAACGAACTGCTGATATTTGTGAGGGTCTAAAAAAAGAAGGACTTACGGAGTATGTTAGGAAAACAACGGGTCTGGTGATAGACTCTTATTTTTCCGGGACTAAGGTAAAGTGGATCTTAGATCACGTAGAAGGGGCAAGAAGTAAGGCCGAAAAAGGAGATTTATTAATGGGAACCATAGATTCCTGGTTGGTCTGGAACATGTCTACCGACAAAAACCATGTAACGGATTATACCAACGCATCCAGAACCCTTATTTATGATATCGTAAATTTAAAATGGGACGATAAACTTTTAGATGCTTTGGGCATTCCAAAGAGCATGCTTCCGGAAGTAAAACCTTCTGCCTATCATTTTGGTGATTATGAGATTGATGGGATAAAGATTCCAATAGCGGGTATTGCCGGTGATCAACAGGCAGCACTCTTTGGTCAGGGATGTTTTACAAAAGGAACGGCTAAGAACACTTACGGCACAGGATGTTTTATGTTAATGAACACTGGTGATAAGCCACAGTTCTCAAAAAATGGACTTTTAACAACCATAGGTTATGGATTAGATGGAAAGGTAACCTACGCTCTAGAAGGAAGTATTTTCATTGCAGGCGCCGCAATACATTGGTTACGAGACGGTTTAGAACTAATTAAGGACGCCAAGGAAACGGAAGCATTGGCAGACTCGGTGACCGGAGAAAGCTCGGTGTATGTGGTTCCCGCCTTTGCCGGATTAGGAGCTCCCTATTGGGATATGTACGCCCGCGGAGCCATTTTTGGATTAACTAGGGACACCGGAAAAGCACATATCGCTAAAGCCACATTAGAATCATTGGCGTATCAAACCAAGGATATCCTCAAAGCGATGGAGGACGATTCCGGTATTCAATTAGAAAATTTACGGGTAGATGGCGGTGCATGCGCCAACAATCATTTAATGCAGTTTCAAGCCGATATTCTGGATACCGAAGTTCACCGCCCGGAGGTAATAGAATCTACGGCCATGGGTGCCGCATTTTTAGCGGGTATTAAGGTTGGTCTTTGGACCCAATCGGATATAGACCAGAGCAGACCCATGAACAGGATTTTTAAACCCACCTTTGATAGGGTTAAACGTAAAAGACTCTATAAGAACTGGCAGAAAGCTGTGGAGCGCACCAAAGGTTGGGAAGAAAGCTAAGGAAGATACTAGTACGATTAAATAATCACAAAAATTTCCTATTTCAAAAAATATAACAAGCTATGAAAAGTGTTGAATTTTCTAACCTTAAAAGGAACGAAACCATTGCCAAACTTAAGAAGGATAATTTTGACCTTGTAGTCATTGGTGGCGGAATAACAGGCGGTGGTATTGCCTTGGACGCCGCTTCAAGGGGCTTAAAAGTAGCGCTAGTGGAGAAAAATGATTTTGCTTCGGGCACTAGCAGTAAATCCACCAAACTCATCCATGGAGGACTGCGCTATTTAAAGCAATTCGATTTTTGGTTGGTAAAGGAAGTAGGTTCGGAAAGGGCCATAGTTCACAAATTAGCACCGCACTTGGTGCTGCCAGAAAAAATGCTTTTGCCTTTAATAGAAAACGGCTCTTATGGTAAATGGCTCACTTCCATCGGTTTAAAAGTATACGATATTTTAGCCCAGGTGACCGGGGACGACAAAAGAAAAATGCTGGAAAAGAAAGAAGCCCTTAAATTAGAACCTTTGCTTCCCAAAAAAATACTTAAGGGGGCAGGGTATTACGCTGAATACAGAACGGATGATGCCCGTCTCACCATTGAGAACATCAAAACAAGTTTACAGTATGGCGCTACTGCGTTGAACTACGGTTCTGTGACCGACTTCATCTATAAAGATAAAAGGATTGCTGGGGTAACGGTCAAGGATGAACTTTCCCAAGAGACTTTTACAATCAACTCAAAGTATGTCATTAGTGCCGCCGGACCATGGGTAGATGAGTTAAGAAGTGTCAATAATTCCAAAAAAGGAAAACGTTTGCACTTAACCAAAGGCGTTCATCTGGTGTTCCCTAAGGAAAAGCTCCCCGTAAAGCAATCCGTGTACTTTGATATCCCGGATGGTAGAATGATGTTTGCCATTCCTAGGGGAAAGGTAACCTACGTAGGCACTACGGACACCAATTTTAACCTGGACAAAGACAAGGTACGAACAGATTTGGCCGATGCCATTTATTTGCTCTCCGCGGTAAACAATATGTTTCCAAAAATTAATTTGGAGATGGAGGATATCGTTTCCTCTTGGGCGGGCCTTAGACCCTTAATTCATGAAGAGGGCAAGTCTGCCTCGGAACTCTCTCGGAAAGATGAAATTTTTACTTCGGATACGGGTCTTATCAGTATTGCAGGTGGTAAACTTACCGGCTATCGCAAGATGGCAGAACGTGTAGTTGATCGTATCGCCAAAATGCTAGAGGAAGACCATCAAAAAGAGCTTAAACCATGTGCCACGGACACCATCCCCCTATGTGGAAATGAGTTCAAAAAGTTTAAGCACGTAAAGAAATATATTGCCACCATTTTTGACCGTATTAAGGTAGATGGCTTTACGGAACACGATGCTTGGTTCTTGGTCACTAACTATGGGAGGCAGACGGAGAACATTTTAGGGTATTACGAGAAAAGAACGGAAAAGGATAATGTTACAAGAATGATCCTTGCCGAACTCCAATTTGGTATTGCCTATGAAATGGTTCAAGATCCAATGGATTTCTTTATTAGAAGAACAGGTAGGCTCTATTTTGATATTGATAGCGTAAGGCAGTTTATGGAACCAGTGCTTCAAGAACTGCAAACAGCTTATAAAGTAGATCATGCCCAAGTATTGAAATGGAAAGAAACTTTAATGGAAGAACTAAAAGAACATTCGGATTTTTCTATGGAGAGGGTTTGAAGCTAAGAATATTAGCCTTAACTCCTCAAGTAAGACTTAAGATAATTTTTAAGAGTAATCTATAGGGATTTTACTATTTTTGAAACCATGCCTGTTAAAGTAAATCATTACAATCCAGAAATTTTAATTTGGGCGGCCAATAGAGCAAACAATAGCATCGATTCTTTAAGCGAAAAATTTCCCAAGCTTCCACAATGGCTTAATAAAACTTGGTTGCCAACTTTGAAACAGTTGGAAAACTTTGCGAAAAGTGTTTACGTGCCATTTGGTTATTTATTCTTGTCAGAGCCTCCAATAGAAGATTTACCTATTGCTTTTTTTCGTTCAAACAACAATTTGAAAGAAGAACACTCCTTGAATTTATACCAAACTGTCCAACTGGTGAAAGAAAGACAAGATTGGTTAAAAGAATTTTTAGAGGAGATTGATCACGACCCCTTACCTTTTGTCAATAGTTTTTCAATTAATAGTGATATTCACAATTAATTGTCAATAACATTAGGCAAGTCTTAGGATTATCAGTCAATTGGTTTATTGAAATCGACAAAGACGATGTACTTACATTCCTGATTAAGTCAATAGAGGATGCGGGAATAATGACTTCGTTTAGCGGAACAGTAGGAGGTAATACTCACAGACCTATAAGCCGGGAAGAGTTTAGAGGTTTTGCTCTAGTCGATAATTATGCTCCTTTCATTTTTATTAATTCAAATGATGCTAAGGCAGCTCAATTATTTACGCTAATTCACGAATTAGCACATATTTGGCCAGTTGTTAGTTCCGGTACAGATATGTATAATTTGTTGCCAGCGAATAATCCATTGGAAAAGTTATGCGATAGAGTGGCAGCGGAATTTCTAGTACCTGCTTCTATATTTGCAGAACAGTGGAGTACAACGAAGAATTTCAATGTTTTAAGGCGTTTTTTCAAAGTAAGTACTCTTGTACTTGCGAGGAGGGCTTTAGATTTGGAGCTTATTTCTAAATCCGACTACTTAGAACATTATAACCAAGTTATTGGATTTTGGCGCTCTAAGAAAGATGATAGTGAAAATGGCGGCGGTCATTATTATTATACTACTAGGAGAAGAGTCGGAGCGCAATTCGCAAGATATGTAGACAGCGCCGTAAAAAGGGACAAGCTTTTATACAGAGATGCTTATCAACTTATGAATTTAAAAGGTTCTAGTTATAACCGTTTAATGACAGAGTTTTTATGAGTCAAAACCATGATATATTATACCTAATAGACTCAAATATTCTTATACAAGCTCATCGTAAGTATTATCCTTTTGATGTGATACCCGGTTTTTGGAACAAGTTAAGCGAATTGGCCAAGGTTGGAATTATAAAAAGTATTGACAAGGTTAAGTTAGAAGTAATTGATAATTGTCGAGATGGTGATTTACTTAAAGATTGGTGCAAATCTAATTTACCTGATAACCTGAGTTCGATTAAAAAAGGATAAGCTGATTAGTTTTGACAGTTTGATATTTGATACTTGGTTTTTTTGGGAGAAAGCTGTATGCTATAAGCCCTGTGATGATATTGACCAAGAAGTTCCCGAAGCTTCTGTGCCTTGAATGCTCTATTTGGCATATGTTCTTGAGTTGGTCGTTTACCGTTTCAATGACGGAACGTTTTCTCAACAATATCTTGTCGGACATGGTCATCAGGGAGTTCTTCATATTGTTCCTGATCGATGTTATAAGTTGTACTCCGTCGATGAACAGCATCTCCATCAGGCTTTTTCCTATGTAGCCCTTGTCCGCATAGAGCTTTCCATATATCTTGTCCAGAAAACGCTCTTTCTTGAGCGGTTCCCTATCGTCAACGTTCGCCTGGGTTATGGTAAAGTTCAGTATTTCCCCCCTGTCGTTTATGATGATGTGCAGTTTGAAGCCATGGAACCAACCCATGGTGGAGCGC
>NZ_MDGN01000002.1:0-27726 GCF_002742365.1 Maribacter sp. 4U21
TTTTTTTCAGCACGTCCTGCAAAATCTGTTCGTCAAGGCTTAGGTCGGCCACCAGTTTCTTCAACTGTGAATTCTCTTCCTCGAGGTTCTTCAACCTACGTAGTTCAGAGACACCAAGCCCTCCGTATTTCTTCTTCCAATTGTAAAAAGTGGCCTCACTGATACCCATCTTACGGCACACCTCTTGGATACGGGTACCGGTCTCTACCTGTTTGATCGCAAATACGATCTGCGATTCAGAATACTTTGATCGTTTCATAAGCAAATACTTGTTTAAAGTTAAACATTTATTCGCCCGGAATTCTCTAGTTTTAAAACGTCCGGTTTAATGGGAGGAGGTCACCATAAAACGGATGAACGCACTTAAACTTCCTGGAAAATATGCGCTAGTTGCCTGCCTGTAGTAGTCCCTATGGCAATGCCCATGCCTCCTAAACGGATTCCGCAAGCGGTATTAGCACCTATTTGCCTCACAATGGGTTTCTTTTGAGAGCCCACTCCCATAATACCGCTCCATTGCTGTGCTATTTCAAACGGAGTATAAGGAAGTATGACCGTTCTTAAAAGTTCTTCCAATTTATTGAGTACCAATGGTGTGTTTCCGAATTGAGTTGTTTCCTCTGCTTTAAAATCCAGATTTCTACCTCCTCCCAGTAAAATTCTATTGTCAATATTCCGGAAATAATAATATCCCTCCTGCAAATGGAAAGTGCCTTCAATAGAAAGATTCTTTATTGGTGCTGTAATAATGATTTGCGCTCTAGCAGGCAATACGTTTTCCTCTAGAAGACTGTTCGCAAAACCATTGGTGGCGATAAGTAATTTTTTTGTATTAAACTCAAATAGGTTCGTTTTAACGGATACTCCTTGACCATTTTCCACAAAGTCTTCTACGGTAATTGAATTCAATACCTGAATATTGGATTTCTGAGCAAGACCTACCAGAGATAGCATCATCTTCCCCGTATCTATCTGGCCCTCTAAAGTATGGGAAATGTACTGCCGCTGTATGCCATTGAATCCAAAACTATTCTCAGATACTTTAAAAACAGTTTCTTTAAAAATTGGTGCCAAAAGCTCATTTGCCTTACCGATATTCTCCATACAGTGTTGATAGCTTTTAGCATCTTGCTTTAAAAATAGTTCATGACCCCCATTTTGTTCGTACCCGATTGCCTTATCTCCTAATAGTTTTCTCAGCGACTGTATACCGTTCCACCTATCTAAAACCAAAGCTGCCAACTCTTCTTCCGAATGTGTTCTTAAATCAGCTAAGATTTCCGAAATACTCCCGAAACATGCGAAACCTGCATTTTTGGTACTTGCCCCTTGAGGCAAAATTCCTTTTTCCAAAACTAGAATTTTAGCCTTTGGATAGCGTGCTCTAAGTTCTAATGCACAATTTAATCCAACGATACCACTACCCACAATGGTAAAGTCGGTATTCGAAATCCAAGATTTACGCTCCCAGTAGCTAAGATTCATCCTGCGAAATTATGTGTTTCATTCTTTAACAAATCCTCTGTCGAATTAAACCTTCTTATCCTTTCTTATTTTAATCTAGGAATTTAATGTCCCCACAATTAATTTCAAGGTCATTGATTTTATAGAAAAGCGTATGCTCCTGTAACTCAAAGCCAGCTCGGACAACACCATTTACGCCTTTATCCGATAGCGCTACATGATAAAAAAGAAAAGACTCCCTTGGCAGTATAGTTTTTACCAGGTTAGAACTGGATTTCCAGTTTTCATTTAAGTAGGATTCCAAATCCAGTCCGTAATTGGATAAGGATTCGTTCTCAAGGGCCATTTCCATATTAGGCACATAAAAATAGAAGTTTACTTGTGGCGATGAAGGTATTGTGAACGCATCATTTGGTAGATGAAGCGCTAATTTTAATTTACGATTCGTTTCATTGGTTATTCGCGACCAAAAAATCACGAAAGTATAGGGTTTCCCATCCGATGCTATATATTTTTGTCCTCCTTTTGGGTAGCTGTTCTGAATAGTGATGTTCTTATTTTCATACGCAAACTCGGTATGGTACTGCTGTGCCCATATCATAGAAGAGAGTAAACATACGATAACGGAAATTGATGATTTCATCACTACAGGCATTTAATTATACGTTCTATAATCCATTCTTTTCCTTTTATTATCTCTCAAATCCATTACGCAATACCTCATCGTCCTGCTTTAATTGCTCTAGAAAATCTAATATATTATCTGCTATCAGCCGAATTCTGGTTTCATCTGCTCCGAAAGCAATGATCTGTCCGGATGTTCCTTTACTCTCAGGCGCATAGTCTATGGCGATAAAATTACCTCCTCCGGTACTGTAAAAAGGAACCCAATAGGGGTTGGTATAAATGCCAATAGTTTTTCTCCCATCGGGATGATTATTTCCGGTTAAATCCGCAAGCATCCAATTGGGGTCATTGTAGATTACTTTCCAGTTCTTCCATTCCTGTACTATTTCTTCAGCGGTTAGAAACCCCGTGTTTTCGATTCCCCCGTGTAAGTCGCACAGCACTTTTAGCTCTTTTGGAAACGTATAGTTTGCTAAGGATTCAAATTCCTTAAAAACACCCTGATTATTTTTTGGTGGGTTTGGCTTCAAGTTTCTTTGACCGATATATTCGGCAAAGGTTTTCTTTAAACGTACCGCATCTAGATCTGCCCCCGACGTGTCACTATACTTTTGAATGTAGCGTTGTTTTTCCTTGGTAATCTTTACTTCGTTATATTGTTGAGGCGCATTTTTATAGAGATAGGCCCCCATATTTTCGTAGGGTCTTTCATCTATTAACATCCCAGAATTTACCCATTCTTGAGAAAACTGTCCTTTTCCTAAGACGAGCATAAACTGCGGATCGGGATTTAGTTCTGGTTGCCTTTTAAACTGACCGTTCGCTTTATATTCCGCTAATCTTTCGTATTGCTTTTTAAAAATAATATCCATCCATAGGGCAAAATTACCACCATCCTCAAAATGCATTGGGACTATATGCTTATTGGATACATAAGCGAACCCTTCGTAAGGAAGCCCTTGCGCCTTTGGCGTTAAGAAAAATAGTTTAAGTACGCTATCTCCTAAATAATGGGCTAATTTTTCCAATAAGGTATCCCTAAAACCCATGGTATCATACGACTTGTAATTTCTTACTGTAGCGTTTTTATGGTGGGAATAGTCTTTGTAGTAGGGCTCTGGTAGCTGGGACAAGGAAATGGAATTAAAATGAATATCTGAATAATTTACCTTCTTCAGTTCTTTAGTGTAAGGGATACGCCGCATGCTCATTTTATTAAGGCAGGATGTGGTTAAGATTATTAAGGTGAGTATGGTCCAGTATTTCATTTTAACATCTCTAGCTTTATCCAAGATACTCAAATATAAGGGTAGGCAAGTGATAAATTAAAGCACAGATTCCATTTTGTTTTAGGGATTGTAGCGGCATCCTTTTTTGTGCCTTGCTTTTATTTTGTACAAAAAAGATACAGCGGAAAGCCTGGCTGTATACTATTGCCGTTTTATTAAATAATCGAAAATGATACTGCTATTCAGTTAGCTTTGGGGACTTTCTCATTGTAATTTACTTAAACAATAGTATAGAGAAAACCATAAAAAAACTCCGACCATATGGCCGGAGTCGTTACTTAGTTACTCTTTGTTTCTGGATCCATAACCCAATCGTTCATAAAGGCTGTAGTATAATTTCCTGCCAAGTAATCCGGATGGTCCATTAACTGTCTGTGGAAAGGAATGGTAGTTTTTATCCCTTCTATGACAAACTCGTCCAAAGCTCGTTTCATCTTGTTAATGGCCTCTTCCCTTGTTTGGGCAGTAGTAATCAACTTAGCGATCATAGAGTCATAGTTTGGCGGAATACTGTAGCCACTATACACATGTGTATCCATGCGTACCCCATGACCTCCCGGGGTATGCAATGTGGTAATCTTTCCTGGTGAAGGCCTAAAATTATTGTAGGGGTCTTCTGCATTTATTCTACACTCGATAGAATGTAGTTTTGGTATATAATTTTTACCTGAAATCGGTACACCGGCCGCTACCAATATCTGCTCGCGAATTAAATCGTAATCGATTACCTGCTCCGTTATGGGATGCTCTACCTGAATACGGGTATTCATCTCCATGAAATAAAACTTTCGGTGCTTATCCACTAAAAACTCAACGGTACCAGCACCTTCGTACTTGATATATTCGGCGGCCTTGACCGCAGCTTTACCCATAGCGTCCCGTAACTTATCCGTCATAAATGGGGAAGGTGTTTCCTCCGTAAGTTTTTGATGTCTGCGCTGCACGGAACAGTCTCTTTCGGATAAATGACATGCTTTACCATACTGATCACCTACCACCTGAATTTCTATGTGGCGTGGTTCCTCAATAAGTTTTTCCATGTACATACCTCCATTACCGAAAGCAGCTGTAGATTCTTGTACCGCACTTTCAAAAAGCTCTTCCATCTCCTCTTCTTTCCAAACGGCGCGCATTCCTTTACCACCACCACCGGCGGTTGCTTTTATCATCACGGGATAACCCATTTTTTTGGCCGTCTTCTTAGCATCGGCCACGTCCTTCAATAATCCTTCCGAACCTGGCACACAAGGAACTCCTGCTTCCTTCATAGTAGCTTTGGCGGTGGCTTTGTCCCCCATACGGTCAATTTGTTCACCAGAGGCACCAATAAACTTGATTTCGTGCTCCGCACAAATTTTTGAAAACTTGGAGTTTTCAGAGAGAAAGCCATAACCCGGATGTATGGCATCTGCATTCGTGATTTCTGCAGCGGCAATTATATTGGGTATTTTCAAATACGACTCGCTACTCGCGGCAGGCCCTATACAAACGGCCTCATCTGCAAAACGTACGTGAAGACTTTCTTCGTCTGCCTTGGAGTAGACCGCTACCGTCTTAATTCCCATTTCCTTGCAGGTACGAATAACACGGAGTGCAATTTCTCCCCTATTCGCTATTAGTATTTTTTTGAACATATGCTTTTTAGTTTAAGAGTTTATGGTTTCGTAGTTCCTTTTATTTAATGACCTCCCATTAAACATGGCGCTTCAAACTTCTAAACTTAAGATTATGATGGGTCTACTAGAAATAGTGGCTGATCAAATTCTACTGGAGACGAATCGTCTACCAATACTTTGACTATTTTTCCTGAAATTTCCGATTCTATATCATTGAACAATTTCATTGCTTCGATGACACAAAGTACGTCACCGGAAGAAATTGTATCTCCTACCTCAACAAAAACTGGCTTATCTGGAGATGGCTTTCTATAAAAAGTTCCGATGATCGGTGATTTTATCGTAATATATTTAGCTTCTTCCGACGCTTCTTCCTGTGCAGCGGCTGGCGGCGCAGCAGGCGTTTCCGCTGCAGCTGGCGCAGCAGGGACGGCAGGTGCCATAGGTGCCTGTGCCATAGGGATGGATTGCACATACGTAGTTTCGGTAGCACCGTGACCTCCGGTGCGTATCGTAATCTTTAAATCATCCGTTTCCAGTTTTACCTCGCTGGCTCCTGATTTTGCGACAAACTTAATGAGGCTTTGAATTTCTTTGATATCCATAGTTTCAAATGTGTTTTTAGTGATGGTTTAATTAATTGTATGCCCATTTTAAATAGATAGAACCCCAAGTGAATCCGCCACCAAAAGCAGCGAAGACAAGATTATCTCCTTTTTTGAGCTGTTTTTCATAATCGCTCAATAATAACGGTAAGGTAGCTGAGGTTGTATTGCCATAACGCTGAATGTTCATCATTACCTTGGAATGATCCAGTCCCATTCTTTTTGCAGTGGCATCAATAATTCTTTTGTTCGCTTGGTGTGGCACCAACCAAGATACGTCATCATCGGTCAGTTTATTTCTGGTCATGATTTTCTCTGCAACATCTGCCATGTTGGATACCGCAAATTTGAAAACCGTTTTACCGTCCTGAAATATATAATGCTTTCTAGCCTTAACGCTCTCTATGGTAGCTGGCATTATGGAACCTCCGCCTTCCATGCCTAAAAATTGGCGTCCAGCACCGTCTGCCCTTAAATACTCATCTTGTAGCCCTAGACCTTCTTCATTGGGTTCAAAAAGTACGGCTCCGGCACCGTCCCCGAATATAATACAGGTAGTGCGATCGGTATAATCTAAAATAGAGGACATCTTGTCTGCCCCAATTAGTAAAACCTTCTTGTACCGACCAGATTCTATTTGGCTCGCTACGGAAGACATCCCGAAAAGAAAACTGGAACATGCCGCTAATAAATCATAGGCAAAGGCGTTGGTAGCTCCTATTTCCGAAGCTACAAAAGCAGCGGTAGAGGCAACCATACTATCTGGAGTAGCAGTAGCCACAACGACCAAATCTATTTCCTCTGGATTAACGTTTCCTTTTTCCAAAAGTTGTTGAGCGGCCTTGATTGCCAAGTATGATGTTCCTTGACCCTCCTCAGGTTTTAAGATTCTTCTTTCTTTGATTCCTGTCCTACTGGTAATCCACTCGTCATTAGTGTCTACCATGCCCTCGAGCATTTTATTGGTTAGGATGAATTGGGGAACATAGCCACCCACAGCGGTAATAGCTGCTGATATTTTGGTCATATTTTAATTGCTTTTGTGTAAAAAACGTTCAAAAACACGTCAAAAGTTGTGAAAATTAATGATTTTCATCGACTTTTTAATTAAAAATAGCCTGTTTTTAAAAAATTGATATTTAAAAAACCCTTAAGGTCCTTAAATAATAATACTAAGGACCTGAAAATGAAATTGACCTTAAAACGAAAAAAAACTCCCTACCTCATACTGAGGTGGGAGTTATATATAAAAAGAAGTGAAATTTAAGCTTCCGCCTCTTCGGTCTTGTCAACTAAAACTTGGCCTCTGTAATATAATTTTCCTTCGTGCCAGTGCGCTCTATGGTACAAGTGCATTTCACCTGTTGTAGAATCAGTAGCCAAAGTTGGGGCAACTGCCTTGTAGTGCGTTCTTCTCTTGTCTCTCCTAGTTTTGGAAATTTTTCTTTTAGGATGTGCCATTATAAAACTTTATTTATCCGTTAATAGTTTTTTCAATTCGTCCCATCGGGGATCATTTTCTTCCTTATCGTTTCTTTTTTCCTTTGGCTGAAGCTCTTGAAGTTTGTCCAAGACCTCTGATTGTAACGTGCCGTCCGCAATTCCCGGGTGTACCCTTTTCTGGGGTACGGAAAGTACCAGCATTTCGTAAGCGTATTGTGAAATATTCAATTGATGCTCCCCGTGGGGTAGAATCAATATTTCATCGTCCTCGTCATTATACTCCTCACCAAACTTGACCACTAGCTCCAACGCCGATGTAATTTCCTGATCGTAAGGTTCACTGGTAATATCACAAATCACATTAACGTAACCAGACGCTTTAAAATCTAACTCCATTATCGTGGTCATCTTATTCAAGACAACATTTAACTGGATGTTAGCACTATTAAAATCATCGTATCCAAAAGAATCAAAGAACGTATTGTCAATTTCAAAATTAAAGTTGTGCTTTCCTTGCTTTAACCCTGAGAAAGGAATGTTAAACTCCTTTTGCTTCATTACCTCAACACTTAATTATAACATTCATTGCCTTAAAGGCGGGTGCAAAGATACTATTATTTTGACAAAAGCCAATAGTTATCAACTATTTATCTTCATAACTTTTATGGGTCAAGTACTAGGGGATTATCGTTTTACACGCTGCTTCTTCAGCACGTTACTGGTGAGCTCTTTGTACTCCGTTCTGTTCCTGAAAATCTGTAGGCCCGTAAATACGGCTTCCTTGAAGGAGCTATGGTCCGCTTGGCCTTTCCCCGCAATCTCGTAAGCCGTTCCATGGTCCGGAGATGTCCTCACAGCGCTTAGACCGGCGGTAAAATTAACCCCTTGTCCAAAGGACAGCGTTTTAAACGGTATAAGCCCTTGGTCATGATAAGCGGCCAAAATAGCGTCAAACTTTTTATAACTATCGGAGCCGAAAAAACTATCGGCAGAATAAGGTCCGTAGACCAAATGCCCGTTGTTGGCCATTTCCCGTATTACAGGTCTTAACACTTCATCATCCTCCTTGCCAATGACGCCATTGTCGCCACTATGCGGATTAATGCCTAGTAAAGCGATCCGCGGCTTTCGAATTCCGAAATCCATTATCAAGGATTTTTCTATCGTATTTACCTTATCCCTTATAAGCCTTGGAATTATTGCCGAGGAAACATCCTTGACCGCTACGTGGTCCGTTAGCAGACCCACCTTAAGACTGTCCGTTACCATGAACATAAGGCTCTCTCCTTCTAGCTCTTGCGCCAAATAGTCTGTGTGACCCGGGAAATTAAATTCATCCGATTGAATATTATTCTTGTTGATAGGAGCTGTTACAAGTACATCTATGGCGCCTTCTTTAAGTGCCTCTACTGCGGCTTTTAATGATTTAATCGCAAAACTTCCCGCTTCCTCCGTCGCTTCTCCAAACCGAACATTGGGAATCTCTTTCCAAACATTCACAATATTGACCTTGCCGTCTATTGCCTTGTCCGCTTGCTGTACCCCGTTGAATACTATATTTATATTCAAGGCTTTTAGTTGATAGGAGATGGTCTTGTTAGAAGCAAAGAATACCGGAGTACAAAAATCTAACATTCTACTGTCTTCAAATGTTTTCAGTGCTACCTCACAACCGATACCATTTAAATCTCCTACCGATATCCCCAACCTGATTTTCCTATTTTCCTTCATGATAATCTTTACCTTTGTAGTCAAATCTAAAATCCTGAAATGGCTTTTCCCAGCAATAGGAAGGCAACGTCATCAGTATTATTTAGACCGTTCGGATATTTCCGATAAAGCGCAAAATTACTTAATAAAAACGATACATGTTTACCGGTATAATTGAAACCTTAGGAGAGGTCGTTCGTCTAGATACTAAAGGCTCTAATCTGGATATCACCATAAAATCTAGCATTACACCTGAACTAAAGATTGACCAAAGTGTGGCCCATAACGGTGTTTGTTTAACCGTTGTTTCGTTAGAAGGTGATACCTATACCGTCACCGCTATAGACGAAACCCTGCAAAAAACAAACTTGGAAACCTTACAAGTTGGTCATAAGGTAAACTTGGAACGCGCTATGATTCTTGGTTCTAGACTGGATGGTCATATCGTGCAAGGCCATGTAGACCAAACGGGCACCTGTACCCATATCGAAGAAAAAGAAGGAAGCTGGTTCTTTTCCTTTACATACGATGCTGCCAAAGGCAACCCTACCATTGAAAAAGGGTCTATTACCATTGATGGCACTAGCTTAACCGTTGTTAATTCTGGTTTGAACACGTTTCAGGTGGCCATTATTCCCTATACCTATGAAAACACCAGATTCAATACCTATAACCCAGGGACAATAGTAAATCTTGAGTTCGATGTTATTGGAAAATACGTAGCCAAGTTGATGGCGAGTAGGTAGTAGGTGAAATAATTTGTTATTATGGACTTCAATTCGCCTTTGCTACTTTCTATTTAATTCCATACGCAAGAAGCAAACGAAACCTTATTCCTCAAAAAAACCGATAGAAGAGCCTATCCAGGTTTCTTCCGTATTATGGGATACATTAATAAGTTCCCCTTTGCTCATACGGCCTAAATTCACTACTGGTTTTAAACGGTTGTTCTTTTTGTCCCAAATGTAAAGAATACGTATTTCGCCCTTGGAATTCTTTTCCGACCTTGTTTTAATTGCAGAGGCGTAGGTAACTTTCTCTTGTAAAATATAATTTTCCTTATCTGAAATAGCCGCTATTCTCTCTTTCGTAGGATATAGGTCAATACCAAGACCTGCGAATGAGAATAAAGGTTTTAGCACATATTTTTCTAGGTTGATATCCGCAGGAAAATCATTTAGATAAAAAGAGTTGGGGATGTTCTTATGTTTAAGTTTGGGCATAACACATTTAGAAATCATAAAAAACCAATCTGGATGTGTTACCCACTCCACATCTACATCATCATGTAATTGAAATGCTGTTTTTAAATCTTTTGTTCGCTCAATTTCGTCAAATATTACCCTGTTGTATATCCGATGTATCGGGGTTTTTACGCCATCTTTTCTATAGTAGAGCTTTTTCCCTTCTTTTGTGATTTTGGTCATACACACTACCTCGATGCCCAAGGCTTTTTTGGTAGCCCAAAAATCGATACGGGTCTTCTGCTTTTCTGGATACAGCTCCATCAAAATAACGTTCTCCCGCTTTTCATCACCAATAATTACATCAGCTACCTCCTTTACATATTGATTCTCATCCAAACCGCTGAAATAATAATCAAAACCCGTCTGGGGCATGGCAGGATAATTATTTAAAAATGCTTTCCCCAAGAAAGGCTGATAAAAAAATAGTGTAGGAAAGGCCTGCAACTCTATTAATTGTGGTGAAATTCCTCCTTTACCATCTTCGCAAAGTCCAAAATCTATCGCCAAAAAGTGTGGCTTTCCCAAGGGTGAAGGAGACTGTATATGCTTAGGTACAAACTGGTCCCTAATTTTATCAAAATCCAGTGCCCATAATTGGTCTATAATATGCTCACAGGCATCAAATATTTGATTTTTAACTTCCTTGCTGATGAAAATAGGTGTTTCCGAAAGCCTAAATGCAGTTCCCTCACCATAGGTAGCTACGATTTCCTTTTTTAGGTTCTCATAGTATTCTTCCTTGAACCTGGCATTGAACTGCTCCCTAATCTTTGCTATCATGCCAACTGTAATTTTGTTTTATCGATAGCCTCTGCCGCAAGCATTAAGAACCTAGGAATGATAGTAGCGTTCGTTTTCATGATTTT
This sequence comes from Maribacter sp. 4U21, assembly GCF_002742365.1. Classification (NCBI taxonomy): domain Bacteria; kingdom Pseudomonadati; phylum Bacteroidota; class Flavobacteriia; order Flavobacteriales; family Flavobacteriaceae; genus Maribacter; species Maribacter sp. 4U21. The sequence continues at coordinate 10,868 of NZ_MDGN01000002.1, forward strand.
ATCATCATCGTTCAAATGCTCTAGCATATTCTTGTATTTCTTTTCTCCGTGCTTTTTTATGACAAGGGCTTTCTTTTCTTCTTTTAAGAAATATTTGGTCATCCCCTCCGCATCCGCCTCCGGATGAAATTGCGTTCCAAATATTTCGTTCGAAAACCGGATGGCCATTACCGCACGTTCCAAGGCAACGTTCGGGCGTTCTTTTTCAATACACAATACCTCTCCGTCTAACGTATCCAACTTCCATTCTTTGGGGCCAATAACTTGATAATCCCTTGAATCTACCGCATAGAAAGGATTGTCCAAACCTTTGAACAGGGTCTCTTGCTCGCCACTTTTGGTTTTGTGCATGGGCAGGATACCAAAAGACGTGGACCGTCGTTTAGTGACCTTGGCCAAGTCCCAATGCAAACAAGCCAATTGAAAAGAATGGCAAATTAAAAATAGATGTTTTTTGTTCGGTTTTGAAAGATTGTGGAGCAAGACCGCGTCAAGAAAATTAAAATAGGCGTTTTCCCAAGCTTCTCCCAGTACGAGCGGTATTCCCGGACCACCGGACGAAATGAAAATGTCATAATCCTTTAGCTTAGGAATTTCCGATTTTACGCGTACGTCGAATACGTCATACGTGCCACGTATTTCTTTCTGTTTTAAAAACTGGCCAACCAACATAGTGATGCAGCGCATACCTTCGTTGGCTTGACCTGCATTCATATCCAAAACAGCAATTTTATACTTTCTATCCATCTTTCATCTCACTTTCTAACCTAACGTAAAAAATCCTATTTACGTCTAAACGGTCGCCATATTAAAGCCCCTTACGTGTTTGGGAAACTACGTACTCCATGACCTTTTTAAGGTCTTTAGTTTCTTCGTAGACTTTAATTTGCCTATCGGCTCCCGAACCTTGTTCCAACATTTGATACACATAATTCACCTCTGTACGACAACCTAATTCATCTACAACATCATCAATAAACTCCAAAAGCTCATTAATAAGGGTGGGGAAAGCCACTTCCTCTTGCCTACCAAAATCTATTAGTTTGGCATCTACACCCCAACGGGCGGCACGCCACTTGTTCTCGTTTATCAAGATACGTCTGTACGACCTAAAACTTTGATTCTTTCTGTGCAGCTTGCTCAGTTTGGCAATGATACATTGCATCAAAGCAGCTATACATATCACCTCATCGACGGTCATGATCATATCGCACACTCTAAACTCCACGGTCGGATAAAAAGGGTGCAAACGAATGTCCCACCAAATTTTCTTGCCGTTATCTATGCAGTTGGTCTTTACCAAAAGTTTCACAAAATCATCATATTCCGGCACACTGGCAAAATAGGGCGGAATTCCTGTTCTGGGGAACTTATCAAAAATCTTGGAGCGGAAAGATTTGAACCCCGTGTCCCTGCCTTCCCAAAAAGGAGAATTCGTGGACAGCGCATAGAGATGAGGAAGAAAATAACGCGCTATGTTCATAATCTGTAGCCCCTCTTCCCTATTAGGAATGGCCACGTGTACGTGCATTCCAAAAATGAGGTTGGACCGCGCTACATCTTTCATTTCGTGAATAAGCTGATCATACCTGGGGTTAGGTGTAATCAGTTGCTCGCTCCAGTGAGAATAGGGATGTGTTCCGGAAGCAGCTACCTCAAGACCTTCCTTGGAGGCCAATTCAAAAATCTGTTGACGTAGATAGGAAACCTCATCCCTGGCCTGACCAATATTCTCACAAATATTGGTGCCCATTTCTACCATGGACTGGTGCATTTCCTCTTTTATGCGCTCCTTTAAAAAAACCTTACCTCCGTCAATGATTTTCGACATCTGGGAATGAAGCTTTAGACTATCGCTATCCAGAATTTGAAATTCTTCTTCTATTCCCAGGGTGAATTTATGCATTATCGTATCTGCTTTTAATTGTCTTTCTTATTTGGATTTTTTAGCCGCTGGTTTTGCTTTTGCCGGAGTTTTTTTGACCGCGGTAGTCTTTTTGGCCGTTACCGTTTTTGCTTTGGCTGGGGCCTTTTTCACAGCTGGTTTTGCAGTAGTTTTCTTGGTGGTCGCCGTTTTCGGAGCCGTTTTCTTCGCAGCTGGTTTAACAACTGACTTTTTCGCCGGACTTGCCACTTTTTTAATTACCGTCTTTTTTGCCTGTGCCGCCGTTTTCAGGTTGCTTTTCTTAGCTACAGGTGCTACCGGAGTAGACGCTTCCTTTACAAAAGAACCCCAAGACGTGCCGTTCTTCTTTGGTTTGTGCGCCTTTGCCTTTTCAATGGCCAGTTTTGCGGAATGTTCCACGATCCAATCAAAATTTGCTTGACCTACGGAGTTAATGTCCGCGTCCGGTGCTGGATTGCAAAAATCGATGGCATAAGGAATACCGTTACGGATGGCAAACTCCACCGTATTAAAATCATAGCCCAAGGCTTTGTTCAATTTTAGCGTGTAATCCGTAATGGTCTTCATCAATTTAGTATGCTCAGCACCTGTAGTCTTTGGCTCTGTGGCATAACGGGCATGAAATTCGTTTCTTGGCTCGTAGGGCATTATATGTACATATTTTTGACCCAAACAGTATACTCTATAGTAATCATCGAATTCGATTTCCTCCTGTAGCATCATAACCAACTGCCCCGTTTCTTCCAAACACTGGAATAGGTGATCCGCGTTTTCTACCTTGTAGACGTTTTTCCATCCACCACCATCATGTGGTTTCATATAGGCAGGGAAGCCAATGTAATTGAACATATATTCCCAATCCAGTGGTGCTTTTAAGTTTCTAAAGGAGGTCTCCGACGTATCGTCCGGTCTTTCTTTTGAAGGTAATAGAACAGTTTTAGGAACAGGCACACCCAATTCCATAGCCAGGCAGTTGTTAAAGAATTTTTCATCGGCACTCCACCAAAACGGATTGTTAAGCACAGCGGTGCCCATCAAGGATGCATTTTTAAGATACGCCCTGTAAAAAGGAACACTTTGCGAAATCCTGTCAAAAATAACATGGTATCCATAGTCTATACCTTGTTGCAGTTTATCTATCTGCACAGCTTCGGCGATTACCTCACCTTTACCCAATTCGTTGACCTTGTCTATAAATGCCCATGGAAACGTGTCTTCCATTCCAAATAATATACCTACTTTTTTTGCCATTAGTTTTATGTTTTAGTTTTTGAGGCTTTCGCCGTTCAATATTTTTTGTTATTCTTTAGTTCTTAAAAGTACTTCCCTAAATATTCTGGAAACATCATTTTCCATAGGGGCCAATCATGGTCTTGCCATTTCTTCTCATCGTACCAATGTGCTATTCCCCTGCTGTTTAAAATACCGGACATGTGTTTGTTCTTATCCAAACAGATATCCCAATCTGAGGTGCCCAGAACAATATGCATATGATTGTATTTCCAGCTTTCCTCGTTTTGCATAAACTCATCCGGGCAATTGAAATAGATACGGTCATCGGCACAGAGCGGCGTCATGTTCCGAATGTTGAAGGCAGCACTCATGGCTATTAAATGTGATACTACATCCGGAAATCTAAATGCGGTATTCGCCGCATGAAAACCTCCAAAGCTGACTCCGGCAACTGCAATCCTGTGCGTATTACATTCTCTTTGAATATACGGAATGAATTCGTTCTTTAAAAATTGCATGTACAGTTCATAGTTATGAATCTTTGTTTCCGAATTCATATGGTCATCATAAAAAGACAACATGTCTATGGTCTCTACATTATATAACTTAATCTTACCCGCTTCTACCAAATGCATCACAGACGCATTGAGACCAAAACCTGAATTCTGTGTATACTGCCCCCCTGAAGAAGGAAACATAAGTATGGGATGCCCCCAATGACCCGTAACCTCGACCATAATATTACGGCCAAGAGTGTTGGAATAATAAGGAATATGTTCAATTTTTGCCATATGTTAATTTTATCCAAAAGGATTAACTCTCAATTATTTAGGGGCGCAAAAGTAATTTATTTTTTGACACAACAAATTTTATTTTTTACTATTCGTTATACTTGCACTCGCTAAGCGCAAAACATGGGTTTTAAGATAGATTTTATCAGTGCAAAAGGTCATTTTTTCTCGAAAAATTTGAGAAGGAAGGTGTTTTTTCGCTTCGTGGCACCCGGAAATTACACCAAAAAGGAAACACCCTTCCCTGTACTTCTAATGAACGATGGTCAAGATTATGATGCCATGAACCTTGAAAAGACCTTGACCCAAGCTTTTGCGAATGTCAACCTACAGCCCTTCTGTTATGTGGGCATCGCCTGTAATGAAGATAGGATGAACGAATACGGCATCAGCAGCTCACCGGATTACAAGAATAGAGGTAAGAGAGCACTATCGTATACCAAGTTTATCATTGAAGAGTTCATCCCTTTTCTAAAAAACGAATTCAATGTCTCTAAAAACGGGGCAGATTGGGTCTATTGCGGAATGTCCTTGGGTGGGCTATCCGCTTTGGATATCGCCTACAACAACCCTAACTATTTCAATAAAGTGGGCGTGTTTAGTGGTTCTTTCTGGTGGCGTAAAAAGGTCTACGTAAAAGGTGACACATTGGATAGGAGCCGCATCATATTGGACGTTATAAAAAAAAGACCTTATGTAGCAGGACAAAAATTTTGGTTTCAATGTGGTACGGCAGATGAAATGGCGGACCGTAACAATAATGGCGTTATCGACGCTATCGATGACACTTTGGACGTTATCAAGGAACTACAACAAAAGAGGTATACGTATCCCGGTGACATTAGCTATGTTGAGGTAAAAGATGGCAAACACGATTTACCCACTTGGGGTCATATATTTCCAGATTTTTTGAGTTGGGCCTTCGAAAAAAAGGTATAAATGAACCCCTTAATCCTTCATACCCTTAGAAATCGACCACCAATCCAATACTGGGAATAAACTGCCCATCTTCCTGCGGAATTTCAGCAAGACTTCTGGGATTGATTATAGCTCCGGTTTCATCTCTATTGAGACCAAATTCCGGCGGTTGTGGATTGTTCTGCGACAGGGCATTCTGTACCTCGAAGAACACGTTCAAGGATAGTTTTTTAAAGTTCCATTTTTTATCGATTCGAATATCCAACTGACTGAAAACAGCAAGGTCTTCTTCTCCCAATCGTGAATAGTCTAGCACAATATCCGGATAGGTCTCTAAGGTTCTTTCCAAATCCGTTGGCACAAATGGGGTGCGCCCTGCAAAACGATATCGCGCGCTTAGTTCCCAATTGCGTTTTAGTTTATACCCTCCAACGAAGGACACCAAGTGACGACTGTCCCAGACCGAGGGTAAAAATACGTTTCTGTCAAAGCCTGTGAACTCGCTAAAGAAATAGGTGTACGAAAAAATGCCGTAAAAATTGTTCGTTAGTTTTTGTTGAAATTGCAGCTCGGTCCCATAGGTGCGCCCACGACCTACAGAGGCTACCTCCTCGTTGCCAAGCACCTCAAAACCACCGCCTTTGTTCGCTATGGAAACCCCATCTAAAACCGATACCGGATAATCATCGTAATCTTTATAGAACGCCTCTACCGAAATACTTGCCGCAGGGCCTAAAATATGTTGTAACCCTAACACATAATGATCGCTCCTAGTGTATTTTAAATCGCGGTTGACCAAAGCCAAATCGTTGTTCCGAAAACCGAGCATGGTATAAGGCGGAATTTTGAAATAGCGCCCCAAAGAGCCATTGAGTTTCCATTTTTTTTGGAACTCGTACGAAAGTCCCAACCTGGGAGAAAGCGTGCTTGCCAGGCTATTGCCTTCCGTAAAACTGTCCGCATCGGTTCGTACACCGAAGGATATATCTAATTTGTTCTCGAAAAACGACTTGGTCGTATTTGCAAAGAACCCATACTTCATAAAATCTATTTCCGTATTGAACAGTAAATTGTTCGTTGTATTGATAGTTTCATTGGAATAAAAGGAATGCTGTAGGTTAAATCCGCCGGAAAACTTCCAACCTTCATGAAATTTCGTAAGCTGATAACGCAGTTTTGTTTCAGACTCTACGGCATCGTTCCTAAAAATGATACCCGTTTCGTTTTCAGCATCCTCGAACCTTGTAAAAACATTGGCCAATCTATTATTGCTCAAGGTCGTCTGCATAAAACCCGTGCCGTCCTTAAAACGGTTCTTCCACGTGAGCCCCATGGTATTGGAGGTCTGGTCTATAAAAGGCGCTTGTTCCAATTGTGCTTGTTGGCCAGAATCGAACTCGTCCGGAGCTGCCAAGGTAAAGTCGTCTATGGCGCCGACCCCTAGTAGCGTAAGGGAATTGTAGTCGTCCAATTCATGGTTTATTTTATATTGATAATCCCAGTACGCCGGTCGAAAAGGCAAACCGATCAAGGCAAACAAGGCCTGTAAATAACTTCTTCTGGCCGATACCAAAAATGTGGTTTTTGCCCGCTCGTTATCTTTTTTGAACAAGGGCCCTTCCAAGGTCAATGCCGCCTCACTGGCACTTACCCTGAAGTTACCTCCAAACGCACGGTCGTTTCCATTGCGTTGCGTAAACTGCAGTACGCCCGACAGCGGATTGTCATACTGCGCACCAAATGCAGAAGTAGATAGGGTAACATCCTCAATAAAGGAAACATTCAACAGCCCAACGGGTCCGCCCGCACTTCCTTGTGTACTAAAATGGTTGATATTGGGCACCTCCATACCGTCCAGGTAGTATACCGTTTCGTTGGGTGCGCCACCACGAATGATCAAATCGTTCCTAAAACCTCCTACGGAAGGGGAAACTCCCGGAAGGGTCTGTGCCACCTGCACCACGTCGTTATTACTGCCCGGGTAGGTGGCTATTTCTACAGCGGACAAGCTTTGGGTAGATAAAGGGGTTTCTTTTGGCCTACCAATTTTTGAATTGGTGACCACCACTTCCTCCAAATTCTCCGTAGCCTCTACAAGTTTAAAGTTGTAAGCAGGATTACCTTTGGATTTTACCAAAATATTGAACTTGGTCTGTGTTTCAAAGCCTAAATAACTTACCGTTAGATTGTAGGATGCCGGGGGAATATCCTCTAGGACATACGTTCCGTTTTCGTTGGTTATGGTTCCTTTTTGAGTACCGTTCAGAAAAACCGAAGCCCCCATAATCGGTTGTCCGGTAACATCGGTAACTGCTCCCGTAAGTGTTCCGGCTACTTGGGCACTTAGGACGTTCGCCTTAAATAAACATAGGAAAAGGAAGATGCCGAAGGTTTTTCCAAAAATGATAGCGAGTGATTTCAAGGCGATTATTTTTTGTTGAGTAATTATATTCAAAGATTAAACAAAAAATAATGTGGGACGGCACTTGCGGCATTAAAAATCTGTTAAAAACTGTACATTCCCACTAAGATAAAGTTGGTCTAGGTGCCTTTTAGGCTTGATATTGCTTTAAGACAGCTATGGATGTATACTCCAAGGCTTTTTCATGAGTTGCTTCCAAAACAATTTTTGGTGCCTTCCCCGCTTTTTCTGCTTCCAACCAGCGCATAATACAGAGACACCACTTATCCCCGGCCTTTAATCCCGGGAAAGACCATTGGGGTATAGGAGTGGATAAATCGTTTCCTTTCGATTTTGTAAAAGATAGGAACGCATCCGTGATAACCGCACAGACCACATGGGTACCATAATCCTCGGCTCCCGTTTTACAGAAACCATCTCTGTAAAAGCCTGTTTTGGGGTCAAAGCAACAAGAACACAAGTCCGTTCCTAAGACGTTTTTGGGTTTTTCTTCCATTCGTTATAAAAAGCTACCAGTTCAAAAGCATATTTAAACTCCTTATTTTTAATTTTTTCTATTATCGGCGGGCAGTCGTTAAAAAACGCAATCATTCGTTTACGCTTAATACCAAATATACCCTGGGTCACCCGCACCAGATCGGAGCTATTTCCTTTTGCAAAGTAATCTACGTCGATAATCATTTCTTCGCCCTGTTCTTGAAGTTCATATACGTAATGTGAAACCTGACCTTCCGTTTCTACGCGCATAAATTCATATCCCCCGTCCAACAACATTGTTCTATAAGTAGTGCCCCCTTTGCGGTACCCTCTAATTTTCTTAGGGGCAAAGCGCTTTTTCAATCCTTTCCCTTTCAGCTTTACCTTCTCGTGTATTCCGCCAAAAGGTCCAAGCTTACGGTCGCTCACAGTGCCGTACAAGGTGTCATTTTTAATGGTAACCACATAGCCTTCTTGATAATCTTCTTGAGAAGTGACGGTATGTATACCGCTCAGCGATGTTAAAAAAAGAAACACAATAACCGGTGGGAAAAATCTTGCTTTTACCATCATACCTTTATGAATATCTTCTTCTGGTACAAGAAATATGCCAGAAAGCAGTAAAAAGCAACGACCGATAACCCGTATAAGAGCGAAGAAAATTCCATTGATATGAAATCGTGTACATATATATTTTGAAAAAGCCAGCCGTGCAATGACGTATCGCCCACTTTTATCTGACCCATGATTTTAGCGATAAAACTCGATAGAAAATATACTACGATCGCGTTGGCTCCCGCATATCTGAATATGCTCCCGAACTTTAGCTTTTTTATATCCGTCAGGTAATAAATTAAAGCCAGTACCAAATTGGCCCATCCAGCGGTAACCAATACAAAACTGCTGGTCCATAAGGCTTTATTGATAGGGAATATGATATCCCAGAGATGTCCGATAATGAGCAAGCTACCGCCTATTCCCATTAAAAGCGTTGCTTTTTTCTCTTTTTTGGAGGTTAGTATAAGGCCGGTGAAAATTCCCAGTAATGCACTGGCAATGGAAGGTATGGTACTCAATAATCCTTCTGGATCATAATCTGCCTTGTAATTATGTGTTCCAAACACTTTTACATCCAACCAATTGGCCAGATTATTAGGTGCCCTATCCAGCGTAGATTCAATTCCGTTCACAGGTACCAAGGTCATCAACAACCAATACCCAATAAGCATTGCCACGGTTAATCCGATCAGGGTTTTCCAGTTACAATTTATAAAGAGTATGGCCGCAAAAAAGAAAACGACGCCGATACGTTGCAAAACCCCGGGAAAGCGAATGTCCGCCCAACCCTTTATAAAAGGAAAGCTTATTAGAAAAGCACCCAGAAAAAGGCCCAAACCGATAAGTTTCAATGTCCTAATGGTAATTTTCTTATAGACTCCTCCATCAATTTTCTTGTTCTTGTACGAGAACACGATGGACGTTCCTACGATGAACAAAAAGAATGGAAATACCAAGTCCGTTGGGGTGTAACCATGCCATTTTGCATGCAAGAAAGGCGCATACACGTTAGACCAGGTGCCCGGCGTATTCACCAGCACCATTAAGATAATCGTGGCGCCTCTAAAAATATCAACGGAAAGGATTCTATCTTTCATCTTACGGATTCATTAGGATTATAGAATATTGTTCTTCATTTTACCCCAAGCCTTTATCAATAAAAGACCCGATACCAAAGCTACAACGCTCAATACCATTGCAGAAGTGGTTCTTCCATAAATCCAATATCCGGTAGCGAACATCAAGGAATAAATAAGAACTACGCCTAATAGCATCGCCACGATTCCCGAAGGAACACTCCATTTTTCATTAGTGGTAATTACCTCAACATTATCCGCCTTTGCCTCGCTGACCACTTTGGACCAACCTGGCCCGCCCGGTTGTATTTTCCTGTAAAAACTACGGAGCACCTCGTCCGATTCCGGTTGCGTCGCTAACGTTGCGATTAACCAAATTATGGTGGTCACGACCATAATGAACGGAAGCTCGCTCCAATCGGGCAACAGTCCGTTCTCCGCTCCAAAAAGTAGCTCTTTTAACGAAGTCGTCGCTATTAAAATGGATAAAATTCCAGAGGCGAACATCGCGGAAATCTCACTCCAGGCATTGATCCGCCACCAGAACCAACGTAATATAAAAATTAAACCCGTTCCGGCACCGAAGGATAATAATAGGTTGAATACGCCCATGGCATTCTGCATGGCCAAGGCCAAAAGTGCACTTAAGACCATTAATAACACGGTAGATAATCTACCAAAATTAACCATCTGCTTCTCCGTGGCATCAGGATTTACCTGTTGCTTGTAGAAATCGAAAACCAGATATGAAGAGCCCCAGTTCAATTGGGTGGAAATGGTACTCATATAAGCGGCGATCAAAGAGGCTAACACCACGCCTAAAAGTCCGCTTGGTAATTTTGTCAGCATGGCGGAATAAGCCAAATCATGCCCTAGTTTATCTGCTGGCACATTGGGGAATGCTTCCGAAATACTCGCAATATCAGGATACACCACCAACGAGGCCAAGGCTACCAAAATCCATGGCCAAGGCCGTAAAGCGTAATGCATAATATTAAAAAAGAATGTAGCACCTATAGCATGGTTCTCATCTTTGGCAGCCAACATTCGTTGTGCAATATAGCCGCCACCGCCAGGCTCACCGCCCGGGTACCAAGAGCTCCACCACTGTACGGCCAAGGGAATGACCAAAATGGTAATCAGTGCTTTTTTATCACTAAAATCCGGTAGAATATCCATTTTAGACTTTACCAGATCGTTATCGATTATTACCTGTAATCCTCCTACCTCTGGGATATTCACTAAATAAATTGCGGCGCCAATAGCTCCTGCCATGGCTACAAAGAACAATAAGAAATCGGTATATACTACTCCTTTGAACCCTCCTAGGGCGCTAAATACCACCGTAATTAAACCGGCTCCCACAACGGTCTGCCAAGGTTCCAGACCAAGCATGATACCCCCAATTTTTATAGCTGCCAAGGTAACGGCGGACATGGTAATAACATTGAACAGAATGCCCAGATAAACGGCCCTGAACTTTCTTAAAAAACTAGCGGGCTTTCCGCCATAGCGCAGTTCGTAAAATTCCAAATCGGTCTTTACGTTGGACTTACGCCAGAGCTTGGCATAAACGAAGACCGTCAACATTCCCGTGAGGAGAAAACACCACCAGCCCCAGTTTCCGGAGACTCCCGTAGTCCTCACCAAATCGGTTACCAGATTGGGCGTATCCGTAGAAAATGTAGTAGCCACCATGGAAAGTCCCAATAACCACCATGGCATGGTGCGGCCAGAGAGAAAAAACTCGGATGAGTTTTTCCCCGACTTTTTAGAGACATAAATTCCTATTCCTAATACTACGGTGAAGAAGACTATGATAAAACTATAGTCCAGTGCGCTTAATTCCATAAGTCGGTTGTTGGTTAACGTTTAAAGATAAAATAATTTGAGATACTTTTGCACATTGTTCGCTAAACGTCTGGCGGGCCTATACCAACGACTATGGAAATTTCACTAACCTCATGGATTCTAGCAACAGCAGCGGCTTTTGTGATAGGACTATCCAAAGCGGGGATTAAGGGAATTGCAGTGATCAACGTTACTTTTATGGCCTTGGCCTTCGGGGCAAAGGAATCTACGGGATTGGTAGTGCCGCTACTTGTTTTGGCGGATATTTTTGCCGTCATCTACTACAACAGGCACACCCAGTGGAACTATGTTTTTAAAGTATTACCATGGATGATTTTGGGAGTTCTTATCGGAGTTTATGTGGGGAAGGACCTGCCCGAATCCTTGTTTAAAATTGGTATGGCCATCATCATCATCATTACCGTATTCATGATGTACTGGTGGGATAGGAAAAAAGTGAAAACCGTTCCTAAACATTGGGCGTTTTCCAGTTCCATAGGAATCATCGCGGGGATTACCACTATGGTGGGTAATCTTGCCGGCGCATTTTCCAATATTTATTTTCTGGCCATGCGCTTGCCTAAAAATCACTTTATAGGTACGGCAGCTTGGTTGTTTCTAATCATCAATATTGTTAAACTCCCCTTTCACATTTTTGTTTGGGACACCATTTCGGAAGAAACATTAGTCTTGAACTTAAAGCTGTTACCGGGCATCTTTATCGGTTTTTTTGTAGGTATCCGTATTATAAAATTGATCAAGGAAGCCTTCTTCAGAAAAATGATTTTAGTGCTTACGGCGCTTGGTGCCCTATTGATTCTCTTTCAATAGACCGATTCTTGAAACAGTTCTTTTCTTAAAAAATTGTTAATTTCTATTTTTTTAGTTACTTTTCCACTAGAAACCAACCCTTTAGTGATCATGAAATCAAAAGAGAACGTACTAGACTCAGGAATTTGGAACGATATTATCGTTGTTGTAGGCCTACTCATTACCCTATTCGTATTCATGGAATATTCAGGTGAAATCTCTAATGAGGTCGCTACTATCGTATCCAAATCATTGGAGGATATGAATACGAGTGTTGCCAGTTCTAAATAAGAGATTCCTAGCAATACCAAGCACTGGTTCTCTTCTTTGGATTTTTCCTCGCTCCCATCCTTTACGTTTGTAGTCTTCTGTAAATAGCTCCGTTCCTAGGGTTCATTTTCTGTTTCAATTCCACATATGTTTCTAGATATCCCATAGTCTTTTATGGGCTTTAGCTATTCTTTAAACACTATTATTTGACTAGTGCCTTTTTAGGACATTGTCATATGATAGTAAGCATCGTAACCCAAAACATACGCCTCAAAATTCTTAAAATAACGTGCAGAAGGTTAGGAAAGCTTTGGAGGTAGTATGAATTATGAGGATACTTCAAATTAAATATTTTAGTAAAAATGCGAGTTAATTAGTAATTATTGCTCACTTTCTCGGAAAATTACTAAAATTGTATCTAGCTGATTTCATAAAAGAAAAACTTTCTCTTGAAGAATACTCTTTTACCAAAGATGAGCTTCAAGTCGTTACCCAGAAGGACAAGGAGGCGTTGACAACTGATTTGTCATATTTAACCAAAAAAGGAGATATCATTCCTTTAAGAAGGGGGTTTTATATAATTATACCTTCCAGGTACTCAAAGCAAGCCAAGTTACCCATTCAACTTTATTGTGAAAGATTATTCAAAAGTTTAAAAAGGCCCTACTACATAGGGCTGTATTCTGCTGCCAAATTTCATGGTGCAAGTCATCAGCAAATTCAACGAGACTATTTTATTACGTCAAAACCAACCTTGTTGGATATAAGCAAAGGGGCTACGAACATACATTTTTTTACAACAACTCATTGGCCGGCTAAAAATATCCAAGTTAAGAAAGCAGACGCAGGAATATTCAAAATTTCAGATCCCGTATTAACGGCGGTTGACCTTTTACATTATCAGAATAAATTGGGCGGCCTCAATAGAATGGTATCGGTTCTCGAAGAGCTTATGGAAGGAATAACATATTCAAATCTATCTGATTTGCTATCCTGGTATCCTCATAAAAGTACATTGCAGCGTTTAGCGTATTTTATAGATGGTTCTGATATAGAAGATGAAGAATCGTTGGTAGAGTTACTTATAGAATACTTCAAGCCTTTACAGTACTATCCAATACTACTTAGTCCATCCTCTAAAGAAAAGGCAGGGGCAGTCGATAACTTCTGGAAAGTTGATGTTAATGTAGAACTCGAAAGCGATTTATGATACCAAGACCAGATATCGCCAAATGGCAAGAACACGCCCCTTGGAAATCATTTTCACAAGTGGAACAAGATTTAGTAATCAGTAGAACCTTGGTTGAACTATTTTCTGATGGTTTTCTTAGGGAGCATTTAGCCTTTAGAGGTGGTACCGCTTTACATAAACTATCTACATCCTGCACCAAGATATTCTGAAGATATTGATTTGGTTTAAATTAAACCCGGACCTATAAAACCTATTATGGAGCGAATAGGGGAGGTCATTACTTTTTTTGAAGAGCCTCGAAATACTAAAGTAGGCGGTCATGGTGCAAAAGCCCTATATCGTTTTACTTCAGAATATGAAGACATACGACTGCGTCTCAAATTAGAAATCAATTGCAAAGAGCATTTTAATATATTGCCTTGGGTTGAGTTTCCTTTTGAAGTAGAAAGTGATTGGTTTACCGGGAGCGCCAATATTAGAACGTGTAGCATTAATGAGCTTTTAGGCACTAAGTTAAGGGCATTACACCAACGTAGTAAAGGGCGCGATCTATTTGATTTGGACTATTCCAGATTGAATATGGGGTTAGACCATGACCTTATTCTTAAATGCTTTAATGAATACATGGCGTTCTCAGTTGGCAAGTCTCCAAGTAAAAAAGAGTTTCTACTAAATATTGAAGAAAAAGAGCAAGACCCAAACTTCACAGGCGATATGGAGGCTTTATTGAGAACAGAAATAAAGTATGACCAGGAAGCTGCTTTTGAGTGGCTTAAGAAATCTTTCCTTTCTTAATCTTATTGTTAGATTTTTCTTTCAAACAAAATATTATACCTTAACAATCTAAACACCACCAAACAACTAAATGCCATTATACCAACCATCAGTATTAAAACAACATTTAAAGCTACAAGACCGACACCTTTTAGACAAAGCCTATAAAAAATATACCAAGTATTTTTTAAATCCTATGATACAGGATAATATAAGAAGCTCTAAAGAAGAAGAATATCAAGGCATTTTTCTAACGGAATTATTTGTAAATATTTTAGGTTATACCTTAAAACCTAAAGCAGATTTGTAGCCTTCCCTAAAAATAGGACAGCTTAAAATTAGAATTTTCTAACTTTAAATTTTAACTGTCACATGAAAAAAAGCAAGTTTACCGAGAGCCAGATCATCAAGGCCTTGAAAGAGAACGAACAGGGCCGTAGTGTCGGGGATGTATCCCGCGAACTGGGCATCGACAAGAGCACCTTTTATTATTGGCGCAAGAAATATGGCGGAATGGAGGTCACGCACATGAAACGTCTCAAAGATCTCGAGGAGGAGAACCGCAAGCTCAAACAGATGTACGCCGACGTAAGCCTGGACGTGCGCATGCTCAAGGACGTACTGTCAAAAAAGTTCTAGGGCCTTCCGACAAGAAGCACCGTGCCAAGTACCTTCAGGATGCCTATTCGGTCCGTGTATCGCGTTCCTGCCAAGTGATCGGGCTTGCCCGTTCGATGTGGTACCACCATACCAAAAAGGACGATACGGAAGTGATCGAGGCGCTATCGAGGTTGGCGGAAGAACTGCCGACAAGGGGTTTCGAGGTGTACTATAAACGGCTTCGTCGCGAAGGCCATAAATGGAACAGGAAACGTGTACTTCGGGTTTACAGGAAGATGAACCTGAAGCTGCGCAGAAAGCATAAGAAAAGACTGCCCGCAAGGGTAAAGAACCCATTGGAGGCCCCTACGGCGCTCAACGAGGTATGGAGTATGGACTTCATGTCGGACGTTCTCTCCGATGGAAGGAAAGTAAGGGTGTTCAACGTCATGGACGATTATAACCGTGAGGCACTGGCCATGGATATAGGTCTGAACTATCCGGCAAGAAAGGTCGTGGAGACCTTGGAGTATCTGGAAGAGGAAGTAGGGCTTCCAAAGACGATACGCTGTGACAACGGTCCCGAGTTCATCTCGAAGACCTTGGCGGCGTGGTGCAAGGGAAAAAGAGTGGAACTAAGGTTCGTACAACCGGGCAGGCCGATGCAGAACGGTTACATGGAAAGGCTCAACAGGTTTTACAGGGAGGACGTACTTGATGCCTACTGGTTCAACGACCTGCACCAGATCAGGACATTGACCGATAAATGGAAAAAGGATTACAATACGCAGCACCCACATTCATCATTGGGAGATATGCCACCGAGAGAGTATAAAGACCGTTTCGGGGAAGAATTCTTCCCCGAAACGGTCAACGATAAAGATATTTTTATGAATTTAGCGATGTCCTAAAACGGGTAAGGCTACATATCTTTCTTTTTGGAAATCGTCAAATTTAAAAATTTGGCGACTTTCCAAATACGTCTTAACTTTGGTTTAAGAAACTGATTATCAATGAGCTATACACGTTGTTGTAAGTAGTGCTTTTTGCGTTCTGTTATGCGGTTTGTAATAGGTTTATTCCGCTCAATTCTTGTCCAATTTGGTGTATTCCACTCAATATCTTTTCAGTCTGTTTCGCAGATGGTTTTTTAGTTCCGGAAACATATTGAGAAAGTAGAGTAGCGTTCATTCCAATTTTTTCGGCTAGGAATTTTGCGTTAAGCACTTTATAAAATTTAAAAAACTGTTTAAAGTCAATCTCAAATCCGATGTCATTTGGTTCAACTTTTACTTTCTCGTCCTCAAAATGTAATTCCGTCGCCTCGTAAGTGTTGTTAATCAGTTCTGGAATTGATTGTCCAGTCGTAAATATTGGATAATCCGCTGAAAAGGCAGAAAATCCAGTATTCGTTTTTTCAACTGTCATTGTTATTTTTTTCTTCTTTGCCATAATCTTATCTTTTAATTCCAGCGTCTTTTAGAATTTTCTTTTCCAATCCTTTACCCATTTCTTGACTTCCGTGATTTGGAAATATAATCGTCCCTTTTTTCGTTTCGTGTCGCATTTTCACGTGAGAACCTTTTTGCGATAACGCATACCAACCATCTTTTGTTAATATTCGATAAAGTTGGGAACATTTCATTCAGTTTCGCTTTGATTCAGAATTCAAAGGTAAACTATTATTTACTTTTTTCAAAATAAATTTTGTTGCGAAGACGTATTTCTAGCATTACTTACAACGGCAGTCTGTCTCAAAACTGCCTATGGTTTTGAATAAAATTACGCAATTTGTGTTGGTAAGGATGATGTGCTGTATGAAATTTTCTTATTGCTGAATATGTCAGATAGGCCAAGATTCCGTTTTTGAACCCTATACGTTCCATAAAGAGGGTCTTTAGTGTACTGTTTGGACTACTGTTCCTTGCCTTTGCGTGCCGCCATCCCAATTTGACCAGTCTTTTCAGGTTGTATGCCAGTG
>NZ_MDGN01000003.1:0-344 GCF_002742365.1 Maribacter sp. 4U21
AAGCATAGGTAACAATACCTACATCATCCGTAGATTGATTTCCCGTAAAACTCACCTCTAAAGGAGCTTCGCCTTCCGTAACATCTGCAGTAGCTACAGCTATTGGTGCTCCATTTGCCCTGGTAGCTACAATAGTTACGCTCGCAGTATCTGTTAAACCAGCTTCATCCGTAACAGTCAATACAACAGTGTAGGTATCGGCCACAGTAAAGGTATGTGCCGGATTGGCTAGAGTAGAACTTGTTCCATCACCAAAATCCCAAGCATAGCCGACTACAACATCGTCATCGGTAGATTGGTCGCCCGTAAAGTTAACCTCAAGCGGTGCTTCACCCTGCATTACA
>NZ_MDGN01000004.1:0-469 GCF_002742365.1 Maribacter sp. 4U21
TTGTCTATAATCCTTACGGAATTCTCATCGGAGATCATATCCTCCAGACAAGTGGTGTAGAGGGTAAGTTGGGTGCGGGATTGTTTATGTCGATAGTCCATGACATAAAGATCGGATCAAAAAATGAATCCCACAAGATCAAGTCGAAATAATTCGGGGTTTTGAGACAGTCTGACGGTCTCGGCTATGAACAGTTGCGTGGGTTAGCACGGACTTTTGCAAATACACGACAAGCTAGAAATTCCGCAGGAATTTTCAGGATAAGCCTGTAATAGCAATTGTTTATAGCTATTGTTGTAAAACGTACTTTTATACTTCGATTGATATATTTACCTTTCCGCCAAGACCTTTTTCTACAATGTCGAATAAGGTTTTCAAGGTCAGATTACTTCCGTTATTTTCCACACGAGAAATGTATGTTCGCTTTTTGTCAATCATTTCGCCAAGTTGTTTTTGGGTCAGATTTTTT
>NZ_MDGN01000005.1:0-2349 GCF_002742365.1 Maribacter sp. 4U21
TAACGGTAGAAGAAGAGTCAGATGCCCCAGTAGTAACCGATGATACGGCTACGGTAGATGAGGACAACCCGGTAACGGTGGACATACTGGCCAATGACAATGATGATGCGGATGGCGGCAGCATAGACGCTTCTTCAGTAAGCATAACAGGTGCCCCAGCTAACGGTACGGTGGTTATTAATCCTGATGGAACAGTAACCTACACACCTAACGCAGACTTTAACGGCACGGACTCATTTACCTATCAGGTATGTGACAACGGTACACCAGATGTACAGTGTGAAGAGGCCACTGTGAACGTAACGGTGAACTCTGTGAATGACTCACCAGTTATTACAGATGACACGGCCACGCTTACAGAAGACACAGCAGGTGGAGTGGACATAAACGTACTAGGAAATGACACTGACGTAGACGGTACCATAGACCCTTCTAGCTTAAGCATAGTAGGCGCACCGTCTAACGGAACAGTAACCATTAATCCAGATGGCACCCTGAACTATGTACCTGACCCGAACTTTAACGGCACGGACACATTCACCTATGAAGTTTGTGATGATACTGGCGACTGCCAGACGGCCACAGTAACCGTAACAGTAGAAGAAGAGTCAGATGCCCCAGTAGTAACCGATGATACAGCTACAGTAGATGAAGATAACCCAGTAACAGTAGACATACTGGCCAATGATAATGATAATGCAGATGGCGGGAGCATAGATGCTTCTTCAGTAAGCATAACAGGCTCACCAGCTAACGGTACTGTAGTTATTAATCCTGACGGAACAGTAACCTACATACCTAACGCAGACTTTAACGGTACGGACTCATTTACCTACCAGGTATGTGACAACGGCACACCAGATGTACAGTGTGAAGAGGCCACTGTGAACGTAACAGTAAACTCTGTGAATGACTCACCAGTTATTACAGATGACACGGCCACGCTTACAGAAGACACAGCAGGTGGAGTGGACATAAACGTACTAGGAAATGACACTGACGTAGACGGTACCATAGACCCTTCTAGCTTAAGCATAGTAGGCGCACCGTCTAACGGAACAGTAACCATTAATCCAGATGGCACCCTAAACTATGTACCTGACCCGAACTTTAACGGTACGGACACATTCACCTATGAAGTATGTGATGACGCTGGCGACTGCCAGACGGCCACAGTAACTGTAACGGTAGAAGAAGAGTCAGATGCCCCAGTAGTAACCGATGATACGGCTACGGTAGATGAGGACAACCCGGTAACGGTGGACATACTGGCCAATGACAATGATGATGCGGATGGCGGCAGCATAGACGCTTCTTCAGTAAGCATAACAGGTGCCCCAGCTAACGGTACGGTGGTTATTAATCCTGATGGAACAGTAACCTACACACCTAACGCAGACTTTAACGGTACGGACTCATTTACCTATCAGGTATGTGACAACGGTACACCAGATGTACAGTGTGAAGAGGCCACTGTGAACGTAACGGTTAATCCGCAGAGCGATGCCCCAGTGGTAACCGATGATACGGCTACTGTAGATGAAGATAACCCGGTAACAGTAGACATACTGGCCAATGATAATGATAATGCGGATGGCGGCAGCATAGACCCAGCATCGGTGAGCATAACAGGTGCCCCAGCTAACGGTACGGTGGTTATTAATCCTGATGGAACAGTAACCTACACACCTAACGCAGACTTTAACGGTACGGACTCATTTACCTATCAGGTATGTGACAACGGTACACCAGATGTACATTGTGAAGAGGCCACTGTGAACGTAACGGTGAACTCTGTGAATGACTCACCAGTGATTACAGATGACACGGCCACGCTTACAGAAGACACAGCAGGTGGAGTGGACATAAACGTACTAGGAAATGACACTGACGTAGACGGTACCATAGACCCTTCTAGCTTAAGCATAGTAGGCGCACCGTCTAACGGAACAGTAACCATTAATCCAGATGGCACCCTGAACTATGTACCTAACCCGAACTTTAACGGTACGGACACATTCACCTATGAAGTATGTGATGACGCTGGCGACTGCCAGACGGCCACAGTAACTGTAACGGTAGAAGAAGAGTCAGATGCCCCAGTAGTAACCGATGATACGGCTACGGTAGATGAAGATAACCCAGTAACAGTAGACATACTGGCCAATGATAATGATAATGCGGATGGCGGCAGCATAGACCCAGCATCGGTGAGCATAACAGGTGCCCCAGCTAACGGTACGGTGGTTATTAATCCTGATGGAACAGTAACCTACACACCTAACGCAGACTTTAACGGTACGGACTCATTTACCTATCAGGTATGTGACAACGGTACACCAGATGTAC
>NZ_MDGN01000006.1:0-761 GCF_002742365.1 Maribacter sp. 4U21
CCATTCATTAATTGTAGAAGGTGCAATACCGTAAGCTTTACCTAATTGGTATTTGTTTAGTTTTCCTGCGGTAAGTTCGTCTAAAATTTTGAGTTTAAAAGATTCTGAATACCGTCTAATCACTTTGTCATTTTTGTACATAATTGTTTAAGATTATGTAGCCTTTATTCAGGACGGGTCAAAAGTTTTAATGACATCTTTCGATGGTTGTAGTTCATACTTCCTAGCAAAGGAATTTCGATTGTCTGTATTGAACCATTCGCTTAACAGGTTCATAAAATCGTGCCCACCCAATTTGTACTGACCGATCAATAAACTAGATATATAAATTTTTGCGTCGTCCTTAAAATTCACATCACCTACAAAACGAATTACAACTTTAGCAAAATTAGACTGTTTTGCTAGTAATTCCTGCACAGCATTATATTCCCTGCCACATGCAGGACAAAATGGGTTCAATGCCAAAACGAGTATATTAGGTGCATTGACATCACCTAAAACAACTTCAAAAGCCTGTAAGTCCATATCCACTTCCTTTTCTTTCTGCTGTAAAAACTGAAATACTTGAATATTATTTGTAAGCTGTGTTCAATCCATAAGTGCAACACACTTATTTTTTAGGACTTCAATAGGGTTGTAATAGTTAAACTTTCTAATAGGTCTGTAATTTAGTAATAATTCCACTTCTTTGATTCTCTCTATTGAGACTTGATTAAGGTCCGTTTTCTTAGGGAAGAATCGTCTAATAACTCCTATTCTAT
>NZ_MDGN01000007.1:0-17415 GCF_002742365.1 Maribacter sp. 4U21
GAATAGGAGTTATTAGACGATTCTTCCCTAAGAAAACGGACCTTAATCAAGTCTCAATAGAGAGAATCAAAGAAGTGGAATTATTACTAAATTACAGACCTATTAGAAAGTTTAACTATTACAACCCTATTGAAGTCCTAAAAAATAAGTGTGTTGCACTTATGGATTGAACACAGCTTTAAGCTAACTCCTAAAAAGAAAATATACGTGTGTTTGGTAGTTCCTCGGGATCTTTACAAAAATAGCCCTCTATAAGACTATAAGGGCTATTTGTACAAAACGACAGTCTCAGCAAGGTTAATTAATATCTGAAGTTCTGAATCGATTGTGTACGTAATCTTACGAACGAAATCTAGTAATTCTCAATATCAAATCAAGAAATGTTAAAAAATACCGTATTTCATCGAATAACAAGCTAAAAAAAAACTAAAGTGGCTTGCCGTAGCGTAGTAAGATAGAACGAACAAAGTATTTCATCGAAAATAAAATACTTTTTAACGATTTAAACAAGTTAATTCCTATTATTGTAATCCAAATCAATGTTTTTAACAAACTTAATTAGTATACCTACTTATGATCTTATCCAACAAGCGTATTTTTGAGCTACTCATATGTAGCATAATTTTATTTTCTTCTTCCTGCTCAAAGGATGTCGATTTACTTTCCGATTATGTTATAGCGGACAATAATGATTTGCAAAGTATAGCACTATTAGCGGATGACACCTATTTTATGAGTAATCCCCATTCCAGTGTACTATTGGATGTCTTAACTAACGATTCTTTTGGAGCTGATTCGCAGGTAAGCATAGTGGCTACCTCCGAACCTCGAAATGGTACGGTCATTATAAATGAGGATAACACCTTGACTTATACCCTAAATACTAATAACACGGTGTCGCCACAGACACAGAGTGAACCTGAAACCACTCCAGAACAGGAAGCACCAGAAGAGGATTCCTTTGAATATACGACAGAAGTTATCAATGATAACGGAGAAACGTTCAGGGATGAAGCGACAGTTACAATAAGTCCATTAGAAATGGGGGAATTAAAAGCTTTTCCTGGTGCCGAAGGTTTTGGAAAAAATACTACTGGAGGGCGTGGGGGAGCAATTATACATGTAACCAATCTAAATGATAGTGGACCAGGGAGTTTTAGGGATGCAGTAGAACGAAAAGGTACAAGAACAGTTATTTTTGACGTAGGTGGGGAAATAAAACTTTTATCAGATATAAAAATTAGAAGAGGACATGAGAATCTTACCATTGCAGGAGAGACAGCCCCTTCGCCTGGAATATCATTTCGAAATTATGGTATCGATGTTTATTGTTCAAACGTAATTATGAGATATATTACGATTAGGCTTGGCGGTTTACAGATGAATAGTGGGGGGACTGAAAGTGATTGCCTTAGAATTATTAACTGGGGACCAACTAATTTACCCATTGAAAATATTATTGTTGACCATTGCTCCTTTAGTTGGGCTACAGATGAAAATATAAGTTTTAGAAGTAATGCAGATAATGCGGATATTAGAAATATTACTTTCTCCAACCTTATTGTGGGGGAACCTTCAAGCGAATCAAGTTATAATATGTTAGCAGGAACAAGGGTATTTGAAATTACTCTTTTCAATAATTTTTTTAGTACTTCAAAGGAAAGAAGTCCTCTTATAGGTTATGGCGACAATGGTGAGTCCTTAGAGATTATTAATAACGTCGTGTATGGTTTTGAGTCTGGTAGTGTTATTACCTATGGTAGCAATGTTGATTTTATCGGAAATATTTACAAAGGTTTAGGGAACAATAATCCTGACTTTGAAGTTGTTGGAGCTGGAAACAACGGCTCATCAAATACGATAAACGAAGGAAGATTATTCGCTACAGACAATTTCAAGATTAATGCAGCAAATAAAAATATGTTTAATTCCAATGGACAAACTAGAATTAATAATTCCCTAAACCGTTATTTTACAAACAGTTATATTTCAAATTGGGCCAAATCAATAACAGAAATTGAAAATCAGCTATTAAGCAGTAAAGTAGGCAATAGTATTTATAGAGATGCTGTTGACAGTAGATTGATAAATAATTATTTTAATGATAATGGATTTTATTTTCAAGGTATAAACCCAGATGTACTACCAGGTGGTTGGCCCAACAAAACCCTAAATAAAAGACCTTCAACTTACGATACAGATTTGGATGGAATGTCTGATGATTGGGAAAGAGATACACATGGCGACCTAAGTAAAAACGCCAATGGAGATGAAAATGGAGATGGTTTTACAAATATTGAAGAGTTTTTTCATTGGCTAACTCTGCAAAATTAATTTCAAAAAAATCATGAACTACTTATAAAATACTTTTAATTTTCACAAGTTAACAAACCTTCACTCCATTTAAAACGAGGCATTTAACACTTTCGTCTATGTTATCAAGCTAAATTATCGAAACACCCTTATCTTTGCTCAATAGCAATTTGCTTAAAATTACTTTTCACCTCTTTACTTACTCCTTTATCTTTATAATAGAAAAAAATAAATACCCTTGTATATTATGAAAATTGACTTTTTGATTAATTCTTTGACTGGAGGAGGTGCAGAAAGAGTAATGACAACATTGGCCAACGGATTTAGTGCAAGGGCAAATATCGTAAAGCTAATTACCTTTAATGCCAACGATAGTTATGAAGTAGTGAAATCAGTGAAAAGAATTAGATTACATTATGGTAATTTAAGTAATCATACAATAAGATCCTTCGTTAACCTTTTCAAATATTATAAAGGCAAAAAAAAACGTCCAGATATTTTGATATCCTTTATGCCCAAAACCAATTTGGTAGCAATTGCAGTAGCTAAGATTTTAAAAATAAAAGTTATAATTTGCGAACATAGCAATCATAAAGCAAAAACAACTTCGGATACAAAATGGATAAGAAAGTTCTTTTACAAGTACGCTGATGCTACAACGGTTCTAACCAGTTACGACATTTCATTTTACAAAGCACTAAAATCCAATGTTACGGTAATGCCCAATCCCATCATCCTACCTGAAAGCATAAAACCTTTTTCAGAAAGGCATAACAATATTTTAGTGGCAGGATCACTAAATCGATACAAATTAAAAGGTTTCGACAAGTTACTGTATTTAATGGAACCTCTACTAAAATCTCATTCTGATTGGATACTAACCATAGCCGGATCGGGCGAAAACGGAATGGCTATTTTAAAAAAAATTACTAAAGAATTAAACCTAGAAAAACAAGTAAAATTTACCGGATTTTGTAAAAATATTGAAGAACTAATGCAAAATTCTCAAATTTATATTTTGTCTTCACAATATGAGGGATTACCCATGGTTTTAATGGAAGCTCTTTCTAATGGCATGGCTTGCATTTCTTACAATTGTGTATCCGGACCAAGTGATTTAATTGTTCATAATCAGAATGGCCTTCTTGTTGATAACCAAAACCCTAAAGCTATGCAAGAAGGCGTTAACCTGTTAATACAGAATGAAAGTCTGAGAAAAAAATTGGCGGCAAATGCGCCATCATCGATGGTTAAATACAGCTTAGAAAACATACTAGGACAATGGGAATTACTTATTAATAGCGTTTTATCAGATGGAAAATAAAATAACATTCTTTCCTTTTTTGCGCTATGCAATTTTAGCCCTAATACTATTACATTTGCCGGGTTTTACTTTAGTTTACATTAACGGTACTGTTTCCTCACTTTTGAGTTATATGTCATACGGCTTAATTCTGTTATACACTATAACTACAGGTAAAAATGGAAATAGTTACCCAATGCTGCTTTTAGGTATATTATATTTTACCATAAGTAGTTTAACTGATCAGTCTTACATGCCGGATTTTTTGCTATTTGCAATTATTGTGGTAAAATATTTTATAATTATTATTGGCGGTTACGAAGTAATGAGAAATACATCTCGTACTGAAATATGGGTTTTTATGTTAATCGGTGCACTGTCCATTTTAGGAAATATGTTCCTATTTAATAATCCAATACAAGATAATGGCAGATATAGTGGTTTTTACTTAGACCCAAATAACGCAGGACTGATTTGCCTGATGGGTTTTTCTTTGTCCTATATGATGCCAAAGAGATTTAAATTATTAGGTAAAATAGTGTTTACCTTACTAGGTTTATTTACTTTTTCCAGAACGTTTATTGTTTCATGGATAGTAATCAATGTTTTATCCATTAAACTAAGTATAAAAAATGCAAAAATGTTAGGTTTAGGTTTCGCCTTATTGAGTGCTCTCCTAGTCTACAATGAGTTTTTGCCATCAAAAAATAGAAGATTAGAAGAATTAGGTGCAATGATTAGTGGTAATGAAAAAAAGGCTCAAAACTTGAGTAAAGATTCCCGCTTTGAGACTTGGGGTCGTTTCTATGACTTTTTATTGGACAAACCCTTTACGGGCAACGGCTATAACGCCTTTACAGGGAAAGGGGTTGCTCCGCCTGTAGGTGTCCATAACACCTATCTATTAATTTGGGGCGAGGCGGGTATTGCTCCATTACTCTTATTTCTGATTTATTTAGCAAGTTTGCTGAATAAAAGTTATTACTATTTCAAAAAAATTCCCCATGTGTTAATGATGACACTAGCATTGTCATTATTCCTACTGACTAATCATAATTTTTTCACAACAGATTATTCCTTACTGCTCATTCTTTGGCTCCATATTCAGATAAGTAAAGAAAATGAATCTTCAAAAACGGTAAATCTGCCTTCCAAAGATTTAAAGAACCAGTAGCAATGGATTTTAACAAGATTATTGCAAGAGTAGCGAGAACTACAAAAGATATATTAAAAAAAGATAAATCTCAACTTCTCACCAACATGCTTATTGTAGGTAGTATTTCCCTACTAGTAAAAGGCATAAGTTTCTATAAAGAAATTTTAATTGCTGACACCTATGGCGTTTCAGAACTTCTGGACACTTTTATAATAGCGGTACTGATTCCTTCCTTCATCCAAAATGTTTTTATAAATGCTTATGGAAGTGTTTTTATTCCCAATTACCTATTAGAAAAAAGTAGTTCAAAAAATACAGGTTCATTCCAGAGCAGTAGTTTTATAATTACAATTTCGATAGCAGCGATTATGATATTGTTCACTTATCTATTTATAGATTTTTATCTAGCTACACTTTTTCCAGGTCATGGCATTCTTTATTATGAATTAATCAAAATTCAGGTTTGGATTATTTTACCCTGTTTGCTTCTTTGGGCAATATCTGCCTTGATTTCAGGTCTGTTAATGGCTGACAATGAATTCTTACTATCTAGCACAAATGCAATCTTTATACCCCTTAGTATAATTGTCTGTTTATTTTTTCAAGATATCCTTAAAGAAAAGACCCTAGCTATAGGCATGTTGATAGGAAGTACAATTAGCGCACTTTATTTGATTGGTGTTGGTTTTAGCAAAAAACTATTAGTCCTAGCCAAACCGGATTTTAAGAGCCCAAATATGATTGTACTCCTAAAACAGATACCGGCAAAAATATCATCAGGACTCATTAACGGCGTAAATCCAATGGTGGATCAGTATTTTTCAGCGCAAATGGCAGTAGGAGCAATTGCTGCCCTAAGTTATGGTTATAAAATACCTATAGTAACCATAAGTTTAATCAGTGTCCCGTTAGGCAGTACCATCTTACCTTATTTCTCAAATAAAGCGGTAGAGAACTATGGTGAGCTATATCGTAATCTTACTAAGATTTTAAAAATAAGTTTATATGCAACCATTAGCGTTACTGTTGTATTAATTTTATCATCTGAAAATATAATTGAATTATTTTTTGAAAGAGGAGCGTTCACTTCACAAGATACATCATTAGTATATGTAATACAGCAAATGTATTTACTACAGATTCCATTCTATGTAGTTGGTATAATTATGAATAAATATTTAACAGCAATTAACAAGAATAATTTTTTAGTATTATCATCAGTCATAAGTCTACTACTCAATATTATATTCAATTATACGTTAATAGAATTCATAGGAATTAAAGGTCTTGCTTTATCTACTTCTTTGGTATCCCTAATAAATGCTTTGGCAATCTATTTATACATCAGAAAACTACAGAGATAAAAATATGTTCAGTGTAATTACTCCCACATACAATAGAGCGCATACTTTAGAGCGTGTTTTTAATTCGTTAAAGCAGCAAAGCAACAAGGATTTTGAATGGATAATTGTAGATGATGCCAGTACTGACAATACAAAAAAATTAGTGAAAAGCTGGGTAAATCTAAATCTGGAATTTTCCATTAAATACTATCTTTTGGACAAAAATAAAGGAAAACCAAACGCTTTAAACGTAGGATTGGAATACTGTTCTAGACCCTTTACCGTGATTGCGGATAGCGATGATACATTTGTTTCCAATACTATAGAAGACCTACAAAAGCTTTGGCAAATGGTCGATATTAGCGATAATGCAAACAGAATTGCTAGCATTTGGACTTTAGTAAAAAATGAGCGCGGGGAATTAGTTGGAGAGCCATTTCCTTCTAACTTTTGGCAGGTTGATTTAAAAGGTAGAATCTTAAACAGAAAGGCCGCCGTGCAAGGCGAAAAATGGCATAGTTGGCGTACGACGGTTTTAAGAAAATATAAGATGTTTCACAGCGATTTTTCATTCATTAGTGAAGGTTCTACATGGAACAGAATCAATAAAGATTATGATTTCTTATGTATAAACATCATTCATAGAATCTACTTTTCCAGTCCTGATGGTTTAATCTTAAAAGAGAAAACGCGCTTAGAATTAGAAAAAATAAAGTTCTATAGTTCCTACTATCAACTTTACCAGACACCCAATTGGCAAATATTAAAATATAAATATTACCAAATCCATGCGTTTGACCATATCAAATCCATTTTGACTTATAGGGATCCGCACATGAATTTAAGCAGTACTAAAATATTATTCTGTGTTTTAGTAACACTTTGGAATACACCTAAAAGATTGTTTTACTTTTTAACACTAAAACTCCAAAAATGAATTTTAGAGTTAATACCAAATGGTCATGAATTTATGATAAAATCAAAGGAAGATTACATTTATTATATAAATCAAGATGCTATTGCAAGAGGCGTTAAAATAAATTCTTTTAAGCAAAGAATTAAAGAAAGGTTAGCTCCTACCCCAACATGGACTTTTCAAAAACAACTTCGCAAGTTGGAGTATTATAACAATTGTAAATCTGGGCATATTTACCAGATATACATCAAATATTTAAGATTCAAATTTAAAAGAACTTCGTTAAAGCTTGGTTTTTCTATACCTATAAACGTTTTTGGCCCTGGTCTTTGTATTCTTCATTACGGCACGATAGTGGTCAACAGTAGGGCTAGGATAGGAAAAAACTGTAGAGTAGAAGTATGCGTTAATATTGGTGCATCCGGTGGTAAACCCGAGGCACCAAAAATTGGAGATAACGTTTATATTGCTCCAGGAGTCAAAATTTATGGTGATATCACTTTGGGAAACAGTATTGCAATTGGAGCAAATTCTTCTGTTAATAAGTCATTTGAAGAGAATGGTATACTTATCGCCGGTTCTCCAGCAAGAAAAATAAAAGAATTAGATATTAAAAGAATTATAAAACATATCTGATGTCCTCAATAAAATCAAAAATTCTTTTGGTAATACCCAACTTAGCAGCGGGTGGGGCTGAAAAAGTAATGTCTTTTTTGGCTCAAAATTTAAATAAAGACCAATTTGAGACAAAATTAATTGTAATCGGTAATGCGAAAGATTCTGTTTACGACACAAGTAATGTTGAAACGGTTTACCTAAATAAAAGTCATGTAAAGTCAGCTTTTTTTACTCTTTTCAATATTATAAACAAAGAGAATCCTCATATTGTATTCAGTTCCCTTTCCCACGTAAATACCCTAATGGGTTTGATATCCTACCTTGTACCGAAAACTATTTTTGTAGGTCGAGAAACTATTGTAAGTAGTGCACAGGATAATTTTTCTGCTAAAGGTTTAAGATTTTTTATTTTTCGAACCATATCTAAAATTGCATACAAAGGCCTAAAAGTTTTGATAAGCCAATCGGAAGACATGAAAAATGATCTTATAGCATATCAAGGTTTTCATTCAAACAAGATAGTAACGATAAACAATCCAATTTCAGATAATTTTACACTTAAATCCCATATTCCACCTTTTGATAAAACCTATGAATACGTTACTGTTGGTAGGTTAACAGAGAAAAAAGGCCATGCAAGAATTTTAGAAAGCCTATCAACTTTAAACATCCCATTCCGATATACGATAATTGGTGATGGTCCTGAAAAAGACAATATTTTTAAACTCGCCAGTACGCTAGGGCTAGCTGACCATATACGGCATATTCCTTTTACTAAGGAAGTTAACTCCTACCTAAAGCAAAGCCATATTTATTTACAAGGTTCATTTGTAGAGGGATTCCCAAATGCACTTTTGGAATGCCTTGCTGTAGGCACCCCGGCAATTGTTTTTGATGCGCCAGGTGGGATAAATGAAATAATAATAAACGCTGAAAACGGTTATATCACTAAGAACGAAAATGATTTTAGAGAAAAAATAATTACTTTAAGCACTAACCTGTCGGTGTTTGACCCAGAAAAAGTACAAAAACACGTTCGCAACAACTACAGTTCAAAACACATTATGACCGAGTATGAAAGTCTATTCAATAAATTAATTGGTTTAAAAGGAAAAATAGCTTGAGATGTTGAAGCCTAAAATAGCAATCCTAATATACTCCTTATCCGGCGGCGGTGCGGAACGGGTGGTCTCCTATCTTTTACCTTATTTAAAAAACAAAAGAATGGAGGTGCATTTGGTGCTTATGAACGTGAATGTTAGTTATGACATTCCCGCAGACATCCCCATTCATTTTATTGAAAAATCAAAAGGAGATGAACATGGTTTCTTTAAGCTCATAAAACTACCATGGCTGGCCTACAAGTATGCAAAACTCTTGAATCAATTAAAAATAACACATTCGTTCGCCTTACTTACACGACCGAGCTATATAAATATACTATCGAAACACTTTACGAACTATAAATATAAAATAAGTATCAGCGAACGATCCTATCCAAGCATGCAATACGGGTATAACAACCTACAATCCAAAATAAACAATCTACTTATAAAAAAGCTCTACCCTAAGGCAGACCAAATTATTTGTAATTCGCATGGTAATGCAAATGACCTGATTAACAATTATAACATTGCAGCATCCAAAATAGAAGTAGTTCATAATCCTGTGGATATCGAAAAAATAGATACAGTTGAAAAAAAAGATGGGTTTTTTAGTGAGGCGTTTTTCAATATCGTTACTATTGGTCGTATGGATGCCGGTAAGAATCATCAATTATTGATCAAAGCTATCGTACCTTTTAAAAAGATGCGGTTGTATATCTTGGGCGATGGTTGGTTAAGGGAATCCCTAGAACAATTGGTAGACGAATTAGGCCTTACGGAACAGGTATTTTTTTTAGGTTTTGATAACAATCCATTCAAGTATCTAAAAGCAGCTGATCTGTTCTTATTTGGATCTAGTCACGAAGGTTTTCCAAACGTATTATTGGAAGCCATGGCCTGTGGCCTGCCCATAGTAAGCACCAACTGTAAATCTGGACCCGATGAAATTATGGAACTTTCAAATCCAAAAACAGATAACATAATGCTAACCGATTATGGTATCCTTAGTCCTGTAGGCAGTGTGGAACTACTGCAAAAAGCCTTAGCCTATTGTTTGGAGCATCCTGAATTTCTAGACCAATGTCGTAAACGGGTTTTGGAACGTATATTAGATTTTAAACGAGAACCTATATTGGAAGCCTATACCCATCATATCTTAGCATAATCCTGTTATGAACCATACCGTATCCCTAAAAAAGAGAAAAAAAATAATTCGTACCGCTTCCTTAACCGGCTCCATGTATATTTTATTGGAGGGGCAGTTACGGTTCCTAAACCAGTACTACGAAATTATGGCCGTTGGTTCCGATCCAGAAAAAGAATATTTAGAGCGATTAATAGAACGGGAAGGGATTCGTGGTAAAGAGCTTACCATTGAACGAAGAATAGCCATTTTCAAGGATATGGTATCGCTATACAAGTTGTACAGGCTTTTTAGAACAGAAAAACCATTTATGGTGCATAGCATTACCCCAAAAGCAGGTTTGTTAAGTATGACCGCTGCTTACTTTGCCAGGGTACCTAAACGTGTACACACGTTCACCGGGTTAATTTTCCCGACCCAAACCGGTGTAATGAAACAGGTATTACTATTTTTTGATAAAATTATTTGCAAGTTCGCCACCCACATTTACCCGGAAGGCAATGGGGTAAAGACAGATCTTTTAAGCTATAAGGTAACGAATAAGCCTTTGCGTATTATCGCCAATGGCAATGTGAACGGCGTAGACCTGGAAGCCTACAATCCCGAGGTATTTTTACCAAAAGACAACAATGCCATGCGTACACAACTGGGAGTTGAAAAAGAGGATGTAGTGTTTGTTTTTGTGGGAAGGCTGGTAAATGACAAAGGTGTGAATGAATTGGTACATGCTTTTTGTTCCCTGAGCGAAAAATTTAAACAGGCAAAATTAGTAATGCTGGGATCGGATGAAGGGGAATCGGACCTATTGCCAAAGGCAACTGGCGCACTGCTCGCAGCACAACCCGCCATACGCTGTGTGGGCCACCAAGAGGATGTGCGGCCTTATTTGGCCGCTTCGGACGTTTTTGTCTTCCCAAGTTATAGAGAAGGATTCCCCAATGTAGTCCTAGAAGCTGGAGCTATGGGGCTACCGGCAATCGTAACCGATATTAACGGTAGTAATGAAATAATAACCGAAAGAGAAAATGGATTAATAATTCCATCAAAAGACAGTAAAGCCTTGTACAGGGCCATGGAGTTACTGCTAACGAACAATGCACTAAGAAAAGACCTGGCTAAAAATGCCAGACCTATGATAAGTGCTAGATTTAAAAGAAGTATGGTTTGGGACGCTGTTCTTAAAGAATACCAAAGGATAGAAGCCAGCAATCCTATTTCTTAAGAAAAATAGTAAAATATCCAAGGCGACCGGTATGGACGATAGTGCCTTTCAACCATGATTTAAGAACTTCCTCGAATTCTAAAATATATTCTCGCAAGTTTTAACTTTCTTTGAATCATGCATAAACGCGTAATTGGTTATGGGTCTATATTCCATAAGGAGGATGTAGGCCATTTTCCAGACATTCCAAACACCACATTTTTAGGTGCACACGAACTCTTTTACGCTGGGCGCTATGCTATAAAGCATGTTATCCATTGTATTAGACAGGAGCGTATACTAGAGACTATTTGGTTACCAAAATACTACTGCCCCCATGTAAAAAATTGGATGGAACAACAGTCTATTACCGTAAACTATTATAATATTGATCCTTTTGATACGAAGGCCCAAGTGAACTGGTCTTTATTTCCTCCACAGGATTTGGTGTTGGTAAATAACTATTGGGGACTAAAGGATACTATAATCCCTGAGGGAGAACGACCTTTAATACTTGAGGACCACTCCCATGGTTGGCTTTCCAGAGGGTGCTTGGACAGTACGGCCGACTTTTGTATAGCATCCTTGCGAAAAACGCTACCTATCCCATTAGGCGGCATAGCTTGGAAGCCTAAAAAAAGTACTTGTAACATTCCGCTGAAACCCCTAGAAAAGGTTAACATTGCCAAAGATGCCAACCCAATGTTAAAGTCATGGGAGTTAATAGACAATGCCATGGAAACAAAAGCCACTTGTGAGCATGAAGATATAAAAGTGGAGTTTTTACTCACTTATAGTCAAGGTGAAATGCTTCTGCGGAACACCCAGGAAAATATTCAGGTTTTAACGGAACATGAAAGTATCATACGCAATCAGCTATTTAAGGATTTTAATACCTACAAAAAAAATAATTTAGCCATTATTGCAAAAGAACTGAAATCCTCAGAAATATTTAAACTTATATTTTCTGAAAATAGGGTTCCTTTTGGTCTTTTACTTGCTTTTAAAGACTGGGGAATACTATCTAATTTCAAACAGTTCTTAATTGCCAATTCCATATACCCGGCGGAGCTTTGGCCGCAGAACCGGCTAAACCAAGAATATAATTTCTTGTTGAATATACACATGGACTATCGTATCAATCTAAAAGATCTACAATATATTGCGAAGATAATTAATCAGTGGTCCTTCATAGAGGTGCCACAAGATGTAAAATTTAATACCAACGTTCAGAAATAAACGTGTTTAAAACACATAGTTTATGAACTAATATAATAATGGGTTAACTTAGGCGTTCACGAGTATAGTTACTAACACCCCCCCCCCAATGACCTACAAGAAATATTTTAAGAGACCCTTAGATTTTATGCTTTCCTTAATTGGCCTCATTGTGCTCTCCCCGCTCCTGTTGATTGCCATTATTGCAATTTCCATTAGCTTTAAAGAAAGTCCGTTCTTTACTCAAAAACGCCCTGGTAGGCGTGAAATAATATTTTCGGTCCTGAAATTAAAGACCATGAACAGTAAAAAAGATGCACAGGGAAATTTACTGCCAGATACGGATCGGTTAACTCCGATGGGGATATTCATACGCAAAACATCCATAGACGAATTGCCACAACTTATAAACGTACTTAAGGGCGAGATGAGTTTAATTGGCCCTAGGCCCTTATTGATTCGTTATTTACCCTATTATACTCAAGAAGAAAGAAAACGGTTTTTGTTACGACCCGGCATCACAGGATTGGCACAGATTTCCGGTAGGAATTTCATCAGTTGGGATGATAAATTTGCCAAAGATGTAGAATATTTAGACAATATAAGCTTTGCTCTTGACCTAAAAATTATTTTACTGACCATCAAAAAAATAGTTACCTCTGAAGGTATAGAAGCAGACCCCGTAGGAAATGTACAATTACTTGCTTTGGATGATGAGCGCAAAAACCTAGAGGCATTTGCACACGTAAAAGAATCAAATTTATGAAAATAGCGTTTGTAGTGATGCGTTTTGGAAAAGATGGTCTAGCGACTAACATTCTAGAGCTCACAAGGGGCTTGGTCCAAAAAGGACATGAACTGCATATTATTACCAGCGGATTTAGACGTACGCCATCAACTAATAATCACTTTTTTGAAGCCCTACAAACTGAATTCCAGACGCTTGGAGTATCACTACATTATTTTGAGGAACCGTATGGAAATAAATTAAAAAAGGGTATTACATCACTAACCAGTCTATTTAAGATTCGTGGAGCGCTAAAAAAAATAAATCCCGAAGTTATTCATTGCCATTCTCCTAACTTAACCTTTATTCCTTGGTTGATGGGCAAAAAGTACATTTCTACAGTGCATGCAGATACAATAACACCTAATGCCAGATACAAGCATCCAACCTTATTAATTGCCGTAAGCAAGGGCTCAAAAGAGTTTACCGAAAGGGTGATGAATTCCCCACCTAAAAGTATTCGGATGGTATACCATGGCATCTCTGAGCGGTTTGCAACGGTGATACCCAAAAACGAATTAGAACAACTAAAAAAAACGAATACTATCCCAACGGATAAAATAATCATTGGGTTCGTTGGAAGAATTTCAGAGATGAAGGGAACTGATATTCTGGTTGAAGCAATTGGCAAATACCTAACAGATGCAACAAGAGAGAAAATACACCTTGTACTCGTGGGTGACTACCTTAACAAGGATAAAGAAAAATGGTTGGCAGAGATGTTACGGAAACAGAAATTGGAGTATTGTACCACCGTGCTTCCTTTTCAAGACCCAAAGCCATTATATCAGCTTTTTGATGTTTTTGTTTTACCGTCTCGGTCGGATACCTTTGGTCTGGTAGCCGTTGAAGCCATGATGAGTGGTTGTTGCACATTACGTGCCGATTCCAACGGTGCTTATGACCAAATAGACCACGGCATCAATGGTATGATATTCCAAATGGAAAATGCACCACAGTTGGGACAACAATTGGAACAAGTGCTTACCGATGAATCCCTAAGGCAGGAAATGGCAAAAAAAGGGAAGCAAAAAGCGTTAATAAATTTCACCAACGAACGAATGATAAAGAATACGATTACTGTTTACGAAGAATTGATTATGATGTGATTCAATACCTTCACGATTAAAACTATTGACCTCCTCCCTTTAAACCGGACGTTTTAAAACTAGAGAATTCCGGGCGAATAAATGTTTAACTTTAAACAAGTATTTGCTTATGAAACGATCAAAGTATTCTGAATCGCAGATCGTATTTGCGATCAAACAGGTAGAGACCGGTACCCGTATCCAAGAGGTGTGCCGTAAGAATGGGTATCAGTGAGGCCACTTTTTACAATTGGAAGAAGAAATACGGAGGGCTTGGTGTCTCTGAACTACGTAGGTTGAAGAACCTACAGGAAGAGAATTCACAGTTGAAGAAACTGGTGGCCGACCTAAGCCTTGACGAACAGATTTTGCAGGACGTGCTGAAAAAAAAAGTTCTGAGACCGTCCCGAAAACGTGGGATGGTCGATACCATCAGGACAGGATGGAGTACAACATCTCCGTTCAACGTTGCTGCAAGCTTATATTGCTGCATAAGAGCGTATTTTATTACAAGGCCAAAGGGCGTAGCGATGAACTGCTTCGCATGCGGATGAACGAGATAGCTGCCGTAAGGATCAGGTACGGGTTCTGGCGCATCCATATCCTTTTGAGAAGGGAAGGTTTTATGGACAACCATAAGCGCATGTACAGGGTCTATTGTGAGGAGGGTCTCAATCTTAGGTCGAAACGCCCAAAACGGAACCGTTCCGCCGCACATAGACAACCTACCGAAGGGAATGCCTCTGGTCCGAACGAATGCTGGAGTATGGATTTTGTATGTGACCAGCTTTATAACGGCAGACGGTTCAGGGCCTTAACTGTAGTGGATGACTTTAGTCGCAAGTGTCTTTCCATACATGCGGGAAGTTCGCTCAAAGGAAGCGATGTGGTAAAGGTCATGGAAACCATTACTTTTGGGAACGGAGTACTCCCCGAACGTATCAAAGTGGATAACGGGAGCGAGTTCATCAGTAAAATATTGGACAAATGGGCATACGAGAACGAGGTGGAGCTAGACTTCTCAAGACCGGGAAAACCAACGGACAACCCATTTATCGAAAGCTTCAACGGTTCGTTCAGGGACGAATGTTTGAACGCCAATTGGTTCTTTTCTTTGGAAGATGCACAGGAAAAGTTCGATATTTGGAGGGAGGACTATAATGGCTTTAGACCGCACAGCTCGTTGGGGGACATGTCCCCCAACGAGTTCATCGGAATTAATGAAAACAGCCCGGATTCTCTAGTTATGACCGGCACCTAAATATGGGAGGAGGTCAACTTTATAACAATTTTAGAATAATAGGCAGTTCTAATTAAGGGAAGCTTACACTATCCTTTTTAGCGAATCGTAAAGCCGATTGTGTAAGCCCTTGGGATGTTAAGGTATTCTTGTTTTAGAACTAGTTAGTAATACCAAAAACAGTTAGTAAGACAACTTTATCGTTGTAACAGCATCACGTAACCTAGGTAGACTTCCTTCGAAACCAGAGATTACGAATCGATTTCTTTAATTAATGTTAAGTCTCGATATCTTGGAAAAAAACCTTCTCTGATATTTTGACGTACATCACCCTCTATGCTGTGCCCTACAGCCTTGGAAAACTCAAGATATTTCTTGACATTTATAATTTTTCTTCCAGTATAAAAATCGATATCAGTATCATTTGGGAAATACTTTTTCTTATAGAGATACAGCTTGTCTTCTTTTCCGTTAGATAGCCCACCACCGATCATATAATACTGAAGTCCTTTTTCATTCGCCCATATTACCGCACTTATTTTCAAGAACTCATTGGGCCGAAGTTTAAAATAATCAGAATCCGTACCTCCTAAAAAAGAGTATATTGTTTTTTCCGAAATCAAGAAAAGTTCCGTAGAAATGGGAAGCCCATCTTTATATACAAGTCCTATCGCACATTTTTCTTGGTTATTTTTCCAAAAGTTTAGAAAATATTCCATTGGGTGATAAAAAGAATCTATGGCATTCCTTCTATCCATAGTTCCGATATAGACCTGATAGAAATCAGCTATCTGCTTTTCTGTTATATCCTCATAATAGAGTTTAAACTCCAAACCGGTCTTCTCCGCTTTACGAAATTGATTTCTGGTATTGGATTTAAGATTGGACCAAAAGAGATCCCGATCTGTAATATCACCCTTAACATTAAATAAAGTATGTACCACCTCCCCGGAATAGCCTTTATAATTTTCAAAGAAATTAAATCGTAAAAATTCCGATACCACCTTGTTTTCAAAATACCAGTTATCTGTGGCCTTCCAAAACTCCTGAACTAAAGCTTCCGAAATACCTTCTTTAAAAAAAGGACCATTGTAACCCCAAGGACTACTTACATCATAAAATCCTGTCTCTACCTTATTTAGTATTATAGCTCTATGTACATAAGGCATTACCGCAAATATGTTGTTGTCTGAAGATGTATAAATAAAGAAACGAATCTTCTCCTTTACAGTTTGCCCATTGGACAAAAGCTCGTAACAGTAATAGGCACTTTCACAACCAACCTCCTTTAGTGCATTCTTGTATAAATCAATGGTTTTTCCTTCTTCAAAAAGATAGTTTTGTAGTTTAAAAGTATCCGTAGACTGCATGCTTTAATTATTTGTAAAGTAAAACGCCAAGATATCAAAAGAATTGTTTTTCTAGTCGGATAAACTAATTTTTTAATTGGATATCCGTTAAGTGTCATAATCCTGTAATTCCCGCTATCACTATCCTGTCGAAGACCCGGTCCCCGAAATACCTCCTGTTGAGCTTGTACACGAACTCGTCGAGATATGCCTGAAAGTACTTTCCCTTTATCCTGTGGTAATTGCCCAAAAGGTTCCTTTTGGCGTTGCTTATGAATATATGCACCCGTTTGAGGGTCTCTTCGGTGGTCTCCTTGTTCGATTTCTCGGTCACGTGCAGTTCCACGAAGTCGGCGATATCGACATAGGAAGTGCTCTTGTCGGTGAACACAATGGATTTTTCGTCAAGGGATTCCCCTATGGCCCCGTCCACTTCTCCCGAAGTATGGCCCGCTAGCACCCTGGCCTTGAAATAACGTACCTGTTTGGACTTCCGGCCGGTCTGCGGGTCCTCCAACGGTGTGCTCTCGGCCATGACCATGACGTTCCGCTTGCCGGCGGCCCCACGGCCCCGTTTGCCCTTGGCCTTTTCCACCTGGCCCGATTCCACGGTGAAATAGCCCTCGTCCATCT
>NZ_MDGN01000008.1:0-113595 GCF_002742365.1 Maribacter sp. 4U21
AAGATAAAAATGCTTGAATGTCCTAAAACCGCTCAACTGGAAAATGACCGCCATGGTAATTATCTCGCTCTGTGACATTATGGGAGGGCGTCTGGCCTTGTTTCCGATAAGCGCACTATGGACCACCTCGGTGTATTCCTTATAGAATTCATCGACCAAACAAAAAATTTCAGTAACTTTAGAGTAGATTATCATGGATGGGTTTTTAGATTAACGAATTGAAATTCAATACTTTAATTTACTAAAAATCTATCTTTTTTTATGCTTAAAAATGAAATAATAATAATAATAATCGAACTCAGGTTTTAAGAACTATTTTTTGTTCACATCGACTCCGCTCCGTGACCCTTCAAAAGTAGTTATCCAGATTTGTTTCGGAATTATTAAGCGTATTTATTTCAGTAACTATTTTTGTTCTTCTCCTCAATCCACTTACTCATGTATTTGGTACTGGACATAGTGTGATGCTGTAATAGGCTGCCTATAAAATTATGTCTGCGATGCGCTACAAGATTTTGTGCGACCGTCTTTAATTTACAAGCTAATTCTTCTTCCAGAAGAATGCGATTATAGTAATGATTTATGATTTTTTTACCTTGTTCTTGGGCTCTTGTCCAAGTAATGGAATCACCGTACAATTGGATGGCAGCGTTCGCAAAATCCACCGGTTCGTCCCTTATAAACCCGTTCCAATCCATCGTGCCATACATACCTTCCGCACCAACAGTGGTAGTAATACTCGGCGTACCAAATTGCATGGCATGGAGTAATTTTCCCTTAATCCCCGCCCCGAATCGCAAAGGTGCCAGACAAACACGATTGGCTAGCATCACCTCTTTTACCGAAGCGGTCTTTCCGTGAACCAAAAACCCTGATGTTGAATCGTGCATTTCATGAATCTGTTGCGGAAGATAAGCGCCGTAAATATGTAAACCTGCTTTCGGCAAGGCAGCGCTTATTTTAGGCCATATCGCTTGTTTTAGGTATTTGATAGCATCCACATTCGGGGCATGCTTTCCACCACCGATGAATACAAAATCGGTACGATCTTTAAATGCCGGTAACGGATTAGGTATATCCTTCTCATCCAACATAAAAGGAAGATGAAGTAGTAGGCTCGAATCTATTTGAAGTGTTTCCTGAAGCAATTCCATTTCGAAGCTAGAAATAATCAAGGCGATGTCACAACGATATATACTTGCAATTTCCCGCTTGGTCTTATCTTCCTGCAACCAGGCATCTACCGTAAACGCGACTCCTTTTTTAAAAGCCTGCTCACGTACATGACGAAGGGAATGTAAATCCTCCGTATCCAAAACCCGTAGAGCGTGGGGACAATGTTCGGCAACCCTCCAACCAAATTGCTCTTCGGTTATGAAACGGTCAAACAGCACCACTTGCGGTTCTAAATCCTTCAAAAAAATATCAAAAGAATTACTGTTCAAACTGATTGTAGTAGTTTGAACACCCATGTGCTGTAACGGTTGCACGTACTCATTTTCTGGCATGGCAGCTACAAACGTAATTTTATAGTTTTGCTCTAGGAAAAAACGAAGTAATTGCAGCATCCTCACTCCAGCAGCCGTCGCATTGGGCTCTGGCCAGTGGCAACCGATAACGAGAAGTGTTCTGGTCAAGCCCTTTTCGGTGTTTTTTTGTTGCAATGGTTGAGCATTTAATATGTACGGACTGATTTCAAAAGAAAATGATATTTTTCTTAACTCTTACAAGCTACATCCTTGCCGCGAACTTTTTTGAAATTTTGGAACGCAGTTTACGTTCGTAATCTTCCTCTAGCCACTCCTTGTAGTTCTTGGTATTGTTCATGATACAATAGGAATATTGACGCACGCGATAGGCGATTTCTTCTTTAAGTTGTTTAGCCAGTATACGGGCATCGAAAACATCTTCTGCGTTCTCCACGCAGATTTGTGCATGCTGCTCAATACTTTTTTCGAGTACTAGTTTGGATTTTTCTCCGTTGGCGAAGCTTTTCTTGTATTCCGCCTTAATATCAAATTCTATGTTGTCTGATTTAGCGAACTGTTCCCTAAGCGCCTGAGGCATTTCATAAACAAATTCCCGCTCTATCTCTTCATCGTTCTTGATATTCTCTAAGAAGAAATCAGGGAAATGAAAAATTTCTTGCCAATCCACCGGAGCGCTCCACAAACCAAAACGGGCAATATTATTTCCCATATCCACCACCGTAAACTCTTCTTTATTGGGCAGGTAGCGCGACCCACGACCAATCATTTGGAAATAGAGGGTAAGCGAACGGGTTGCCCTGTTCAAGATAATGGTTTCTACAGTTGGCTCATCGAAACCTGTAGTTAAGATACTAACCGAACTAAGGATGGCATCCGGGGTTTCCGAAAACCACTGCAAAATCTCTTTACGCTCTGCCGCAGTATTTTTATTATCCAAATGACGGACGTTATACCCTGCTTTTTTAAAGGTTTCGTATACATACCTGGAAGTATTGATGCCATTATTGAATATCAAGGTCTTGGTACCCAAAGCAATTTCCGTATAGGCCGTTAACAATTTGCCCAACATACTATGGTTACCATAAAGCTCATCTGAAGATTTTACGGTGTAGTCCCCGTTAATGCCCAACTTTAAACTCTGTAGACTTACATCGTAGTTGTACATATTGGCCTTGGCCAGGAACTTTCTGCCGATCAATGATTCTATGGACTCCCCCACGATCAACTTTTTATAGTTGTCCTTCATGGGAAGTTTTATGTTACTGCTCAAAGGAGTCGCTGTAACCCCGAGAATGACGGCGTTTTCAAAATACTTGAACAGCTTTCGGAAGGAGTTGTAATGCGCCTCATCGATGATAACCAGACCAATATTGTTGATTTCTACCTTTTCTTCCTGCAGCCTATTGTTTAAGGTTTCTACCATCGCTACAAAGCACATGAACTCATCTTGGTCAATGAGTTCCTTCACCTCGCTGTTGATGATTTTATTGTTGACCCCGAAACCATGTAGCATTTTTGATGTCTGTAGACTAAGCTCTATGCGATGTGTAAGCACTACGACCTTTTTCTTTTTTTTCTCTATGTATCGCTTGGCAATTTCGGAAAAGACTACCGTTTTCCCTCCACCCGTGGGTAATTGGTATAGCAGATTGGTATTATCGGGGCTTTCCTCTAAATGCTTAAAAATGGCATTTAAATCCTCTTCCTGATAATCGTACAATGTTTTTTCAGTAGTATCTTTTTCTAACTTCAAAAGGCTGGCAATCTAAATTTAGTGTTCACTTCAGTTTCATCGGGGAAAGCCTTACAAAATTAGAAGATTTTTATCGGTATTGGAAATACAAATTTCGCTTTAGTAAAAATTAGTACCCTTTGTTACGGTCCACTTCGTTCAATAATTCGGTACCGTTCAGTACGTTTTGATAGTTTTCCAAGATTTGTGGAACTACGGAATTCGTATCCGATACACTGGCGTAATGTGGTGTCATGTGTACTTTTTTATGATGCCAAAAAGGATGGGAGGTCGCTAATGGCTCTTGATGGTATACATCCAAACAGGCCCCGGAAATACGCCCCTTGTCCAATTGCTCCAGCAAATCCGCATCCACGACATGTCCGCCCCGAGCTACATTGATAACGTAAGCGTCTTTAGGGAGTTGCTCCAATAGTTGAGTATTAATAAAACCCTTGGTTTCCGGAGTCAAAGGGAGAAGGCACACTAGTATATCCGTAGTATTTAAAAAGGCACCGAGTTCAATTGCGCCCGCAAAGGTTTTGACATCGCCAATAGCCTTTTCGCTTCTGGACCAACCTTGAACCCTGAAGCCTATACGCAAGAGGTCAAGAGCAGACAGGGCACCCAGTTCACCTAAACCTAAAATACCCACGTTAAGGTCCTTAATACGCTTATAAGCTCTAGGTTTCCAAAGACTGTCCACTTGTTGAAGCTTATAGGTATTGAGGTTTTTTAAATGCGCTAGTATTACGGCCAGCACATGCTCGGACATGTCCCTAGCTAGATAGGGGTCTACTACACGTGTGATAGGTATATGCTTTGGCGCAGTGCTATCCTCAAAAATATAATCTACCCCAGCTCCTGCGGAAGCAATGCACTTTAGATTTGGAAACCGGTCAGACTCCCTTCTGGGTGTTTCCAGATTAAGGCCATTACAATATCCTTCTTAGGATGTTCCTCCAAATAACTATAGACCTTAAGTTCTGGATCGGCACGTAAAAGCGCACTTTTCCAGAGTTCAATTTTTTCGTCCTGTCTAATGATCACTATTGCCATCTAGTCTATTATATCTAAGGCTTTGGAGAAACCTTCCTCGTAAAGCCAGTTCTTATCTTGGGTTATGGTATATATTTTTACGATTCGCTCTTTAAAATTTGGAATCAAGCCCTGTAATGCGGTGTATTGAATTAGTTCTGTGAACGAGTTGAGCATACTTTTGTAAAAAGCATCGGGAACATTACGTTCTTGCTCAAAAGTTTGAGCGATTTCCAGATTAAAACACATTACATCAGCAATGAGATGTGGTTCCATACCTAGTTTTAGAAAATGCTTAATGTATTTTTGCGCCACGGATCGCCTGGCTTTTGGCCTTCTACGTTTAAGTGGAAAATACTCATTGGAAATTTTTGCCTTAGCTTCCTGCACCAGTTTTTCTTCCTTGGGATTAAAAACAAAATCGTAATACGTCTTTACCTCGGGAAACCTGTTGTACAAATCTAGGAGCTGTTCTTCTAAAGCTGATTTAGATAACTGGGATAAGTACGTTTTTAAAGCTCGCTTACTCATACTGCAAAGGGTTGTTTCAAAAATACACCATGTACAATCAAAATCCCTAAATGCCCACTATTTTTATGCTACGCTCATAAATAATGTAAAAGAAAGTAGTGAAGTCTTTGGAAAAGAGGGAATAAAAATGTAATATGTAATCTTGTAGAACTCCTAAAACAAACTTTCATATATGAGGCAACTAAAGATTATCAAGCAGGTAACCAATCGCGAATCAAAATCATTGGACAAGTACTTGCAAGATATCAGTAAGATAGACTTGATTACCGCAAATGAAGAAGTAGAATTAGCCCAGAGGATACGTGAGGGCGACCAGATGGCCTTGGAAAAGTTGACCACTGCCAATTTAAGGTTCGTTGTATCCGTAGCAAAACAATATCAGAATCAAGGATTAAAATTACCAGATTTAATCAATGAAGGGAATTTAGGTTTGGTCAAGGCGGCCAAACGTTTTGATGAAAC
Organism: Maribacter sp. 4U21; assembly: GCF_002742365.1. Taxonomy (NCBI): domain Bacteria; kingdom Pseudomonadati; phylum Bacteroidota; class Flavobacteriia; order Flavobacteriales; family Flavobacteriaceae; genus Maribacter; species Maribacter sp. 4U21. The sequence continues at coordinate 5,254 of NZ_MDGN01000008.1, forward strand.
ACGTGGATTTAAGTTCATTTCTTATGCCGTATGGTGGATCAGACAATCCATTTTGCAGGCTTTGGCCGAGCAGTCAAGGGTAGTTCGTTTACCATTGAACAAAATTGGCTCAATAAATAAGATTAAAAAGACTTTTTCTTACTTGGAACAAACCCATGAGCGCCCCCCTTCTGCGGAAGAGATTGCCAAAGAACTGGAGATGACCGTGACGGAAGTAAAGCAGTCGCTTAAAAACTCGGGAAGACACGTATCTATGGATGCACCTCTGCGTGAGGGCGAAGATTCGAATTTATACGATGTGTTACGTTCTGGAGAGTCACCAAGACCAGACAATCATTTATTGCAACAATCCCTGAATACAGAGATCAATAGAGCTTTAGAAACCTTGTCGCCCAGAGAAGCGGATGTAGTAAAACTCTATTATGGCATTGGAGATCAACAATCCATGACCTTAGCGGAAATTGGACAAACGTTTGATTTAACCAGAGAGCGCGTTCGTCAAATTCGTGAGAAGGCCATTCGAAAACTGCGTCACAATTCTAGGAGTAAATTATTAAAGACCTATTTAGGATAGTATTGTAATACTTATTTATACAAACAAAAAAACGCCCGTAGCTTATACGGGCGTTTTTTTATTATTCACTAAGGGATTAGGAATACGTAAGCTTACTGATATTGATATCAACAAGTATGCTGTTTAAATCTTGAATAAAATTCTGATAGGACGTATTGTCCTGATTTTGATGTGCCATGTCCGTAGGTTTTTTGGGATTCGTTCAATAGGTTTAGACTACATATAGTCCAATTCCGTTAATTCGTTAAGACTTAAGATTTCGTTTAGGTCTTGAAGAAATACTAAGTATTCTTCACCGTAGGTATCGTAAAGCATTTATTAGGGATTAATTAATATTTTGATTTGGGTACTCATAAATTACATTGTAAATATATCCAGAAGCTTCACTTTCCACAACAAAATGTGGTGTACTCATTTATTTTTGTTGTAAACTAAGCCAAATACTAGGTGAATGTTAAAAATCCTTTAAAACAAGAACTATAATGTCCAATAATGGGATGTTATTAGTCGGATTTATTGGTATTTCATCGGAACTTTACTTGGTAGGAGATACCTGCACTAACAGAAAGAAACAGTTCTCCAGAGCTAAATGCCAATTCTTGACGGTTTACGCCGAGGTTTGCTTTATAAAGGTTGGTACCCTTTGTATTGGTAAATTGATATTCCAAACGTAATCGCTGCGCTTCTAGATATAAGAGGGTTTCTGCCAGCAGTTCGCCATCCACAACAAATTGATTCAATTCCGTATCAAAGCCATAGACCAGATTTAGTCCCAAGAAATTATTTCCGTCTTTCAGGTAGCGTCTCACCAATAAATTTCCAGAAACTCCAATGCCTTTTCTACTATCCGGAACCACGTATGGTCTAAAGACCGCATAATAATTATCACGATATATACCAAACGTGCCCGTAAGTATGGTAGCATCATCATTTTCAAAGGAAAGATGTCTAAAGCCTACGGAAACCTCCATGGACTTTGGCAATTCTTTGAGCACCTCCCCTCCTATGCGATGTCTGGGAAATATAGCAGAAGTGGAAAATCCATAATTCAAATAGCCGCTTAAGGTCTTGGAGAAGGTAGGATAAGCATCTACCTCCGCTTGTATCCCGTTAATATTAAATCGACGGTTAAATGTAAGCCGTGGAATTAAAACGCCCCAGTTAGCTTCTTTTTTGTATTCCAAACTACCGTAATACATGGCATCAAGTTCGGCATCAAATACTTCGCTTTGGGTAGACAAGGTTACGGATTGCTTATTGGTATCTTCATTTTTTGTAGCCTTAAGCACATTTTGAAGTAGTTGTTGCTCTTCAATTTGTTGAATAATATCTGTCTTAAGTTTTAAAATATCGGCATCATCGGTTAAGAACAGTAAGGCCTTGTTGGTCATGCCTAAGGCAATATTCAGGTTTTTGGCATATAGCTCGTTATTAATGGCACCAATCCACACCTCCTTATTTTTTCGTTCTTCACTTGTAATACGATTGAATTGAAGACGTGCCTTATCATATTCATTATCCCAACTATAGGTTTTGGCCAAAAGGCAGCGCACATCCGTATAATCGGGATATTTACTAAGTATTTGTTTTAAGGTGTCCCTCGCAGTACCTCTATCACCTGCAAAAGCCAAGTCCCTTGCCACAAAGTAAGAAGCATCAGGGTCGCCATTGTACGCTATATCTTGTGCACTTGTGAAGTGTACCCAAGATAAAATGGTGATTATGGTACTAAGATATTTTACTAAGTTCATTATTTTTTTGGAGCTAGCGCAGTACTTTGATTCATTCCTTTAGTTTCATTTTCAAGCTTGGCCGCCCGAACACGTTGTATAGATCTTTTAATTTTTTCTGCTAGCAATATGCTGTTTATATGATTTTTGCGAGCCAATTCCTTGATTTTATAAACTTCAGAATTATTATCCGACCAATAACGTGCATCCATCAGGGCAAGGTATCCATCCTCGTATTCGGGGTATTTCTCCACCACTTTGCTTAGTGTTTTGATGGCATTATCATACTCTTGCTTCCAAGAGTAAACGCGTCCCATGAGTATTTCCGTATCCGCATGGCGTGGAATTTTTGATAAAATATAATCGCAGAGCAATAACGACCTGTCGTAATCCTTACTAATGGCCAATTTCCTTGCCGTTCTATAGGCATTGTCAAAATCCTTTCCGTTGAATACACTTTGAATCCAAATCATGTCCACTTTACTGAATTTAGGCTTCCTGTCATTAACAAGAGCTAATTCTTTGGGGATAAGTTTATTGTTCTCGGCGATGTAGTTATTCACGGATTTGAAATAATCAAAATTGCCCGCTACCTTTTTAATTATTTCCTCATCTTGGGCGTCTAAAAGATTCAAGTCTTTATCCAAAGCGTACACATCACCATCGGTTATAAAATGATTATGACTAAGGTAATCGGTAAGGTTATGCGCATTTCGTAACAAAGGAATTTGTTTCTGGTCAGTCTTGGGCTCTAGCACATTTTTGCCCAACCAAGCATTGGCATTAGGGACTTGAATAGGGTATGTCTCCCTTAGAGCAGAAATTATACTGGGTGCAATATCTGCATGAGAGGCCAAAGTGGCAAACCGTTCTGTAGCATTGAGTAAAGGACTATGGATAATAAGGGGAACCCTGTATTTGTCCAAAGCGGTCAGCTGCGGCAAACCCGCTGTCTGGTGTGTTCCCGTAATAATATATATGGTATTTTGGTAAGTTGAAGTCTTAGCTTCCTGTGCTAAAAATTGTTGGATGGCTTCATCCGTATATAGAAAACTAGCGAACAAAGCTTCGTTGTTTTCGATAACCCTATGGGACCTGTGCGAGAATTTGTGGTTGGCGAGCAACTCGTCTACTTTTTCTATATACCTATCACGCTGTGGAATTTGATAGGGTTCCTTAGAACTCAAGGTCAGAAAAACGTCAAGTTTTTGAACGGTCACAGTAGTTTTAAGCTGTTCATATTTCTGGAACAACACCTTATCCGGATAGCCAAGTGTGATACCCGCCGCATCTTCTTCCTGCAACTCGTATTGCGAACCGAACGCCTTTTTATCCAAAATGGAACTGACGTTCTCCTCATCCAAAAACTTATCATAGTAATGTAAGGCACTGTTACCTCCATAATTAAAGGAAGTTTCATAACCATTACGACCAAGAATGCTATACATTGTATTTCTATTGGTGAATTTTGAAATATGGGTAAAACCCTGATTACCGAAAGGTAAGGACCCAATAATGGTGGGTAAGGCAGCGTGACTCTCGCCGGTGTTACTTAAGAAATTGGTCCAGACCAATGATTTTTTCTGTAGTTCCTGTAAGAAAGGCATAAACGCCTTGAAGTCTTGATCTTCATTCGTCAAGCTTGCACCCAAACCTTCTACGATAAGAATTTTTATGGTTGGCTTTTCGGCCTTGAAATTAAAATAGGCACCCAATTCGGTTTTATATTCATCCTGCTCAAGTAAAGGGTATTCCTTCTCCCCTTCGTAGGTATTAAAATTCAGTGCCTGTTGCCAGACATGCTCGAGTAAGTACTGGGTTTTGTTTTCATTAATCGGTTTTCTGTCCGAATATAAGGTCGCCAAAAATATACTGAACAAGATTATCGTAAAAGGATACATTCTGCTAATTACCATATAGAACGAGGCGGTGTACTTATATATGAAATGACAAGCTGTAATGGTCACAACAATGGCACCAATGGCACGAATCCACGAAAAACGAGAAGCACTTGCCTCATTAATGGCCATAAAATTAGCACCTAAGGCCTCGTAGTTACTAATATAATACGTAACCAATATTGCCTCTACGACGAGTAGCATCGTTAGGGTGAGCTTTATGATTCGAAATCCCAAATCGGGTTTTTGATTCTCTATAAGATTAAAAACAAAGGCTAAGAGGAGCGCAGCTAAGGCAGTAAAACCCAAGTGGTGCAAAAGATGGATGAACAGGCTCTTATTCACAATACTATCCAATACACCCGAAAAATACAACATGGTACTCTGGTAAATGGACAGAAGTGCCAAGCCCACAAAGAAGGTAATCACTAAAGGAATATAGTCCTTTAATGTTCTTTGCGCTTTTACCGGTATGTCCGTATCTAACTGATGCATTTTACGTTGCTTTGGCAAATCCTTTTCTTACTTGGGAACCCCAGCCAGATTTTACCTTGAATAATTTTTTATAGTTACCCCTGATAGCGGCCCAAACCACAATAGGATGAAATGTTATAGGCTCTATAATAGCACAGAACATGAGGATTAAAATATCCTTTGTTTTTTTATACTCATTGTAGGAGTATGTATCCCATAGAATGGCATAGAAAGAAAACATTACCGAAAAGATGTAAACAGTGGCCGTAATGGCGATAAAAAAGTCCCAATTAAGAATACCCAGCCAATAGAAAAGGATGATGGTAAAAAACCCGAAAAACTCCAATAAAGGAGCCATCCATTCATAGAAAAACCAGTACGGGTAGCTCAGCATCCCCAATCTTCCAAATTTTGGATTAAAGAACATATCCTTATGCTTGTAAAGCGTCTCGAGATTACCCCTTGCCCAACGGTCTCTTTGGTTGATCAGTATTTTACCGTCCTCCGGCACTTCTGTCCAGCATAAAGGGTCTGGTATATATTCTACGGTATAGGGCAGTTTACGTTCGTGCATATAACGCCTCATCTTAAAGACAATTTCCATGTCCTCACCCACCGTATTGGTATCGTAGCCGTTTACCGCAAGTGCTATTTCACGGTCAAAAAAGCCAAAAGCTCCGGAAATAATCAAAAGACTATCAATACGACCCCAGGCCATTCTACCTAAAATAAAAGACCGTGTATATTCCAAGAGTTGAAATCTCGCCAACCAATTACTCGGTAATCGGATTTCTTCTAGTTGCCCGCCTTGTATAACGCATGAATTGGCTACTCTAATGACACCCCCAACGGCAATGACCCGTTTCTCCGAACGTTGGTAAAAAGACTTCACCACGTGCAATAGGGCGTCTGGAAGCAATAGGCAGTCTACATCGATACAACCCACATATTGGTTTGTAGATAGGGCCATCCCCGTATTTAAGGCGTCCGATTTCCCTCCATTTTCCTTATCGATAACGGTGAGCTTCGCAAAGGCCTTATGAGGTGATCTGTAGATACCGCGTATGGGTTTCGATTTCCATTCGGGATCAATCTCTTGCTCTATTTTAACAAGGTCGTATGCATTTACCATTTTCTGTAGGGTGTCATCCTTACTGCCATCATTAACCACCATTACCTCATAATTAACGTAACGTAACGACATTAATGAGCGTATGTTTTCTACAATGGTCATTCCTTCATTGTATGCGGGGGCAATAATAGTAATACTTGGTGCTAAGGGAGATGCCATGAGTTTGGACATGTCACCAAAACTATTCTTGTTCCTATAATGGATGGAATTTCTTGTGGATAGATAACCCATAGCCGTGAACATGGTGAATAGCACGACCGTAAACACTAAAAAAACAATGTTTATGTACTCTAATACGATATCTAAAACACCACTAGTCATTTAGTTTGTTATAAAATTTTGTGGATACCGCACAGAGATGGTCAAAAAGCGTGCTTCCCGATTCTCTCGTGACATTGGTATTTTCTTTTTCAATAGGTATTGCTCCTGATTTCTCTAATTCAAAAGGAATATCCAAAAGCGATGTCTTGGCCTCCGTGGATAAGGTATTTCTGGAATCCAAAACGTTTTCATCCGCTATTACCGCGTCTATAGGAAGCGCTGAAATTTCATGACTAACCTCCGCCAAAAGTCTTTCATTCAAAAGTTTTAGGGTTATGAGAGCTTGCTTTCTAATAATTGGCGATTCATCTTCTAACAAAGAATGTAACAGCGGAATTTCTTTCTCATCCCCTACCGCCGCAACTTCGTTTAGGAGTACCAATTTTGACTCTACGTCCCTATTTTGAAAAAGCTCATGGAAAATGCTATAGCCTGGTGCTATAGTGGTAATCTTAAAATAGTTTTCCGTACGGTTTTCGGTGAAGGAATTAATAAGTTCATCAATTCGTTGCCTAACGGCAGCAGAACGTTCTTTTTCTAATAAGAGTTTTAAAAAGGGAATTTCCCTATGATCTCCTAGCTCAGCGATATCCTGTAACAAAATCATAGTTTCCAAAAGTTGCTTAGCTAAGAATTTAGGTTTGGGAATCCAGAGGTCGATGTCTTCCTGTACCTCGTTTTGAATTATCTCAGCGGCGTTCAACATCACTTCAATTTCCATCACCTCATTAGTAGCTTCAACGATGCTGTTTTCCTCAAAAGCCGTAGTCCAGTCGATAATCATTTCATTAGTACTGGACTCCGAATTCTCAATGATCACTTCTTCAAAAATCAAATCGAATTCCCTAACATCGACCCATTCCGTTTTCTGAGGTAATTCCTTTGTTTGTGGTACATGATCCGAAACGAGACCTGATGGTACTTCAACTTCATCAAAGTCTACTGTTATATTTTCTAGCTTCTCTATTTTGTTTGTAGGTCTTACATCCTGAAAAATCACCTCCATTTGAAGCAGGTCATTTTCATCATCCTTCAGCGCGGGTTGAACAATAGGCAGAAAATCTATATTAAGCTGTGGAAGGTACTCCCGCGGAGCAACTTCTTCATAGACTACGGGAAGCTCATTAATTGTTGGTTGGGTCTTCTCCTGATGTTGTTCGGATTTATTTTTCTGTTCCGCTGTAACTAATGGTAAGAACGAGAGTTCTTCTGGATCAATTACCATGGTCGGTGGTTTTGGTTCAATTTCATTACTTTCTTGGGGAACTATTGTATCTTCTGACTGTTTTGGTAATTCACTTTTCGCTTCTGGAACAGATGCACCCGTAACCGCAAGATGTGGTTCTTCAATTACAGTTTCCTCCCACGCTGATGCTTCAGCAATATCCTTTGTGGGTAAAATAACCTCTGGACTAATCGTATTTATAGCCCTCACGGCCTTGTTCCGAACCGTAAAATCCTTATCGGTAATTTCAACATGTTTCAGAAAATCTATCTCCTCTTTCGACCCCAGTTCGCCTAGAGCTTCAAGGATGGTCATTTTTACGTCTGTCGTACATTTCCTGAAAACCATTTTTAACGCCGGTATGGCATCGGTAATGTGAAAGGTCGTAATACATTGAATGGCCTCTCGTTTTATATGATTGTTTTTGTGTTTTACCAGTTCTATTAGGGAGGCATGCGAATCGTTCTGATTGTAATATTTGATAAGTCTTAAGGAAAAAAGAACCACATAATTATTTTTGGAAGTAAGCCAAAGCCTAAATGCAGGTGGAATAAAATTCTCTTTGTTTCGAACAACATCCATTAGCTTCAACTGTTGCCATTCAGAAATCTTGCACTTTGTATTATCCAGAAAATAGGATATACCGTCCTCCTTAAGGGCAACGGTAGCAATTTCTGCCTGTTTTCTAATTGTACCTCTCTTGTCGTTAATGAATCTTGTAATCAATCCGTACGACTCTGTTACGTTCATTTGTGTTAGCTCATAAATTCCTTTAGAAACCAATTCCCATCGCCAGCTTTTAAGTTTTTTATAAGCGTCCTTATGAAGCTCTAAATCTTTATAAATATGAAAAAGTTCTTGTCTTGTGGTACCTGAGACATCTTTACGTAGGTCCATAACAATTTCCGTTAAGACCTTTCTATCAAAATCATCTTTAATGAGTTCCCGAATTTCAACCTTTAAGCCTATATAATTTATTTTCTCGATCTTGCCCCCTTTCTCATCATAGAAAAGAAATTCACTGATGATGGGTGAAAGCTCCTTTTTCTTTGCCCGAACCAGTCTCGTTTCTTTAGAAATTTTATTCCTGAAAACAAAGACGGATATCAAGTAGATTAATGCCAACACCCCGAAGAACGCAGAAAGCCCCCATAATAAATCCGTTGGGATTTTAGGAGCTGTAAGCAGTGAATTGATAATATGTGTTTGGGGGATTTTCAGCAAATTATTGTGATTTGTTTAGCTCTCTGGCGAGTCGCACCATTAGTTCGGAGGGACTCACGGGTTTTGAAATAAAATCATTTGCCCCAAGTTCAAAGGCACTCAGCACATTCTCTTCATTACCTGCCGATGAGATGATAATAATGGGGACCTTGGAGTCTAAATCCTTACGTACATAGTTTATAAGTTCTATTCCCGAAAAATAGGGCATCATGATGTCACTAACGATAATGTCCGGCATTTCGGTCTCTAGATATTCCTTTACCTGCTTACCATCAGAAGAATGGTGCACTTCATAACCGCTCTTTTTCAATCTAAAATCAAGCAAGGAGGCCAATAATTCATCATCATCTGCCAATAAAACACGTTTCTTTACCATTATTCCTATTTAAGCTTGCTTAAAGCGGTATCCATTTGATTCTCGAAAGACGAGTAGCTGTTTAAAAAGGCTTGAAACAACCTAGACGTTTCTTCTCCGTTCTTTGCTTTACAGCTTTCCTCTATAGCTACGATAATATCTCTTAGTTGTAGTGCTTTGAGCATGGATAAACCTGCTTTAAGTTTATGTGCACATAAGGAAATCTCTTTGAAGTCGCTGGTTCCAAGTGCTATTTTCGTTGCACCTATAAATTCGTAGACATTTTGTTTAAAAAGTCTTACCAGTTCTCGGAGCATATCTATTTCTCCGAAACACTCCCCAAGGATATGTTGAAGGTCAAATGAATTCGCCGTGTCTTTGGAGATGGTCTCCTTTTTAAGTAGGTCATTGCTTTCTGGCGTTAAGGATTTCTCCTTTCTATTTTTAAGTACTTTTATGAGAAGTTCGTCCAAAGTATATGGTTTTAGTAAAAAATCGTTAATCCCGACGTTTACGTAGCGCTCTTGGTCATGTTCCGTAAAATCGGCGCTTAGCGCTATTATGGGAATATGTTCTAGATGCGTTTTTGATCTTATTTGTTCAGAAATCTCGAAACCGTCCCTATTTGGCATTTTCAAATCCATAAGGATAAGGTCAATAGCATCGGTTTTTAATATGGTCAATCCTTTTTCTGCATCTGCAGTGATATACACCTTACATCCCAATTTATGAAGTTGTTCTGTTATAAGATGCTGGTTCATTAAATTATCTTCAAAAACTAGAATTTTAGCTCCTTTGAGCAGTGCTCTGCCTTTTTCAATATTGATGATATTGACTTTATTTGTAGGAATATTGATTGCATTTCCTTTTTTGTAAGTAATGGTAAACGTGAAGGTTGTTCCTTCACCTTCAACACTAACAACGGAAATTTCTCCATTTTGCTTTTCTATCAATTCTTTTACGATACTTAGTCCAAGCCCCGTTCCTCCATAGGTAATGAAAGTATCTTTCTGGGCCTGTTTGAAGCTTTCGAAAATCGTTTTCAGTTTTTCCTGCGGAATGCCAATTCCGGTATCCGTGACTTTAAATTCCAATACATAGTCGTCCTGTGATTTACTTTGTATACCCACGGCTAATTCGATATGACCTTTATCCACGAATTTTATAGCGTTTCCTAAAAGGTTCAACAGCACTTGGGACAATTTTGAAGGATTACCGATTATGGTTTTAGGTATCTTGGAATCTATAGAAACCCTTAAATCCACTCCTTTATCAAGGATTAAGGTCTGACATAGAAAGATGACATCGTTTACTAGACCACGAAAATTAAAGTCTATAATGTCCAAGCCATCTACTCCCGAAATAATTTTGGAGTATTCCAATACCTCATTAATAATATCGCGCAGATTATAAGAAGCATTTTCGATAGCGTCCACTTTTTTAAGTTGACTAGGGTTAAGTTTCTCGTCTCGAAGCAAATTGGCAAAACCAATGATTCCGTTTAACGGCGTTCGTATCTCATGACTAATATGGGCAATGAGTTTGCTGTCGTTTGCATCTTTCTTAGCAACATCCTCGGAATTCTTTTTCGTATTTTCAGGAGTTATGACTTCATTGGGATTTAGAATACGTTTCTCTAAACGATTTCTAAATGTATTGAAAGACGTTTTCAACAAAGCTGCTTCCTCGGTGGTCAACTCCTCAAAGGAAAAGTCATTTAGAGATGATTCCAATTGGGCCAATTGACTCTGTAAGTCTTTTGTTTTCAAAATTGACATAGATTAAGATTCCTTTTTGGGTAAATAATATAGTTTCATACAATCTTAAAAATCCTGCTTTTCCCTACTACTGGCAATTAAATGTTCCCTACACTTCCTTTTTTGTTGTGAATAGGCTTTATTTGTAGGTCTAAAAAAATAAACGATGAAAGAATTAAGCTACATACTCTGTGTTTTATTACTATTCTCTTGTTCGAACGAAGAGAAAAAGGAAGTGGAATCGACTGAAGACATTGCAAAACGAATCCATGAAAAAGTAATAACGATTGATACCCATAATGACATCAATGTCAAGAATTTTACGGATAGTATCAACTACACCCAACGTTTGAATACGCAGATTAATCTTCCAAAAATGAAGGAAGGTGGATTGGACGTTTCTTGGCTTATCGTTTACACGGGACAGGATACACTTACCAAAGAAGGCTATGCCAAGGCAAAAGAAAATGCAATGGCCAAGTTTGATGCCATCCATAGGCTTTGTGAAGAAATTGCGCCCGAAGAAATTCAACTTGCCTTGACTTCTGAAGATGTTCGCCGCATTGATGCATCAGGTAAAAAAGTAGCGATGATCGGGGTAGAAAATGCCTATCCTATCGGTGAGGACCTTTCCGAATTTACAAAGTACCACGAGCTAGGTGCGCGTTATATATCACTTTCGCACAACGGGCATAGTCAATTCTGCGACTCCAATACGGGAGAAAAGGACTCCGTTTGGCTACATAATGGTTTAAGTGATTTAGGTAAAAAGGCTGTAAAAGAGATGAATAGGTTAGGAATGATGATTGATGTTTCTCATCCTTCAAAAGAATCCATGAAGCAAATGATCGCTTTGTCCAAAGCGCCCATTATTGCCTCACATTCCTCGGCAAGAGCGCTCTGTGGTCATAGTAGAAATTTAGACGATGAGCAGTTAAAATTAATGAAAGAAAACGGTGGTGTAGTGCAGACCGTGGCCTTTAGCTCTTATTTGAATACAGAAAAGCACGAGGCGCGTGCCGCTTATATGAAAGGACTTTATGAAAAAATAGCGGACTCTTTAGCCATAGATTGGTATGAACGTTCTGAATTTCGAAATCTAACAGATGACCAGAAAGAGGCTTTTCTAGTGAATTATCCTAAAGTAACCCAAATGGGTAAAGACATGGTTACGGGAATGACGGACGTGCCGGAGGCCGTAAATGTATCCGACTTTGTTGACCACATAGATTATATGGTGAAACTGATTGGAATAGACCATGTAGGTATCAGTTCCGATTTTGATGGTGGCGGAGGAATAGAAGGATGGTCGGACGCTTCCGAAACCTTTAACGTAACCTTGGAACTGGTGAAAAGAGGCTACACGGAAAAGGAAATAGAAAAGCTCTGGGGTGCCAACTTACTTCGTGTACTGGACGAGGTCCAAGCCGTAGCCAAAGAAATGGCCATGAATTAAGACTGAGCGGCAGCGAGCCTATCGGCAACGAACTCTACCTTGGTCTTCCCATGAACCGAGGGCTTGCCATCTTCTCCCAAGTTTACCATAATAATATTGTCTACGGTGACAATGGTCTCGTGGTTCATTTTATTACGCACCTCGCAGTTCAATGTCAAAGAGGTTTTACCGAATTTTACTACCTCTATCCCTATCTCAACGATGTCACCTTGCACGGCGGCACTCATAAAGTTGATTTCGGACATATATTTTGTAACGATTTTGGCATTCTCCAATTGAACAATACTGTATAGGGCCGCTTCTTCATCTATCCACGCCAACACCTTACCACCGAACAGGGTGCCGTTAGAATTTAAATCCTCTGGCTTAACCAATTTTCTTGTGTGAAATTTCATAGTATAGTCTTATTGATACTACAAAATTAGATTGAAAATCATTTGAAACCTGCCAAAAAACACTTTTAACACTCCGATTTATCAAATTGCAAACTACACTATCGGGAAAATGAACAATAACTAAATATAACGTGTTAGAATTTTAAAATAGGCAAAATTAGACCGCTTTAGCCGACGGGCCATCGGAAATTAACATCAAGCCAAATACTATATCATTTAGAACAAGCTTGGTGGGTCAATCAGTGTTTTAGGAACTGTAAGGTCCGTATGAAGTCTCTCGTTAAGTTTTTTAATAAAATAGGCCGATAACAAAGGAGATTCCAATTCCATATTCTGATGAATGAAAAAATTCACTTTTCTCAGACCTTGGTCCTTCCATGCTTCCAACCTAATCACCCAATCATCCAAGCGCGTATAATCGCTCTTATGGTTAGCGCCCACATATCTAACAAAGGCTTCATCATTGGTAAGTCTCATGTGCATGATATCCCGTCTTCCCGCAGTATCCACCAAAATATTGGCAATGCCGTTTTCTTCGAGCAAGTGGTAGAGCTCCTGAGCTACTTTTTCGTCATTGAACCAATCCGTATGCCTAAATTCCATTGCCAACCGAAATTCTTTTGGCCACAGTTCTACAAAGCGAACCACCCTGTCCCAGTCTTTCGGTGCAAAATTATTGTGCATTTGCAAGAACATGGTACCCAACTTACTCGATAGATTGGCGGTATTGGTCAAATACTGGTCCAAAACAGGATAAGCTTGGTCATTTAGACGTCTTAAATGACTTACGTTTTGAACTATTTTAGGAAAAAAAGTAAAATTGGCCGGAGTTTTCGCATTCCATTTTTCATAGGTTTCGGAAGGGAATATGCGATAAAAAGTAGCATTGAGCTCAATGGAATTAAACTGTGTGGAATAATAGGCCAACTCATCTTTAGTGCCCCTAGGGTAAAAATTTTTGAGGTCCTGCTTGTTCCATTTTGCACAACCTACGTGCATGGTAAAAGGGTCTTTTTGGTCTACCTTATTTAGTACCACGGCCGTCTCTTTATGATCCGTAGGCAATGTAAAATCAATACCTTCTGGCTGCTCTACCTTTCCAAATTTCATGTCTTTTCAAATTTCCCATAAAAATAACCAATAATTTATAGTGTAGAGGTCGGGTTCACTGTTTATAAACCCGTTAAAAACTAATATCCGCACTTCAAAAGCACCCTTTCTTATTGGCTACCTTTAGAAAAACAAGATTGACATGAACGATAGGTCCCACAGTTTAAAACAAATTCGTCCAGAAATTACTTCGGCAAGAATACATTCTAATATGAGTCCGGATGAGCGTTTTCAAAATGAAACCCTCCGCCCTATCATTAAATTTCAGAACGATTTGTTGCTGGCCTCCCTCCAAAACTACATCGTAAAAACTAAAAATACTTTTTATGAATTACGGTTAGAAAAGCGCATGGATTATATTGCCAACGCCCTACAGAAGGACATCAAATATAGGAACTCCGTAAAAGGTATCATCATGGGGCAGTTCACTGTTGAAGAATATGCGAACTATATTCAAAATTCATCCGCCCTTAACAAAAGAATCATCAATATGGTGATAAAACGCCTTCAGGACCAAATTCAATATTTTGAAAAAAAGGCTTTAATCCAATAGCGATTCCCCGTTAAGATTAGTGGTCAACACCGCACTCATTAAATCAAAATAAGGTCGTATCACCTTAAAGGAGGCATTGACAGTATCCGCAAAGTTTGCGGACAAGACCTCTTTATCGCTAAAATTCCTAACAAAAATATACTGCTTTTTGCGAATGAGGTCAATATTGGGGTCTTCCTTATCAAACCCCTTTGGAGCGGTCTTTAATTCATCACCCGCCAGTGATCCCCAAACGTCTTTGAACGCTTTTTTGCTCATAATTTCACGAAAATCGCTCGGGTCTATCTGCCATTCTTTTCTAATTCGGAACAGGTCTTCCTTTTCCGGTGCCCAAAAACCAGCAGCGATAAAACTACCCTGTGTTTGAATATGAAGGTAATAGCCACCCCGGCGTTGTTTTCCCGCTCTTGTATAGGAAGCGGAGAAATTAAATTTATAAGGGGTTTTGTTTTTGGAAAAGCGGACATCCCTATAAATCCGAAAGACTTTTAGTTTTTCTATTTCATCGTGCGTTTTCATTTTCTCCAACACCTCGTTAAAGAAAGCTTTGGCTTCCGTTTCCCGTAGTTTAAATTGCCCCTTATGTTCGGCAAACCACTCCCTATTATTATTTTCCTTGAGGTCCGTTAAAAATTGTAGCGTTGGTTTGGTAATAGCAGGGTGTAACATACGACTTAGGTCTTGTTATTTTAAGCTAAAGTTAACCATTTGCCTTTAAGACGATAGTATTAATTGGTTAATTTTGATTTTGGAAATGACCTTATAACAAGCCAAGGCGCAGAACGGGGAAATCAGGATTAGCTCCCGAGAAAGCGTCGGCCTATTTCAAATCTCGGATACCGAGTAAAGTACAACCTATGGATCATCAATCTATCATTACCAGTATCAACAGGCATAAGAAACAGCCTAATCTCAGGTTTCGTTTGAAAAGAGATACGGAAACTTTCACGAATTTGCTTTTCTATACCCTATTCGATATCGAAACTCCGGTTTCCGGCAATCTGGAAATCTTAGAACAACAGTTTGACAACCTTGTGGATTTAGCCTGCTGGGAAAGTGAAAAACCTTGTAAAAAGATCTGGGAAAACTACGTAGCAAAACTCCCCACCATTTTAGAAAGTTTAAATCTTGATGCAGAGGCCACCGTGAACTGTGACCCTGCCTCCTTATCCATTGAAGAGGTGTATATGGCCTACCCAGGCTTCTATGCCATCGCCATCTACAGATTGGCCCACGAGCTATACCAAACAGGTTTTCCGCTCGTACCGCGCTTAATGACGGAATATGCGCATCGGCAGACCGGCGTTGATATTAACCCTGGAGCCCAAATCGGAAAATCCTTTCATATAGACCACGGCACAGGCGTGGTTATTGGGGAGACCGCTATCATAAAGAATGATGTGAAAATATATCAAGGCGTAACCTTAGGCGGACTTTACGTGGCCAAGCATTTGCAAAAAACCAAGCGACACCCGACCATAGAAGATAATGTAACCATTTACGCCAATGCCACGATATTAGGAGGTGAAACGGTCATTGGAGCCAACAGCGTCATTGGTGGAAATGCATGGCTTACGGCTTCAGTTCCACCACATTCCACCGTGTTCCATACACCAGAAATAAAAATTAAAACCTTACCCAATGTCTAAGCGCATTTTAGATTTAATAGGAAACACACCTTTGGTAGCATCCCGCGTACTGAACACCAATCCCAATGTGAAGCTTTTCTTTAAGATGGAAGGCCACAACCCAGGCGGTAGCGTTAAGGACAGGGCCGCTTATAATATGATTAAAAGCGGACTGGAAACGGGAAGCATAAAAACCAGCGATAAATTGATAGAAGCCACGAGCGGCAATACGGGTATCGCTTTGGCCATGATAGCAGGTATTTATGGTTTGGACATCGAATTGGTGATGCCCGAAAATTCCACCAAAGAACGCGTACAGACCATGCGGGCCTATGGTGCCAAAGTTACCCTAACACCGGCGGATGTTGGTATTGAAGGAGCGCGGGACTATGCCGAGGAAAAGGTGAACAAAGAGGGTTTCATTATGCTGAACCAGTTTGGGAATCCGGATAACTGGAAAGCGCATTATAAAACCACAGGACCTGAGATTTGGAAGGATACGCACGGACAGGTCACCCATTTTGTCTCCTCTATGGGCACCACAGGGACCATTATGGGTACTTCCACCTATTTAAAAGAGCAAAATGAAGCTGTGCAAATTGTGGGGGTACAACCTACCGACAATTCTAAAATACCTGGGATACGCAAATGGCCCAAGGCCTATTTACCCAAAATTTTTGATGCGAAGAAAGTGGACACGGTCATGGAGGTTAGCGAAGCAGAAGCAAGAACTATGGCCAAAAGATTGGCCAAGGAAGAAGGTATCTTTTCTGGAATGAGCAGTGGCGGTGCAGCGACCGTGGCATTACGTTTGGCCGCTCAACTGGACCATGGGGTCATTATTTCCATTATTTGCGATAGAGGTGACCGTTACCTTTCCTCTGATTTGTTCGATTAACAGCTATTGGCTTATTCAGGGGTGTTCAGAACTTTCTTACTATCAAGTGGAGACCACATAAATTGAAACTGGGGAATGGTTAACTTCGTAAAGAACCGATAAAAAAATCTGTGCTGTGATTGATGAAGTAGTAAAACTCTACTTTTAGCACCTTAGGACACCATTTACACAAACATCAATCTCAACAATAAACATTACGATTATATGAAAGTTAGAAGGTATTTATTTTGTCTTGTTGTCACGCTGTATCTCATGTCCTGCCATACAATAGCCCTTCCAAAAAATGTACCTTTAGATCATATTGTGCTGATTACAGGGGAAAAAATTTACGGCAAGGTCGATTATTTTAAGGAAGGGTTCGCGCTCAGTGAATTTTACGGGAGAATAAGACTGACAGACGTAAATGGAAGAAAAAGAAGCTTTAAGCGGAAAAAAGTACTTTCCTTTAACGTAAACGGATACGACTATAAAAGCTATTCCTTAAACGAGGAAACCAAACTGTTTAAAAATGGTCGTTTTCTTGATACCGAATACCATATCTCTCAAGATGGTGTTCAACATTTTTTAAAAGTGATTTCGAAAGGAACATTATCTCACTATGAATTGGAATGGATAGACCATGACAATAACGATTTAGAATCAATTGGTTTAATTAAGAAAACTGAAGATAATTTTTTCATTCCCGCAGAGAATATACGAAGCCAGATAGCAAAAAAAGCGGTTAGTGCCTACCTTTCTGACTGTCCGGAAGCACAGAAGAAAATAGCCGAAAAGGACTTTAAATATGTTTTTCAGGTTGTGGACTTTTACAATAAGAACTGTAACTGAGGACGATTAGCTTTGTCCTGTAATTACAAACTTTGAGACACTATCTTCAACACAAAAGGATTATTCAATAACTGAACCCCATAAATCTAAAATTAAAGATTTGTAAATTGGGGTTAAAACGAATTGTAGTTATTGAACAAAAAGTATTTTAGTAATGAAAACGTTTCAAGGTAAACAAACCATTAAACAACTCGAAAAAAGAAAGGGTGGTTATTATTACTTAAAACTAGATGCGGAAATCATAAACCAATTCAGTAAAAAAAGAGCCACAAGAATAATTTGCACCATTGATGCTAACGTTTCTTATCGCTGTGGCTTGAATCATTTAGGCGATGGAAATTTTTATGTAATCGTGGCTGGAAAATATCTTGAGAAACTTAATAAGGAGCTCGGAGAAGAAGTCGATTACAGAATTGATGAAGACCCAGACCAATTAGGGGTTGACATGCCAGAAGTACTCACTGTTTTTCTTGCGCAAGATTCGGACTCAAAAGCAATTTTCAACAAGCTAACGGACGGAAAAAAAAGAAGTTTAATATATAGCATCGTAAAGCTAAAAGATATTGATAAACAAGTGAAAATTATAAATGACTTTTTAGCGAAAGAAAGTCAGAAAATGAAATAAGTACGGAAAAATACGATGCTAACATTAGTAGGGTCTTTTTGAGATTACCAGACTTCGTTAACAAGGAATACATGGAACCTGTGCTGCGCTTGACGAAGTGTTGAAACGCCACTTAGCTATGGTTTGGGCGTAAATTTGAATACTAATGAGAATTTCAAGAAAGTTATAACCAAGAAAATAATTATTTGTCCAATAAAATAGACCATAAATTAAAAAATCCCGTTTTAATCTTATTCAATGAAATAAATTTTAAATAATATTGTTGATAACCCAATGCCTATGAAGGTAATTCAAAAAAGATGGACTAATCTCCTAATACACTTTCTTCTTTTTAGCTTATTTAGTTCATGCTCCTTTCAATTTTCGGATGATTATTTTGTTGAGTTGGAACAGCCTGAATCCAGTGCATTATTGACAGTCTCCTTATTAGAAGACAATATGATTGTTTCTCAACCTATAATGTCAAGCTATGTTTTTAATGGAAACAACAAGCATAGACTATATAGTGTAAATATTACAATAGACAATAGGGGAATCTTAGGAAGCTCAAATACTAGTGACTCTTTTGAAATTAATCCCGATCCTCTATCGGAAGGGGAACATGAGGTTGCAATAAAATTTCAATATTCTTCTGGTTCTAGAAGTTTGGCTGACCAGAATGATTTTGAACGTTATGAAAGTATTTTGCGCTACACGATAATTGTCGATAAATCGAGCCCGAAGCCAATATCAATATTAGGCGTAGAAGTAATTGATGGTTCCATTTTCCTTAATTGGAATTCAGTTGAAGATAATATTTTTCAAGAAGCCCATTTAAATGTATATCCACCAAATGACTATTCAGCTCTGAGAAAAATTGAACTTAACCAGGAAATCATAAATAGCCTACAATTTAATGATACCATAAGCACAGATTTAATCATGGATTTTAGCATAACCTTAAAAAACAGATACGGTGAAACGGAGAGTGAGCGAATCAATTTGACCTTAGATAAACCAAAACTGTATGGAGAAATTATAGATGGTTCGAGCTATAAGTTTATTTGGGCAGAACACCCGCTGTATAACAATTTTGATAATTACAATTATAATGTGCGCCCCAATAATACTTTTGTTACGCTTAGCAATAGAGGCGGTGAATATGTGGTCAATGATGCCCCTACTTTTGGGCAGCAAGATTACCACTCCCTTAACTTACAAAGAAATAACAGTGGCTATGGCTTGCACCATGTTTCTGAAAGGATACATTTCGGTAAAACTTTTGATGTACCTTGGGGGCAAACCTACGTATTCAACAAAGAAAGAAACACAATTTTCACAGTAGTTTTAGATGGCTCAAGCTCTTTTAACGCACCAAGGGATGTCGTGTTATATGAGCTTAACCCAGAAAATCTGGAAGTGCTAAATTCAAGAAGCCTCTTTACTATTTATGATAGTTATGTTGATTTAATCATTGATCCTGTTACCAATGATATTATTTTAGATTTATTTGACTCTTCATATTTTGTTGACCCAACTTCATTGACCATAAAAGAAACTTTCGAATCGACAGATTATGTTGCTCCTTCAGATTTTATTATTACCCGTTTGAGAAATCGGTTTTTAATTATTGAAAGAACCAATGGTAGCAATGTTTCAATCTACAACACTGGGACTGATGAATTGGTATACCAGGACGCAGTGGATTATAGATTTTTTGTAGCCGAAGATGGCTCGGCGATTTTTAATCAAGGAACAATATATCTGCTTAACAATCAATCTTATGAAGCAATAAAAACAATAGAAACTACAAATAATGTTTCGGCTCATGAGGTCCTTTTTATCCCAGAAAAGCAATTATGCGTATACAGTAATGTTTATGGCAATCCTGTAATTTATAATTACGAACAAAATACTTCAATAAATGTCTCTGCAATAACTAACATATATAGAATAAATTATGATTCAGTTAATGAAAAGCTCACCATGTTTCAAAGGGACTATGATGGTTATCAGATTGACATGGCCCATTTAGTTAATTTAAATGGACAAGTAGAAAAGTCTTTGGAATGTTTTGAAAATAATACGGGACTTCAATATTATCCTTTGAACCGTAAGTTTATTTCAAACCAAGGTCTTTTTTTAGACACTTACTTTAACTAGGTATTTATGAGATTTATTTTTATACTAGGGTCAATGATACTTTTTTTTGTGCATTCAGGAAAAGCTCAAAGTGGAAAGTTATTTTTTGAGTTCAACTACAACACTTTTTCCCATGGCTCTTTAAAGAACTTTCAAGAAGAATTTGCAAATGATATCACCGAGGTAGATGTTCGGATAAATGACAACTTTCCTGCCAATTATGGCTTTACCATAGGTTATAAAATCAATTCAATAAATACTTCAATTTTTGGAAGTTATACGAATACGGGAGGTAAAATTTCATATTCCGACTTTTCAGGCACGATAAGATTGACCCAACCCTTAACTGGCTATACTTTAGGTGGTATGTATGAGTTTGCTCTTTTAGGAGGTGAAAATACCGGTGAATTAACCTTAGGCATTAAGGGTTTTGCCACTTACAGCAATTTTGATATCGTAAGTTTTAATGAAATTAATGATAGTGCAAGAACAGAAACGATATCAACTTCATCAATAGACCTAGGAGCAGGCGTTGGTGTGATTTATGAATATACCATTTCCATAATCAAGTTGAGGGCAAGTGTAGGATTTGATGTGGTCTTAGGTGGAAAGCAATTCTTAAAAGAAGATCGCGATTTTTTTATTGAAGATAATTCAGGTAGTCCAGTTAGAACTGGTTGGACCGGGGCAAGATTAGGCATTGGTGCGTCGATACCTTTATAAATAGTAGGAAGAACAAAACCTACGTACAAAACGGTATATAATTAATTGTGGACGGATTTCCCAAAATGGAAATCCCTGTGATTAAACATTTTAGGTACAGTCTGACTTTTTTCGTTGGAAAAGTTCGCACCCAATGATACACAAAACCGATCACAAAACCCTATCCTTATCCTAAAGTGCTATCCGTGGCATTATTTAAGCCTTCATAATCCTGTAGATAATGGTGTCCGCCGCCTTACACGGTTAACATGTACTTTTAAAACAACCATCTTTTGCTGTTCAAAACTTTCTTACAAACTTTTGTAAGAACCCTTGACTTCATTTTGAAGATAAGCGAACTTTGTTACATCGGATAAATGGAACCTGTGCTGAGCTTGCCGAAGTGTTGAAATTCCATTTATTTGTGCGCTGGGCACAATTAAAACGGACACTTTAAATGGAATTAACAAAAGATATTTTAGAAATAATATATTATTTAACTGCTGGACCTCTTTTAGTCTATATAGCAATTAGAGGACTTAAACAGATTAAAGTTGCGAAACAAAACTCTAGAACAAACAACAAAAGAGAGGCATTCAAAAGTGCAGCCGAACAATGTTGTGTGTTTGGAGAAAAAATAATTCCTTTAGAGGGAAATCTACGTGATGAAAAACATTCTTTTTTTGATAAATTTAATGTTAAAATAAAAGAAAAAGGGTTTGAAATAAAACCAAATGGAGATGTTCTTGAAGATGAAATAGATAAATTAAATAATTCAAAATACATTACCGATTTGTTGAACTCTTTAGAGGGCTTTGCAGTTTACTTTATTTCAGGAGTTGCTGCTGAAAAAATTGGATATATAACTACAGGGAGAAGTTATTGCGAAATAGTAAAACGATTAATGCCTGTTATTGCTCTTTCCTTTAAAAATGGTCATTATAAAAATTTAATGCTTCTTTTTATTGAATGGAACAATAGGTTGGAAAAAGAAAAACTAGAATTCAAAAAAAGAGAGATAGAAAAGAAATTAAACAACAAAGGAGAAGGATTAAAAATTAATCCAATTGGAGTTAAAAAATAATTACGAACAACAATGTGTAATTGCAAATAAAAGGAATTCGACTATGTCCGAATCTACTCGGAACTGCTAAAGTCAGCGCTAAACCAAAAATCCTCGCATACGAACCCGTAACTAACGGTTATAAAAAACTAATAAAAAAACCCAATCCTATCTTAAAGCAGCATCCATAGCCTTCTTAAAAACATCAAAATCCTGTAGGTAATTGTGTCCGCCACCTTCTACCGTATAAAAAGTGCCTTGGCCTTCGGGTACTTGTGTAAATAAATCCTGCGCCTGCTCAAAAGGAATAATACCATCCGCCGTACCATGAATAATGGTTATGGGACATTTTACGCGCTGCACGTATTCATTTGAAGGAAAGCGGTAGTTAGACAATAGGTCAATCGGGAAAATAGGAAAACGGTGTTTTCCAAGTGCCACCGCACTATAGAAGGGTGATTCTAAAATTAGCTTACAAGGATTATTTTCCGCAGCTAGCCCAGAGGCTACTCCTGTTCCAAAAGAACGTCCATAAACTACGATCTTACTTTCATCGTAGCGCAGTTTGGTATAGTCATAAAAAAGTTGCGCATCACTTTTAATGGCAGCTTCGCTAAGTTCTCCCGTACTTTTCCCGTAGGTTCTATAATCCACGAAAATAGCATCATAGTCGTAACGGGTCACTAAATTAGCTACGTGAATGAGATGCGAGATATTTCCCGAGTTCCCATGAAAATAGAGCACTACCCCTTTTTGTGAGTTGTTCTGGATGTTTACGGCATTCAGACGCGCGCCATCCGGTGCGGTTAGCCAAAATTCCTCATAAGGTTGGCAAAAATCATACACATGATTTACCGGCATTTTGGACGGGATAAAGATGAGTTTTTCCTGAAAGGCATAGGTAACACCGAGCAGTATTACGTATAATACCGCTAGTACGATACCAATTTTTTTAAGTCTACGCATTCGTTTTTCTTGAGGAGTGCTTTACGTTAATACTGGAGCCTTCCAAATTTACAGGTTTTGGACGGGACGTTATGATGTCAGCCAACATTTTATGGTAAGCTTCAAAAGTATTCAGGTTCTTATGTCCGCCACCGATCACAGAATGCAAGGTGGTAGATTTAGGCTGTATTTTGGAGAGTTTTACGCTGGTCTTATAGGGAATAAGTCTATCATCCGTACCATGGATGATGTGTATGGGACATTTTACGTATTTCAACCATTTATAGGTGGGCATGGGAAATTTAATAAGCAAGGACAAGGGCATAAAGGGCACGTATTTCTTGGCCACCTTACTTAAGCTGTAGTAAGGTGCGTCTAGTATAAGCATACGCGGGTTGTTCATGGAAGCCAATTTCGTGGCAAATCCGGAACCTAGGGAACGGCCGTAAAGAATGATATATTTCTCCGCTACGTTATCCTTTATTTTATTGTAGACCACCTGTAGATCGCGCTTAATGGCCTTCTGGGTTCTTCTACCGGTGCTTTTGCCAAAACCACGGTAATCTACCATAATAACATCATAGCCATGACGCGTAAAATCCACGGCGAACTTACCCCAACCTTTGATGCTTTTGGAGTTCCCCTTGAGGTAAAAAACAACCCCTTTGGGGTTTGGCGTCTTAAAACGGAGTCCGTTTATGATGGCACCGTCCCTGGTTTCTATATTATACTCCTCAATTTCCTGGTTTTCGTAGTAAAACTGAAAGTCCTTTGCTAGCTTCTCCGGTTTGAACATTAAAAAATCCTGTAAAAAATATACGAGGATATTGATCACAAGATAAACGATCACAACAATCGTTAAAACATATTTCCAATCTACGGCGTTGAACATACCTTCTCAATGTACGAAATATGTTTTATTCTGTTCAAAACGAAAAAAGACCCCGAAGGATCTTTCTTGTCTTGTATGTGGGTCCAATTATTTGGAATCTGACATGTTCATACTTTCTTTAGTGTATTCTTCCACCAAGAATTCAATCTCTTTTCCGTTATTATCCGTGAAAATATAGGTCTGTTTGTTCGCAAAGTCATTTTTGGATTTCAAACTCATATTTTCAACGATTTTTAGGTTTTCTCCCTCGTCTATGGCTACGGCCAGCTCATTTTTATTCGATATCAGCACAAAATCCTCTGGCATGTCCGAATTATAGGTAAATACGATTTTCTCGTCAAAAGCATCATCCGCGTCATTATCGATTTTTACCGTTTTGGTAATTTTAGCAACGCTATCCATTACTCTGGATTGGTCAATTTTTGTACTGTCCTCTTCGTTCAACTGTACTGCGGTGTTTCGCATCGTGCTTATTTCCACGGTGCGTTTTACCATTTCGTTGCCCGTGTTTACGGTATATGTTTTGGACTGGGTGGTTTCCAAGGCCTCGGTAGGATTATCTTGGGCAATAGCCACTCCGGTAGTCATCATTAAACTTGCAATTAAAATATTTATTTTTCTAGTATTCATTTGTAATGTATTGTTTTTAGGGTTATTAATTATTTTTACTATTGGGTGTTCTACTATGCGGTAGCTTCTTTCAATCGCTCTGAATTTTTTCTGTTCCAGGCATCGAGCATCCAACTGTTCTTTTCTAATTCTCGTATGTAAGCTCCAATGAGGTCAATGGTTCCTTCATCATTAATTTCATCTGCCTTATTTACCACCGTAGTCATTTGCTTTAATAATAAACTATGGGCTTCTAGCAACTCGTTTACCATTTCCACATCACTAAAGTTGGTATCACTTTCCTTAATGGATGATGTTTTCAGGTATTCTGAGTAATTACTTATCGGGTGGTAACGCAATGTTAGGATACGTTCGGCAATCTCATCTATTTTTACTCTCGCTTCTCCGTATAATTCTTCGAATTTTTCGTGCAAATCAAAGAAATTATTTCCTAGGATGTTCCAGTGAAAGTTTCTTAATTTTTGATAGTACATATGGTAATCTGCCAAAAGGGTATTCAATTCCTTGATAGTTGGCAATAATTTTTTTTCATCTATATTCAAATAGTTCATGGATTTAATTTTTTAAAAGTTAAACAAAATGTGTAGTTGTTGGAGTGAAGCTCTTGGTGGCCGAAAGAGTATCGACCTTACTGGCGGAATGCTTTTAAAAGAATATGTATTTAATTATCCAACACTTTTAATATAAGGGTATATGGAAAAATGTCAAGTGATTTAACGGTGTTTAACAGAAGTTGGTAAGAATTAACATAAGGAATGTTAAAGCCAGTCTTTTTTCTTAAAATAGATTAACATACCCAAGAAGAGTACGATCATAAGGCCCCAAACGTAATAGTAGCCGTTTTCCCAGTGAAGTTCCGGTATGTGGTCAAAATTCATTCCGTACACCCCGGCAATAAACGTTAAGGGTATAAATATAGATGCCATAATGGTCAGCACTTTCATGACCTCGTTCATTTTGTTACTCATGTTACTCATGTACATTTCCATAAGACTCATACTCATTTCACGATAGATCTGCAGGCTTTCGTTTATTTCTAAGGTGTGGTCCAAAGCATCCCTTAAGAACAGTTTGGTATCTTGGTGTATGAGCGGATGCTCCGATTCAATAAGACGGTTGATGAGTTCTTTGACCGGGAATATCCACCGTCTTACTTTTAGTACTTCTTTCTTTAACTGTTGTATATTTTGGGCTACTACAGGTTTAGGATTGGTATACACCTCGTCCTCTAGCACTTCTATCCTGTGGTTGATCTGTTCCAATACCAAAAAGTAATTATCTATGATGGCATCCAACATGGCAAAAAACAGGTAATCCGCGCCTCTGGTCCTTATTCTTCCCAATTTGGACTGTATCCTGTTCCGTACCCCATCAAACACATCTTCCTCCACTTCCTGAAAAACCAGTACGGTCTTTTCCATTAGTACCATAGCGATGTGTTCCCCTACGATTTCATCTTGTTGATTGAGGTATAACATTCGAAACACCCCGAAAATATAATCTTCATACTCATCAATCTTAGGTCTTTGGTCCGTATTAATCGCATCTTCTAGAAGTAACGGATTTAGCTTGAATCGTTTCCCCAATTCCTCAATAAATGCCTCATCCGTAATCCCTACAACGTTTATCCAAGAAGTGTCCGGAGATTCTTTTAGGTTCACGATGGTCTTAAGGTCTATAGGATCGGACATTTTAAAGGAATCCGTATTGTATTCCATAACGTGTACTATGCTTTCCCCCTTCTCTTTGGTACCCAAATAACTTACGGTGCCCGGTGCTTTCCCCATCTTCCCTTGTACTCGGGAGACTTTCTTTTTTCTTTTAGGAAGACTTAATTTTCTTTTTTGGGCCATGACACTAATTTTACCTAAAGATACTAAAAGCGCTTATGTCACCATAAGAAAATGCTCATGGTAAGTCTCCGGGTATCTTTAATGGGATCATTGCGTAAAATCCAAGCCGTTCAGAAAGAGTCCGGAGCCTGGGGCAACAAAATTAAGTTGCTCATCGTAACCCGTTTTAAGAGAAGCTTCTATGGTTGCGATGTCATACGCTCCCTTGCCCAACTGTATTAGCGCACCCATCATTATCCGTACTTGATAGCGCATAAATCCTTCGCCGCGAACGCTAAGGGCATAGCTTTGCTTTGGAAAAAAAGTGGCATCAAAATAGGTGTTGTTGGTAATTTCACAGGAATCAATATGCCGTATGACTTTTGCGTTGGGCTGTAATCTTGCTGTATAGGCAGAAAAATCGTGTTCTCCTTCAAATAGCTTCGCTGCCTTGATCATGAGGTCTATATCCAATTCCTCTATAATATTGGCTATAAAAGGAGCGCAGAACGGATGGTTCTTTGTTCCAAAAGAAAACAAATAAATGTACTCTTTGCTTTTACTATCCTGAATAATATTGAACTTCTTATCGGTAGGCGTAATCGAGGTTATTTTGATATCCGGAGGTAAATTACGGTTAAAAAGTTGTATGAATTCGTTTAAATCCGATAGTGGTTCTTCTGCAATGAATAGTTCAAATGCCGCGTCTAACGAAGACACCTTTGCATCTGTTCTTCCCGCACCAAGAATTTTATAGTTAGCCTCTGGAAGTATAAATTTTAGCGTTTTTTGAAGCATGCCTTCAATGGTGCGCTGTCCAGGTTGCTTTTGCCAACCACTGAATCTAAACCCTAAATAGGCCAATCGTACGATATAGTAATAACGTTTTTGTTTCATGATAATTTAAAGATACTACCTCGTTCATTTAAAGCGGTTAAGGCAACAATCAATAGTACCGCTATGACTAGTTTCTTTTTTGTAAATTAACCCAACTATTTAACCTAAACCAAAATATTATGACAAATTCAATGAACAAGCCACCCATGTGGTTTTGGATTGTAAATGCACTTGCACTTCTTTGGAACTTGGCCGGTGTCATGGCCTATCTAGGGCAAGCCTACATGAGCATTGAGACCTTAGAGCAAATGAGTCAGGCAGAGCGTCTACTCTACGAATCGCGGCCCGCTTGGGTAACCGGTGCATTTGCCGTTGCAGTATGGGGCGGTGCCTTAGGCTGTATTGCGCTTTTGTTAAAAAAGAAATGGGCAAAACCCGTATTTATCATTTCTCTGATAGGGATTTTAGCACAAATGTCCCATTCCTTCTTTATGAGTAACAATTTTGAAGTATATGGACCAGGTGCCATGATCATGCCCATAATGGTGTTAATTATTGGCATAGCGCTAGTGCTATTGGCCAATACCGCTATCAAAAAAGGATGGTTGTCCTAAATTAGGAACAGTATAAAGTAGCATAGGGTTGGGTCACCAGCCCTATTTTTTTCAATAGATAATTGATTGTCAATCATTCATAAACTATTTTCAATAGTATACGTAGTTCATCGATTTTATTGAAATAAAAGTAATACTCTTAACGTTTTAGCTATCGATTACGGTTCCCAGACCCCGAAACCTACTTAAATGAATACTACTAAAGTAACCGTTACTTGGAAGCTTGCTCTTGTCCTGTCTATAAGTATCCTTTTGTTATTGGATTTCTCTAACTTCTACGGACTATACAGCAACAGATTTTATGTCTTTAAAATTGATAATTATATTATTCCATTATTATCGCTAATTCATTTTAGTTATCTCTATCAATTTTGGTGCAAAGTAAAGGAGAATCTCTTCGGAAGCCCTAAAATGCGAAATCTAGAATATT
Source organism: Maribacter sp. 4U21 (assembly GCF_002742365.1). Taxonomy (NCBI): domain Bacteria; kingdom Pseudomonadati; phylum Bacteroidota; class Flavobacteriia; order Flavobacteriales; family Flavobacteriaceae; genus Maribacter; species Maribacter sp. 4U21. Next base: position 33,503 of record NZ_MDGN01000008.1, read on the forward strand.
CGTTGTACATTATTCTGTTGGTATGTTGTTTTAAATTCTTTGATACCCTTTTAATTATACTCTCCTATTTTGACTATAAAAATTCATTGTTTCCAAAAACCTTTTTTCCTGTAGGGCTTTCAATTTTAGTCCTATATGCATCCCTTATCGTACTCACTTTGCTGATTTTTGGTTACAGAAAGGAATTGATAGGAACCTACCTCTTCGATGATATGAACCAACACGTGGATCGTTGGAACTAAATGTGATTATCCGGACATCATAATTCTAGGTCGCTTTTCAATTAAAAACACCTGTTTTTGTAAGAAGTCCATTGGAAGCTTGACTTTTATGCTGTGGTCCTATGGTTGTGTAAAGAGTCCAACACTTATTACACTATGATATTTAGATGATACTTTATGTTTTGCTTTTTAAAGTTTCATTCTGAAAGATATACTCATTATAGAAGATGATTTGGAAATTAATTACCTCTTGGATATTCTTCCAATAGAAATTTAAACTATAAGACCGTAAAGACTATAGGTGATGCTGAAGGTTCGTTATTGGCTTTGAATACCGATTTTGATTTAATTATTCTAGACCTGACTTTGCCTACGTTGGATGGTGTAGAAATTTGCAAAAAACTTAGAGCGGAAAAGGATACTCCCGTAATCATGCTAACCCCCAAATCAGAGGAAATCGATAGGGTCTTAGGGCTGGAAATCGGAGCTGATAATTGCATCACATCGCCAAAAGGTAAACTAATTGCCATGAAAAAAGCCTTCCGAATTGGAAGGCTTTTGAATTAAAGTCCGCGTATAAAACTACCGTATAAATCTTTGAATTGATAGCCATCTTCAAAGCGCTGTTTGCTTAATTTTTTAAACGAAACCAATCCCCACAGTGCCAATTCCTTCAGAAAATAAACATCTTCCTTGGGAAAATCCGGTTGATGGGTCTTTAAAAGCTGGTTCAGTTCTGGAATACCATCCAACGAACGTTTGTATTCCTCGTCCGTAAAATCATCTAACAACTCAAAGCCTTCACCTTGAAAGAACCAGTGTAACAATTCGTCATACGGTGTTTCGGCATCTTTACGTTCCAGTTTATTAATTTCTGGGAAATATTTGGGAAACAGGGATTTTACCGCGTCATCGATTAAAATCGCCGCTACGCCATCGGCCCCCTCCTGCTCTCCTTCATAGACCAGCTCAATCTTACCCGTAATGGCGGGGATTACCCCTAGAAAATCACTTAAACGTACCATGGTACTGTCCGCTCCCGTTAAGAGAGCTCTACGTTCCGCCGTACTCAGCAAGTTTTCGAACGCTGTAATACTTGTACGAGCACTCACCCCACTTTTAGCATCTACATATTCACTGTTCCTGGCTTCAAAACTTATCTGTTCCAATAAATCCTTGGCGATGTCCGGCACATAGACTGCATTGGACTGTCTATCGTCCAAATGCGCTTCTTGAGAGGTAATTTTTCTGGCCGTTTCTATATCATCTGGATAATGGGTCAAGATTTGAGAGCCTATCCTATCCTTTAAAGGCGTAACGATACTTCCTCTATTGGTATAATCCTCAGGATTCGCCGTAAACACAAATTGAATATCCAAAGGTAGGCGTAGCTTAAAACCTCTTATCTGAATATCGCCCTCTTCCAATATATTAAATAGCGATACTTGTATACGTGCCTGTAAATCGGGTAACTCGTTAATCACAAAAATACAGCGATTTGCCCTGGGAATCATTCCAAAATGAATGACACGATCATCCGCATAGGAAAGTTTTAGGTTCGCCGCTTTAATAGGGTCCACATCGCCAATTAAATCTGCAACGGTAACATCTGGCGTGGCCAATTTTTCAGAAAAGCGTTGGTCTCGATGCAACCAGGTTATAGGTGTCTCGTCTCCTTTCTCCTTTATGAGTTCCATAGCGAAGCGCGACATAGGGCTTAAGGGGTCGTCATTTACTTCAGAACCTTCTACTACCGGCACCCACTCGTCCAGCAGATTCACCATTAATCTGGCCAAACGTGTTTTAGCTTGACCTCTAAGCCCTAATAGGTTAATGTTATGCCTTGATAAAATAGCGCGTTCCAATTCAGGAATTACAGAGTTTTCATAACCCCAAACTCCCGTGAAGGTTTCTTCCCCTGATTTTATGCGTTCTCTAAGATTATCCCGTAATTCGTCCTTAATGGACTTTGTTTTATAACCGGATTTTTTAAGCGCTCCTAGTGTAGTAATTTCTTTATAATTCAAATTCATAGTTATTTTCAATCTTTTTCTTTTTCAATTGGAATACCTCCCTACGTAACTTACAGTCATATCAACTTATAGAGGAGTCATCATTATCGCAGCTTTTTACGCCTATTGGATTCGTAATCCTCAAATATCATTTCACCAAGACCTTTAAGACCGGTAAAAAATGCCTTCCCCTTGTTAGCCTCCGTGAACTCCCTGATAAACTTCATCAAATAAGGGTCCTGCGCAATCATAAAGGTAGTGATGGGGACATGCATTTTCCGCGCCTGCCGTGCCATATTATAGCACTTTTCCACAATGTAATCGTCCAGGCCAACACTGTTCTTATAATAGGTGCCATCCGGCATACGTAAGCAGCTAGGCTTGCCGTCGGTGATCATAAAAATTTGTTTGTTGGTATTTCGTTTACGTCGCAGCATATCCATGGCCAGTTGTAGGCCGGCTACCGTATTGGTATGGTAAGGCCCAACCTTTAAATAAGGTAATTCCTTTATGGATATGGGCCAAGCATCGTTTCCAAAAACCAGAATGTCCAACGTATCCTTGGGATATCTTGTGGTAATTAATTCGGAAAGCGCCATAGCTACCTTTTTAGCAGGAGTTATACGGTCTTCACCATAAAGAATCATACTATGACTAATGTCTATCATCAGTATGGTACTCATCTGTGCTTTGTACTGGGTGTCTTCCACCACTAAATCTTCTTCACTTAACCTAAAGCTGCCGATACCATGATTTACCTGCGCATTCTTTAGACTTTCCGTCATGGAAATATGTTCCAGACCATCTCCATAGCGGTACTCCCTAAAATCGCCCGTATGTTCATCACCCTGACCGGATTTCCCTGTCTTATGGTTCCCTGAACCGCTACGCTTCAGTTTTCCGAATATTTGGTCCAAAGCGCGCTGTCTTATAATACGTTCCATTTTAGCGGTTATGGAAATGGCTCCGTTACCGGCTCCTTTTCCTTCTTCACCATCTTCTCCCGTTTCACCGCCACCGTCCTCAAATTCTTCTCGGATGTAGCCTTTGGCCTTCAATTCCTCTATAAAATCTTCAATGGTATAATCGTCATCGGTGAGTTCGTATTCCTTATCCAATTCGCGTAACCAATCTATGGCCTCATCAAAATCTCCAGAAGTATGGGTAATGAGTTCCTGAAAAATTTCAAAAAGCTTATCAAAAGTGCTTTGTTCAGGCGCTTCATAGGGAACGAAGCGGAATCCTTTTCTTATATTCATAGGCATAGTATAAAAATAATACATTTCCCATTAGCCCTCGTTTATTTTAAGAAAACTTAAAGGTTTGTAGTAACTTCGATTTCATGTTGCTTCAACAATGTATCGGATTTATAAATACCCCACCTTTATGGGTTAACGAGCAATTTGGGCTCCAACAATTTAAATTTCCAGAACTGCAGTTAAAGCATTTTCAGCCAGAACCTATTCCAGAAAGGATTCGATTAGGGCATCAAATGGAATATCTCTGTAAACAACTGCTAGCATATGATACGCAATACGACGTGGTCTTGCACAACCTCCCCGTAAGGGCGGGCAAACAGACTATAGGAGAGATAGATTTTATACTAAGGGAACAGGCTACTCATGCTTTGGTACATGTAGAACTAACCTATAAGTTCTACATCATCGATACCAATATCACAGCACCTGTTCATCAACTGATGGGCCCTAATCGTCGCGACATGTTTTTCACCAAGATGGAAAAAATCAAGAAAGAACAGATTCCCTTGTTGCGTTCGGCTCCGGCAGTTTCGGCATTGGAACAAATGGGATTATCTACAGAACAAATTGACCATCAAGTTTGCTACAAAGCACAATTGTTTTACCCCTATGGCATTAATAAGGTACACATTAGACCGCTGAACAAGGATTGTCTTGTTGGATTCTGGTTGAAATTCGAGGACTTTAAGCGAAAAGAATTTAGCTCCTACAGTTATTATATTCCTTTTAAATCACAATGGGTAGTAGCGCCCCATGAAAACGTCAGCTGGTCTTCGCATTTTGAAATACTTATGGATATTAATCTGCGTATGATACAAGAAAGGGCACCTATGGTATGGATGCGAAAAGCTAATGGCCTTTATGAAAAATTATTCGTGGTCTGGTGGTAGTCCCAAAAAATAATGATTATCTTAACGGATAGTATTGTTATTCAATCACTTACATCAATCAAAATCAAACCCTATGTCATCATCAAAATCCACTAGAATAGAAATCATTGATTCCTTAAGAAGTCTTGCTCTCGCAGGAATTCTAATCTGTCATATGACGGAGAATTATATAGGCTCCATGTCGCCTCAAAGCTTTAACGACGCGGTTCATGTTGGGGTGATAGATAATATTATTGATGGTTTAATCTTCTTCTTTCTACGAGGAAAGTTTATCGCCTTGTTCTCTTTTTTATTTGGACTGAGCTTTTTTATACAGATGGATAATGGCTCAAAAAAAGGGAAACCCTTCGGAGGCCGATTTCTTTGGCGTCTGATTATCCTATTGGCAATTGGATATGTACACAGCCTTTTCTATAGAGGAGATATTTTAACCATTTATGCGTTTCTTGGCCTCTTCCTAATCCCTTTTTATAGAATTAAATCGAAATGGCTACTCGCAATTTCCGCAATTTTGTTTTTAGGCATTGCCAGGTATATCATTTACTTTTTTATTGGAACGGATAGTATTTGGGGAGGTAGTCCAGAAATGGATAACAATGCGGCATGGGTCGTTGATTATTATAATGTATTGAAAGAGGGAAGTCTTTGGGATGTTTTCAAAGCTAATGGCTTACAAGGCCATTTGGATAAGGCCGATTATCAGTTCAGTATTTTTGGAAGGGGATACTTTACTTTCGCCTTTTTCCTTATAGGGTTGTTCGTAGGACGGCAAGAATACTTTAAAAATTACAGGAACAACAAAAAATTACTAAAGAATACCGTGATTTGGTCTTCCGTAATCCTCGTCGTTTCCTTGGGACTTGTTGCTGGGGCATTCTCTCAAGTAGGCCCAGATGGCGGTCTGGATAGTTGGTTTGCAATGGTAGGCTTATCCGCTGTAGATATTGGTAATATGGCGATGACCTTTCTGTGGATCGCTATTTTCGTAATTCTTTATAAGAAGACCAAACCGGAAAGGTGGTTGTCCAAATTAGCACCCTATGGCAGAATGGCACTGACCAATTACGTATTGCAAAGTATTATAGGCACCCTATTACTTTATGGCTGGGGATTTGGTCTCATTGGTGAATTACGCCAACTATATACTTTTTTAATTGCATTAGTATTCATTGCGTTTCAAGTATGGCTAAGTAAAATATGGCTATCGTATTATAATTATGGTCCGCTAGAATGGCTTTGGCGTAGTCTAACTTTCTTTAAAATATTTCCTTTTAAAAAACCGTAAACATTTAAAGACCTTATTAAAGCGGATGCGTAGAGCTTTTGCTATTTCTTACGCTTCATTAGTTCCTTTTCAATATCTCTTAAGGTATAACCTTTGGCCTGCAACAATATGAGATAATGAAACAACAAGTCTGCACTTTCATAAAGGAAAAGGTCATCATTATTATCCATAGCCTCTATGACCGTTTCTACAGCCTCTTCACCAACTTTTTGGGCTATTTTGTTGATTCCTTTCTGAAATAGGGAAGCCACATAGGATTTTTCACCATCGGCAGCAGTACGACGCTGTTGAATGGTATCCTCAAGCTCGGAAAAGAATCCAAATTGGGATTCGTTTTTCTCGTTCCAGCAGGTATCACTTCCCGTATGGCAAACAGGCCCAACGGGATTCACCTGTATTAAGAGGGAGTCTTTATCGCAATCATTGGTAATGTCCATGACATGAAGAAAATTACCGCTCTCCTCCCCCTTTGTCCATAAACGTTGTTTAGACCTACTGAAAAAAGTAACCTTGCCCGATTCTTGCGTTTTCGCTAATGCCTCTTCGTTCATATATCCCAGCATTAATACACTTTTGGTTCGTGCATCTTGGATGATTGCTGGGACTAATCCGCCTGATTTCTTATTGAAATCTACTTTCATAACCATGGTTGTTTGTTGTTCGTTTTTTGTTGATGGTGCTATTTAGAAAAGATCATCAATCAAAAAAGAGCCAAGTTCTACAGTCTTACCGGAATTCCTTTTTCCTGTAATTCTTCTTTTAAATCTTTAATCTTTATTTCCTTAAAGTGAAATACACTGGCTGCCAATGCAGCATCTGCCTTACCATCAACAAAGGTATCCGTAAAATGCTGCATATTTCCCGCTCCTCCAGAAGCAATTATGGGAATTTTAAGGCTTGTGGATAATTTTGCCAGTGCTTCGTTGGCAAACCCGTCTTTAGTGCCGTCATTATCCATAGAGGTGAATAGAATTTCACCCGCTCCTCTTTCTTCCACTTCTTTAGCCCAATCGAACAAGTTTAGTTCCGTAGGTACTTTACCACCTACTAAATGCACTATCCAATTACCGTTAATCTGTTTCGCATCAATAGCCACAACAATACATTGAGACCCAAATTTGGCCACTAAATCGTTTATTAACTGCGGATTTTTGACGGCAGATGAATTGATGCTCACCTTATCCGCTCCATTCTGTAATAAGATATCCACATCTGCCACAGAAGAAATGCCTCCTCCTACTGTAAAAGGAATATTTATTCTTTCACCAACCTTATATACTAACTCTGCCAAGGTTTTTCGTTTCTGTTCCGTAGCGGAAATGTCTAAAAAAACTAGCTCGTCTGCGCCTTCCTCACTATAAATGGCTGCTAGCTCTACCGGGTCACCAGCATCACGCAAATCAACGAAATTGACGCCTTTTACTGTTCTTCCATCTTTAATATCCAGACATGGTATAATTCTCTTCGCTAGCATTATGAATCTTTGTTTTTAATATTTAAATCCATACCGTCATAAAACCCTAGGTCTATGTCTTTCAACTGTTTTACCCAAAATGCAATTTGTCCCGTATGGTATGAATAATGTTCCACTGCATGCAGCACAATACCAACTCCGGAAAAGGTAAATCCTTGAACTTGCCTCTTTTTCAAAAATTGTTCGGTATCGGTATCGTAAATGATGCGTTTGGCCATGTCCACGGTTTCTTCAAGCTTTTGTAGCAGCTCCTTTTTTGTTAATCCTCCACCAGTAGTGAATTCTGCATCTCGTTCTCTTTTATCCTCGGTTTCCCCTAATGAGGAAATAACATATTGTGATATATTCCCGCATAAATGCAGTAATAAATTAGCGATACTGTTTAAGGAAGCATTAGGTTTGGACCATAATTCTTCATCGCTTACATTTTCCAGACTTTTTTTAATCATACGCGTACTCTCATCCATACGATAAAGCGCATTGTTGACCAATTCCTGTACTAATTGTTCTTCTTTATCCACGACTTATAATGTATGTTTCCAATTGTTTAAGACTGATTCTGTTCTCATATATTGCCTTTCCGATAATGGTACCTTCACAACCTAATTCTGCCAATTTGGGTAATTCGTCAAAGGTAGATATACCACCGGAAGCAATTAACTTTAACGGCCGCTCTTTAGACGTACTACTTAAAATCTTTTGATACAAACCAAACGACGGTCCTTCCAGCATGCCATCTTTACTAATATCCGTACAAATAACATACTGAATACCTTTGGACTGATACTGTTCGATAAACGGGATGAGTTCCTCTTTGGATTCTTCCTGCCATCCAGAAACGGCCACTTTTTCGTCCATAGCGTCTGCGCCTAAAATGATTTTATCGGAACCATGTTTGGCGATCCAACCCAAAAATACTTCCGCATTCTTCACCGCAATACTTCCACCCGTAACCTGGATAGCTCCGCTTTCAAAGGCGATACGCAAGTCTTCATCAGTCTTTAAACCCCCTCCAAAATCTATTTGCAAACTTGTCTTTGAGGCTATTTGCTCTAAAATACTATGGTTAACTATATGTTTGGATTTTGCGCCGTCTAAATCTACCAAGTGTAAATATTGAATGCCGTGGGCTTCAAAACGCTTGGCCACTTCCAACGGGTTTTCATTATATATTATCTTGGTATCATAATCCCCTTTAGAAAGGCGAACACATTTACCATCTATGATATCTATGGCAGGTATTACTCTCATTCTATTAGTCTAATTTTTGTTTATCAATACTCATCCATAGCGGAGAATTACCAATCTTTTTAAAGTTATACCGCTCGTACAGACTATGTGCATCTTTAGTTTTCAACGCTATTGTTTTGAGTCCTTTTATAACGCTGTCCTGCAATACGTGTTCAATAAGACTTTTTCCATATCCCTTTCCTTGGAATCGTTCAAATATGACCACATCCATAAGGTAACCGAAATAGATATAATCGGTAACTACTCTTGCAAAACCGATTTGTTCATTACCCAGGGTATATATTCCAAAACAATAAGAGTTTTTGACAGTTTTCTCTACATCTAAAATTGTTCTTCCATCACCCCAATATTCATCCGCTATAAAGCTTTTTATTGCTTTAATATTCAGTAAGTTCTTATCATTTGAAATAAAAAAATCTTTACCCATCAAATTTCTAAAAAATTAGCCAATATCTCTTGACCAACTGCACTACTTTTCTCTGGGTGGAATTGGGTGCCGTAAAAATTATCTTTTTGCAAAGCAGCACTATAAGGAATACCGTAATTACATGAAGCAATAGTGGCATTACAAACCGGGGCATAAAAACTATGGACCAAATAAATATGCTCTTGGTTTTGGATTCCTTTAAACAAATCTGATTCTAAACCTGTAATTTGGTTCCACCCAATCTGCGGTACTTTTACATCAGTATGAAACTTTATTACATCAACATCAAAAATTCCAATTCCCTTGGTATTGCCCTCTTCAGAGGAATTACACATTAACTGCATCCCTAGACATATACCAAGTACGGGTTGTTTTAAGGTGGGAATAATGGTATCCAATCCGCTATCACGGAGTTTCTTCATAGCACTACTGGCCTCACCTACTCCAGGAAAGATGACCTTATCCGCATTTCGTATCTCTTGGATATCACTGCTCAGAATTGCTTCAAAACCTAATCGTTTTATAGCAAATTTGATGCTTTGAATATTACCAGCGCCATAATTTATAATAACAATTTTCATTCTATACTATTAAATCTCCAATCGTTTTTACAATAGCCCTTTTGTACTAGGCAACACCATTTTCTCCACATCGCGCTTAACGGACATTTTTATAGCCTTGGCGAAAGCTTTAAAGATGGCCTCAATCTTATGATGCTCATTTGTTCCTTCGGCCTTTACATTTAAATTTGCTTTGGCACCGTCCGTGAATGATTTAAAGAAATGGTGAAACATTTCAGTGGGCATGTCCCCTACCATTTCCCTCTTAAAATCTGCATCCCATACCAACCAGTTACGCCCTCCGAAATCTATAGCTACCTGAGCAAGGCAATCGTCCATGGGTAAGCAAAATCCATAGCGCTCAATACCCAATTTATTTCCCAACGCCTTAGCAAAAACTTCCCCTAAAGCTATACCGGTATCCTCAATCGTGTGATGCTCGTCTACCTCTAAGTCTCCGTTTACTTTGATGGCAAGGTCCATTTGCCCGTGACGCGCCAACTGATCAAGCATATGGTCAAAAAAAGCAAGTCCAGTCTTTATATCACTTTTACCGGTACCATCAAGATTTAAATTGATATGGATGTCCGTTTCGTTTGTCTTTCTGGTTATTTCAGCGGTACGTTCTTTAAGTTTCAAGAACTCGTATATTTTTTCCCAATCATTGGTTTCTAGGGCGATAGTTGCATCAAGCTCCTCTCGTTTTACCGTAATTTCGCCCGTGCCGAGATTGGTGTTATCATTGATGAAAATACCTTGGGCCCCAAGGTTTTTGGCCAGCTCTATATCTGTTAACCGATCACCTATGACAAAAGAATTTCCGAGGTCGTAGCTTTCAGAAAAATATTCCGTTAATAGTCCAGTACCAGGTTTTCTTGTGTTTGAGTTCTCATGAGGAAAAGTTTTATCTAAAAAAACCTTATCGAAGACGACTCCCTCGTTTTCGAATGATTTTATAATGAAATTATGCACGGGCCAAAATGTGTGTTCCGGAAAGACATCCGTTCCTAAACCATCTTGGTTGGTAATCATTACCAATTCATAATCTAGTTCCTTAGCTATTTTCCCCAAATAAGTAAAGGCTTTAGGATAAAAAACCATTTTGTTAAAAGCGTCTATTTGCTCGTCAACGGTCTCCTTAATGATGGTTCCATCACGATCAATGAAAAGAACACGACGGCCTCCTCCTTTGCCCACGGGGGAGCTTATATCTTCAATCATACTATTGATTTTAAAGCTTTAATTAATGTATTATTCTCGTCTGGCGTTCCCACGGTAAACCTTAGGGTATTCTCGCATAAGGGTTGTGTGGTACGATTGCGAACTACAATTCCTTTTTCTAATAATTGTTGGTACCGGATGGAAGCGTCATCCACCTTGGCCAAAATAAAGTTCGCATCTGAAGGGTAAACCTTAGTAACAAAGGATACGTCTGCTAATGCATCTTTAAGTAGTTGGCGTTCTTTAAGAATAGCAGTAATTTCTTTTTGTACTACTTTCTCGTTAGATACACGCTCCTTAGCCCTTTGTTGCGTTAGTTCGTTTACGTTATAAGGCGGTTTAATCTTGTTTAAAACCCCGATTACCTCTTCTGAAGCAATACAGATACCTAGCCTAATTCCTGCCATACCGTAGGCCTTGGACAAGGTCTGTGTCACCACCAAATTCGGGTATTCCAACAATTTAGCGATCCAACTTTGTTCTGAAGAAAAATCAATATACGCTTCATCTATCACCACCAATCCGTCAAAGGTATTTAAGAGTTCTTCTATTTTGTGAGCAGAAATTGTATTACCAGTCGGGTTATTAGGTGAGCAAATAAAAACAAGCTTTGAATTCTTGTCCACTGTATTTAAAATAGCTTCTACATTAGGCTGAAAATTCGCCTCTAATAAAATAGACCTGTTTGCTACGTTGTTAATACCACAAAGTACACCGTACATACCATATGTAGGTGGTAAGGTGATTACATTATCTTCTCCGGGCTCACAAAAAGCTCTAAATAACAAATCCAATACTTCATCGCTACCATTGCCTAAAAGGATATTGTTTTCCCCAATACCTCTTTGTGCTGCCAAAAGCGCTTTTAAACTTCGTTGTTTGGGGTCCGGGTACCGATTTACACCATTATCGAAGGGATTCTCATTGGCATCTAAAAACACCATTTTGGAACCGTCTGAAACGTACTCGTCGCGCGCAGAAGAATAGGGGCTTAAGCCCTTTACATTCTCACGTATTATTTTATCTAGATCAAAACTCATTTTAAACTATTCAAACGAAGTGTAACCGCATTTTTGTGTGCTTGTAATCCTTCTGCCTCGGCCATCAATTCAATAGCACTGCCTATATTCTGGATGCCTTCCCGTGAAATCTTTTGAAACGTCATATTCTTCATAAAGCTGTCCAAATTAACACCGCTATACTGTTTGGCATAACCATTAGTCGGTAAGGTATGATTGGTGCCCGAAGCATAATCCCCTGCACTTTCCGGAGTATAATTTCCTATAAATACAGAGCCCGCATTTAAGGTGTTTTCTACATAGAAATCCTCGTTAGAGACGCAGACAATATAATGTTCAGGTCCGTACTCATTTATTAAATCAATAGCTATTTGGTCATCTTCAACAAAAATAAGCTTGCTATTTGCAATGGCTTTTTGGGCAATCTCTTTTCTGGGTAAGTCTTCTAACTGCAGGGCAACTTCATCTGCAACAGTATCTATCATATTCTTGGAGGTAGATACTAGGATAACCTGACTGTCCACACCATGTTCTGCCTGACTCAATAAATCTGAAGCAACAAAGGCTGCGTTGGCTGAATCATCTGCTACGACCAACAGTTCACTAGGGCCAGCGGGCATATCGATTGCGACACCAAATTTGGTAGCAATCTGCTTAGCGACCGTGACGTACTGATTACCTGGTCCGAATATTTTATAGACCTGCGGAATTGTCTCTGTACCAAAGGTCATCCCGGCAATAGCCTGTATGCCGCCAACTTTTACAATTTTAGTTACACCACAAAGTGATGCGGTATACAATATGGCAGGGTCCAATTTTCCTTCGCTATTAGGCGGAGAACAGAGTACAACCTCCTTACAACCCGCAATGGCCGCTGGTATCGCTAGCATAAGAATTGTAGAAAATAGAGGAGCTGTTCCTCCCGGAATATATAGGCCTACTTTTTGAATAGCCCGTTTTTCTTGCCAGCAGTACACTCCTGTCGTGGTCTCTACTTCTATTCTATCGGTCTTTTGTGCTTTGTGAAAGACCTCAATATTTGATTTTGCCAAATCGATAGCTTCCTTTAAATCATCAGAAACCAATCCTTCTGCTTCCTTCAGTTCTGCTTCGGATACCAAAATTGAATTTAATTTCACCTTGTCAAACTCCTCTGTATACCTTAAAACAGCACTATCACCTTCTTCTCTTACCGCTGAAAACACGCTGTTCACAGTATCCTCAATAGCGGCCACGGTTTGTGTAGGCCGTCTTAAAACGTCCTTCCAGTCTGCTATTTCGGGTTTATATATTTTATTCATAATTATTTGTTTGTTCCTCCTCTTTGGGGAGGTTAGGAGAGGTTTATAAAACCATTTTTTCGATTGGACAAACCAAAATTCCCTCAGCACCTGCATGTTTTAGCTCATCTATTACTTCCCAGAAAGTATCCTTATTAATTACGGTGTGTACCGAACTCCATCCCTCTTCTGCCAAGGGAAGCACGGTAGGACTTCGCATTCCGGGCAACAGGGCCAAGATGTTTTGTAGCTTGTCATTAGGCGCATTTAATAGTACATACTTAGACTGCCGAGCTTTTAACACAGCCTGAATACGAAACTGCAGTTTGCCAAGTAGTGCTTTACGTTCTTCGGATATGGTTGGTGAAACAGCTAGTACCGCTTCACTTTTAAGCATTACCTCCACCTCTTTTAAATTGTTCTTGAACAAGGTGCTTCCACTAGAAACAATATCACAAATGCCATCTGCCAATCCAATATTGGGTGCAATTTCTACAGAACCACTAATAATATGCAAGTCCACATTTACTCCTTTCTCCGCTAGATAATTCTTCACCGTATTAGGATAGGATGTGGCGATTCGTTTCCCTTCAAAGTCCTTTACAGAATTATACTTAAAGGATTTGGGTACGGCAAGGGATACCTTACACTTGGAGAAGCCGAGTTTTTCAGCAATACTGATATCCGTACCTTTTTCTATTAATACGTTCTCGCCGATAATAGCGATATCAACCACCCCATCCCTAAGGTACTGAGGAATATCTCCGTTACGTAGGTAAAACACTTCCATGGGAAAGTTTCTACTGGAAGCCTTTAATTGGTCCTTTCCGTTGTCAATGGATATTCCACAGTCTTTCAGTATTTGAAGGGAATCTTCGTTCAATCTCCCTGATTTCTGAATAGCAATTCTAATTTTTGTCATTGGTGTTTATTAATGTTGAGTAACCAGAACAGGTTAAAAAACAAAACCCGCTTGATTGCTCAAACGGGTTTTTAAATATGTTGTACTACTACAAAACATTCCTACCTCGCCTAAGCGTGTGTATGGATATGATGATGTGTAGTTCTAATTTTCATTACGATGTAAAAGTAAAATCTATTTTTGACTTCACAAAACAAAAGTTAAAAATGAAACAAAATGTTTTGCAGTTTTTTAATTATTACCCAAAATCAAAGGAAGACCAGAATCACCGCTCCCCACAACAATAACCTTGGCATTTGGAGATTCCGATAATTTCAAAGTAGCGTCGATACCTTTATCCTGTAAAATCTTGTCGGTGAGGGATGCGCTTAGAATTCTGTTCGCATCGGCCTTACCTTGAGCCTCAATGGTCACTTTCTCCGCCTCCTTCTTGGCCGTAACCAATCTAAACTCATATTCAAGGGATTCTTGTTCCTGTTTTAATTTACGTTCAATCGCATCTTTAATGGTTGGCGGTAAGGTTACATCACGCACCAAAATTTCATTTAATTGAATATACTCACCTTCAACGATTTTTTTTGTCTCGTCAAAAATTTCTTGTTGTATGGCATCACGCTTACTTGAATATAGTTGCTCCGGGGTATATCTGCCAACGACAGAACGGGCTGCAGATCTAATCGTGGGCAATAGTACTCTTTGAATATAGGCCTCGCCCTTCTCCTGATGCAATTTGCCCAAATCGCTCCGTATTGGTTCGAACCAAGCCGAAGCCTCTAATTTAATATCCAAACCATTACTAGAAAGTACGTTCATTTTTTCCAATACTTCTTGCTGCCGTACTTCATAGACATACACCTTATTCCATGGCGCTACAATATGAAAACCTTCTCCCAGAGGCGGCTTATCCGTAACAACCCCGCCACCAAAGGTTTTATAGAGTACTCCCGCTTCACCGGAACCAATGGTGACAGCCGACTTAGAAATCAGTATTACTAATGCAATGATTATAAATATTGCCGGTAAGGCAATCTTTGGTAATTTATCCATCTTCTTTATTTTAGATTAATCCATTATATTTTCTTATCAACCACTCCATCGCAAAAGCAAAAACTATGAGCGCTAATAGTATTTTAAAATCTATCAAAGATACGACATTTTCAGTGCTTTTTTGTGTGGGCACATAGTCGCCATAAGAAATAAGTTCCGACAGTAAATTTTCGTAATTTGAAGCGTAATGGTGTGCTCCACCCGTGTTTTCTGCAAGCAGTTTCATTTTATCATCATTACTGGAAACAAATTGTTTCTCAATATCAAAATTGGAAATAACAAAGGTACCCGACTCTGAGATGTTTTCGTCCTTAACGTTGACGGTAAATCTGTAATTACCTGCCACAAGATTGGTTAGGTCGGCTTCAAAATATCCATTTTTTAAAACCATTGGGCTCGTATTGCTCTTGTTAGTACTTTCATTAGTTACGGTAATCGTTAATTGAGCGTTCGGATTAAAACGATACGCTTCATCAAAAAAAGTTGCTGTTATATAAGCGGCACTA
The DNA here is from genome assembly GCF_002742365.1 of Maribacter sp. 4U21. Classification (NCBI taxonomy): domain Bacteria; kingdom Pseudomonadati; phylum Bacteroidota; class Flavobacteriia; order Flavobacteriales; family Flavobacteriaceae; genus Maribacter; species Maribacter sp. 4U21. Next base: position 48,877 of record NZ_MDGN01000008.1, read on the forward strand.
TTTCCTTCATATCGGCTGTTATAGTCGAGATTAAGCCTATCCTTGGTTTTATTACTGTAGAGGTATCGGAAAAGGTTACCAACAAAAGCATCAAAATTTGTAAAATCTCCGTAATTTCTAAAAGATTGCAAGCGCCACTTCCAGATACCCTCGCCAACTAACAATGCTATTTTTCTATCGTCCGTCTCAAAAAGAGAGAAAAGAGGTGCGTTCATATCCAGGCCTTTGATTTTTGTTCCCAACAATGTTTCATAAGGAACGTTAAAGTTCAAAGGGCCGGCGTCGCTATTAAGTGGTGGAAAATTCTCAAGGTCAAAGTTAGTGATGTCATATTTGGAGAAACCTTTATTCAGAACCCCAAAAACCTCTTGATTGGGATACCCACCTTCAATTTTAAAGTTATTCTGTGCCGAGTTTAAATAGTTAAAATCGGTATTTGTACCTGTTACAATTAACAGATTAGCCTTTTTCTTTTCTGCAAATTGAAAAATATTGTTGAAGGCTGCATTGGGTTCATAAAGGATGAATAAATCGATATCCTCTAAATCGGTGTTTACCGTGGAAGGCTGAATAATCTGAACATTACGTTGTTCATTCGTTTCTATAGCTTTTTTTAACGCACCTAAATCCGGATGTAAAATCTCGGAAACCAGCCCAATTTTTGTTTTCTCATCAATGACCTCGATGATAGTTTCCCTTCTATTATTCGCAGTATTCCTTTCCGATGGTAATTGGGTAATGTTTACCTTAATTTCCTTTTTACCTACGCTACCCGCTTTAATCAGCGTTTTAATATTTTTCGAATTGGATTTTTTTGAAAACCGGAGTCTTTCCGAATGTACAATTTTATTATCCATTGTAATCGTTACAGTAGCCACCGCCTCACCCCTTCCTTGATAGGAGATAAAGGTTTCTGCGGGAAACTGATTGTCCAAAAATGCATAAGTATTAGTATTGATGGACCCTACGCTTAAATCCTCGTAGTTAGTTGTGTCGCCAACGGTAACAGGATATATACTAAGATTCTCCTTAGTTTTATAAAAGGAATAGTCCTCTCCAATGGTCTGATTTCCATCCGATATTAAGAGTACGGCCGTCTTTTTTCTGGCGTAAACTTGGGACAACACCTCTAACGACTTTGTAATGTCCGTTTGCTTCTCTTTAAAAGTAAGGCTATCCAACACCCCTATATCGGCTCCAAAGCCATAGGAATTCACCTTAAAACGATCCGTTAATTCTTGAGAATCATCAATAGTAGTCCGTATTTGTTGAATTGTACTATCATACGCCGCAACCGAAGTAGAATTGTCCACTAAAATTACGAGATTGGGTTGCTCAACAGTATAGATTGTACTAGAAAACTTAGGATTTATCAAAAGAAGAAGTATACCAAATACTCCTAAGAACCTTAAAAATGATAGTAAAAGTGTTGTTTTATCTCTTTTTCTTACCCTAAAGTAATATTGAAGCAGTACTAGGAGCAAAGAAACTACCGCAGCGAAAAGTATGACTAAAACGGTCTTTGTTTCCATATATTAATTATCCCTTTGTTCAAATTCCTCATTTCTCTTGTCTTCTATGCGTTTGAAGATGAGATAAATCAGGATTACAAATAATCCCCCGTAAAAAAGCAGAAAAAGGAGTCTAGGAAATATATCCATGACCAACTATTTTAATTTTACCGCAGTGCCATAGGCGAGCATTTCCGCCGCTCCTTGCATCACCTGAGAAGTATTGAACCTTACATTCACGACCGCATCCGCCCCTACCCTTTGTGCATCGTCTAGCATTCGCTTTATGGCCTGTTCCCGAGCTTGGGCCAATAATTGGGTGTATTCCGATATTTCACCACCTACAAGATTTTTTAGCCCGGCAAAGACATCCCTTCCAATATTTCTGGCTCTAACAGTACTGCCTCTTACGATACCTAAGGATTCGGATATCTCTTTTCCGGCAATATAATCCGTAGTTACATAAATCATAAATAGAAGTTTTTAGGAATTAGGTAAGCATTCCGCCATCAACGTTCAAAACCTGACCAGTAACATAAGCAGATAAATCCGAAGCAAAGAATAAACATGCATTGGCAATATCCACTGTAGACCCCCCTCGTTTTAAAGGTATACCATCTCTCCAACCCTGTACGGTTTTCTCGTCTAACTTATCGGTCATTTCGGTTTCAATGAATCCAGGTGCTATAGCGTTACAACGAATATTGCGTGATCCTAGCTCTAGCGCCACAGATTTGGTAAAACCTATCATTCCTGCTTTTGATGCGGCGTAGTTGGTCTGTCCCGCATTACCTTTTACACCTACAACACTACTCATATTAATAATGGAGCCGCTGCGCTGCTTCAATAAGGTTCTCTGAACGGCCTTGGTCATATTAAAGACCGATTTCAGATTGATATCTATGACCGTATCAAAATCGGCTTCTGACATTCGCATTAAAAGGTTGTCCTTGGTAATACCGGCATTATTGATAAGGATATCGATAACACCATCAAAATCTTTCAATACCTCGTTTACAAGTACATCCGCCTCACTAAAACTAGCAGCATTACTTTTATATGCTTTTGCTTTAACGCCTTTGGCTATCAATTCCTTTTCCAATTCTTTTGCCGGCGCTTCGCTGGAACTATAAGTAAAGGCAACATTTGCTCCGTGTTCCGCAAAAACTTTGGCTATGCCCATACCAATTCCACGACTAGCTCCCGTGATAATTACGTTTTTTCCTTCTAACAGTTTCATAAATTATTTATTTGTTAGGTACTTTATCAAATATAAGTTTTGTTGCTCTATGGATGAAAAAAATCCCGTCGAAAACGGGATTTAAATAAGTTTTAACGTCTTACTAAGACATTACCTCTTTTACTTTTATGCCAATCTCCGCAGGTGAATCCACCACATGGATACCATGCTCCCGCATAATTTTTTTCTTAGCTTGTGCGGTATCATCGCTACCTCCAACTATTGCTCCGGCATGCCCCATGGTTCTCCCGGCAGGCGCTGTCTCGCCAGCAATGAAACCAACAACCGGCTTTTTACTTCCGCTGGCCTTGTACCATTTAGCGGCATCCGCTTCTAACTGACCCCCTATCTCCCCGATCATCACAACACATTCGGTTTCAGGGTCATTAATCAATAATTCAACGGCCTCTTTAGTAGTCGTTCCTATAATAGGGTCACCGCCAATACCAATAGCTGTAGTAATTCCTAAACCTTGGCGCACTACTTGGTCCGCTGCTTCATAGGTTAAGGTTCCTGACTTAGATACAATACCGACGTTTCCTTTCTTAAATACGAATCCTGGCATGATACCAACTTTTGCTTCTCCCGGAGTAATAACACCTGGACAATTAGGACCAACTAATCGACAGTCTTTATCTTTAATATAGTTGGATGCCATCACCATATCCGCTACGGGAATACCCTCGGTAATGGTAATAATAACTTTGATGCCAGCGTTCGCAGCCTCCATAATGGCGTCGGCGGCAAAGGCGGGTGGCACAAAAATAATTGTTGTATCCGCCCCTACATGTTCAACAGCTTCTGCGACAGTGTTAAAAACAGGTTTCCCCAAGTGCTCTTGCCCACCTTTTCCCGGAGTTACACCACCTACGATATTAGTACCGTATTCAATCATTTGCTCGGCATGGAATGTGCCTTCACTCCCCGTAAAACCTTGTACAATTATCTTGGAATCCTTATTAACTAAAACGCTCATACTATTGTTGATTTTTATTTTTACAAAAATATATGTTTGATAATGAATACTAAAGTATTCTCCTTTATTTGTTTTCTAACTTTTTTATCAAATCGGGAATCTTCTTGACGTAGGCCAATTGTTTCAGTTTTTCCCTTGATTCCTCTATAGGTGTTCCGAAATAGCTCTTTCCCCCTTCTACAGATTTCGTAACACCTGTTTGGCCCATAATAACGGCCTTAGCGCCAATCGTAATACCACTATTTGTTCCAACTTGACCCCAAAGGGTGACTTCGTCTTCAATAATTACACAGCCGGCAATTCCTGTCTGCGAGGCAATAAGACACTTTTTTCCTACGACCGTATCGTGACCTACATGTACTTGGTTGTCTATTTTTGTACCCTCACCTATTCTGGTGTCACCCGTTACGCCTCTATCTATAGTACATAGCGCCCCTAGGTCTACGTTATCTTCCAGCACCACCCTGCCGCCAGACCTTAATTTGTCAAATCCTTCCGGTCGTTTCTTATAATAAAAAGCGTCTGCACCCAGTACCGTTCCTGAGTGGATGGTTACTCCGTTGCCGATAATACAGTTATCATAAATACTTACATTGGCATGGATGATACAATTATCACCGATCTGCACATTGTTACCGATAAACACATTAGGTTGTACAATGGTATTTACCCCAATTTTCGAGGTGTTGGAAATGGCCCGTTCCGAAGGAACAAAGGGTTTAAAATAAAGCGTTAGCTTGTTAAAATCCCTAAAAGGGTCGTCGGAAATTAACAGCGCCTTTCCCTTGGGACAGTCTACTTTCTTATTTATTAGGACAATGGTGGCTTTAGAAGAAAGTGCCTTGTCATAGTATTTGGGATGGTCCACAAAAACAATATCACCATGCGTTACGACATGGATTTCGTTCATCCCCATTACCGGAAAATCGGCATCACCGACATAGTCCGAATTTATAATTTCAGCAACTTGTTGGAGCGTAAAGGTTGTAGGGAATTTCAAGGATACAATTTATTCTTTTACACGTTCCATATAGGAACCGTTAGACGTATCGATTTTAACCTTATCACCTTCGTTTATGAACAAAGGAACATTAACCTCTGCTCCCGTTTCCACTTTCGCAGGTTTAGTTGCATTGGTTGCCGTGTTGCCTTTTACTCCTGGCTCCGTATACGTTATTTCTAACACCACACTTGCCGGCATATCAACGGACAGTGGCATGCTATCCTCCGTATTGAACATAATTTTCACCACCTCTCCTTCTTTTAATAGCCCCGGAGCGTCTAAACTACCTTCCTGTAATGTAATTTGATTGTAGTCGTCCGTATTCATAAAATGATACGTTTCCCCTTCGGCATATAGAAACTGATAGGAACGCGTTTCTACACGAACATCCTCAATTTTATGTCCTGCAGAAAAGGTGTTATCCAAGACTTTACCTGAAGAGACACTCTTTAATTTAGTTCTAACAAAAGCGGGTCCTTTCCCCGGTTTTACGTGAAGGAACTCGATGATTTTATAAATATCATTATTATACCTAATGCAAAGTCCTTTTCTAATATCTGATGTTGATGCCATTCTAATTTATCTTGATTATGTTGAAAGCGGCCAATAGGCCACGCTTTGTTCTTTGATTTTTTTTAGTTGTTGCTGAAATATCCTTTCATAATTCCACGTTGGGAATCCCTAATGAACTGGAGAATTTCGTCGCGCTCTGGAGTTGCTTCCATTTCCGCCTCTATAATCTGTACTGCTTGTGTGTTATTATAGTGTTTTTGATATAAGATTCTGTAAATGTTTTGAACCTCCCTTATTTTTTCTGAAACGAATCCACGTCTACGTAAACCAACGGAATTAATCCCTACGTAGGACAAGGGTTCCCTTGCCGCCTTTACGTACGGTGGAACGTCTTTTCGTACCAAAGAACCTCCGGTAACGAATGCATGTTGACCGATAGATACAAATTGGTGTACCGCTACCAGTCCGGCCAGTATTACATTATCTCCTATAGTTACATGCCCCGCTAGGGTGGAATTATTTGAGAAGATACAATTGTCCCCTACCAAACAGTCATGCGCCACATGGCAATAGGCCATAATTAAGCAGTTCTTCCCTATGACGGTCTTCATTCTATCGGAAGTACCTTTATGTATCGTTGCACATTCCCTAATGGTTGTTCCGTTTCCAATGACCACCGTAGTTTCTTCCCCATCATATTTTAAATCCTGAGGAGGGGCAGAAATAACAGCACCGGGAAAAATATTACAGTTCTTTCCAATACGGGCACCTTCCATGATGGTAACATTAGAACCTATCCAGGTACCATCCCCGATAGTTACATTATTATGTATAGTCGTAAATGGTTCTATAACCACATTTTTTGCAATTTTTGCGCCCGGATGGACATAAGCAAGAGGTTGATTCATAATTAGGCTTCTTGTTTGGTTTTAACTATTTGCGCCATCAATTCGGCTTCAGAAACCAATTTATCATTAGCATATGCATAGGCCTGCATATGGCAAATACCCCTACGAATCGGCGAAATCAAGGTACATTTAAATATTAGGGTATCACCAGGTAGCACCTGTCTCTTGAACTTAACGTTATCCATCTTCATAAAGAACGTCAGGTAATTTTCTGGGTCGGGCACTGTACTTAAAACTAAAATACCGCCTGTTTGCGCCATTGCTTCCACTTGTAAAACACCTGGCATTACCGGAGCTCCTGGAAAATGACCTACGAAGAACGGTTCGTTCATCGTCACGTTTTTTACACCTACCACATGGGAGTCAGATAATTCCAATATTTTGTCCACTAACAAAAATGGTGGTCTATGCGGCAACATATTCATAATCTGCGTAACGTCCATCAAAGGCGTTTGGTGCAGATCGTACTTGGGTACATTGTTTCTCTTTTCTAATTTGATGATGCTAGAAAGTTTTTTTGCGAACTGGGTATTCACGTAGTGCCCGGGCTTATTCGCAATAACCTTCCCTTGAATCCTAGTACCGGTTAGGGCCAAATCCCCAATGACATCTAACAACTTATGTCTGGCAGCTTCATTGGGTTGGTGTAAAGTTAAATTATCCAAAATGCCATTGGGCTTCACGGAAAGCTTTTTCTTATTGAAGGCTTTCTCCAGTTTTTTCATCGTGGCATCGGAAATTTCCTTGTCCACATAGACAATAGCGTTATTTAAATCTCCGCCTTTAATGAGTCCGTTTTCCAATAACATTTCTAACTCGTGCAAGAAACTAAAAGTTCGTGCATCGGCAATTTCAGCCTTGAAATCGGATATGTGCTCTAGTGTGGCGTTTTGGGTGCCCAGTACTTTGGTTCCAAAGTCCACCATTGTGGTAACTTGGTACTCATCCGAAGGAATCACGGTAATCTCACTACCCGTAGCCTCATCCTTATAAGTGATGACATCCTTCACTACATATACCTCACGTAAGGCCTCTTGTTCAACAATACCAGCGCTTTCTAAGGCTTCTACAAAAAATTTAGAAGAACCATCCATAATCGGAGGTTCCGGTGCATCTATTTCTATGAGTACGTTATCAATCTCAAGCCCTACCAAAGCGGCCAGCACATGTTCCGAAGTCTGTATCTTAACACCTCGTTTTTCTAGATTTGTGCCACGCTGTGTGTTAATGACGTAGTTGGCATCGGCCTCTATAATCGGTTCTCCTTCAACATCTACTCTTTTAAAGGCGTAGCCATGGTTCTCCGCAGCGGGAAGAAACTTTATGGTCACATTTTCACCCGTATGCAAGCCAACACCAGTGAGGGATACCTCTTTGGCAATTGTTCTTTGTTTGTCATTGGTTTTTTCCATCGTCAATACTTATTTTTCCAAGTCGTCGATTCTACTTATTATTTTGGGTAAATTCTTAAAATGTACGTAGGACTTATTATAATCCCCGTAATTTAAGGCAGGTGAACCCTGCAATACTTCATTATCCTTTACATTTCTACCGATTCCCGACTGCGCTTGAATCTTTACCTTATCACCAATTACGATATGCCCCACAATACCCACCTGACCGCCGATCATGCAATACTTTCCAATTTTTGTGGAACCTGCAATACCGGTCTGGGCAGCGATAACCGTATGTTCACCAATTTCTACATTATGCGCAATCTGGATTTGATTGTCAAGTTTAACCCCTTTCCTGAGAATGGTCGATCCCAGTGTGGCCCTATCAATTGTTGTGCCTGCCCCCACATCTACATTATCTTCAAGAATTACGTTCCCGGTCTGGGGCACTTTCGTGAATTCTCCCTTTTCGTTCGGGGTAAAACCAAAACCATCTGCACCTAATATTACACCACTATGCACAACGCAGTTGTCACCAATACTAGTTTCAGAATATATTTTGGCTCCGGCAAAAACAATCACATTATTGCCAATGCTTACGTTATCACCGATATATACGTTAGGATAAATCTTTACATTGTTACCTAGGCTAACATTGTTTCCCAGGTAGGAAAACGCACCTAAATAAAGGTCCTCACCATAGGTTGCCGTATCCGATTTAAACACCGGCTCCTCAATGCCTATTTTATTGTTCTTAACTTGATTGTAATACTCCAATAATTTAGAGAAAGCCTTGTAGGCATCTTCAACTTTTATGAGCGTGGTATCCAACTTTTGGTCCGGAACAAAATCCCTATTCACTATAGTGATAGATGCCCTTGTTTTGTAAATGAAAGAAGTATATTTGGGGTTAGCCAAAAAGGTTAGCGAACCTTTTTCACCTTCCTCAATTTTTGCAAGCTTATGAACGGCTACTTCTGAATTTCCTTGTACTTCACCCTCTAAAATACCTGCAATTTGACCTGCTGTAAATACCATGAGCACAAAAGTAAGAAAAATAGTTAAACAAGATTCTAGTTCGGGGAAACCTACAGACTATTTAAATTAGACTGTGTTTTTGGGATAACAGACATAATATTTGGTCACCGTTTTAGAGAGTGCGTTTAAGTTTAAATAATCGGATAACTCGGCAACATCTACAATTTTACCGTTCTTCTTTAGGATATTTATATTTTGCTCATCCCTATCATAGGCCTTGTTCGCTATGACTCCGTCAAAGACCAGATACAAGGTTTCTTCGTCGGATAGTTTAAATCGTTCCTGTGTCTTCAGGAATTTGTCCTTTAATTTTTCTGGTTTAAAGGGTTCGTTCTTTATTTTGATATGAAGTAGTTTTCTGTCTAAAATCATTTTACAAAGTTCGGACAGAATAAAGTCGTCCGCATATTGCCATAGCTTCATTGCACCGAACACATCTACATCGTCCAATCTAGAAAACAATCGCAGCGTGGCATCATCAAAATTTTTAATGTCTATTCTATGATTTAAAAAATAAAGTAGTGCTTCACTAGCTACTAGGGACTGTTTCTTTTTTATAAGATATCGTGCCCTTTTTAAGATTCGTATTAAAAGTTGTTCCGCCACTACCCCGGTCTTGTGCAGGTACACCTGCCAATACATAAACCTTCTAGCCATAAGAAACTTCTCCACGGAGTATATTCCTTTTTCCTCGACCACCAAATTACCGTCTACCACGTTCAACATCGTAATTAAGCGCTCCGCATTGGTGTTTCCTTCTGCAACACCGGTATAGAAACTGTCCCGTTTTAAATAATCCAGACGATCCATATCCAATTGACTGGATACGAGTTGATTTAAAAATTTTCTATCATGTTCTCCATTGAAAATGGCAATGGCAACCGTTAAACTTCCGTTAAACATTGTATTGAGTTCCTGCATAAAACGAAGAGAAATCGCTTCATGACTAATATTCTCTACAATACTATGCTCCATGGCATGTGAAAACGGACCGTGGCCTATATCATGTAAAAGAATAGCGCACAGAAGTCCTTGTTCCTCTTCTTCCGACAGTGCAACCCCTTTAAAACGAAGCACTTGTATGGACTTTTGCATAAGATGCATACACCCCAAAGCATGGTGGAATCTCGTATGATGTGCTCCGGGATATACCAAATAGGAAAGGCCCATTTGAGAAATTCTTCGCAAACGCTGAAAATAGGGATGTGCTATAAGGTCGAATATGAGCGTATTGGGGATTCTAATAAATCCGTAAATTGGATCATTAAAAATTTTTAGTTTATTGGATTTAGACAAAATCTGTTTTATTTACAGCAAATATAGGAGTTAGATGAACAACATAATAATACTTTGGGTGGATGATGAGATAGATCTTCTAAAGCCTCACATCCTCTTTTTAGAAGGTAAAAACTATACCGTAATTACCTGCCAGAGTGGACAGGAGGCTCTGGAAGAATTGGCAAGTACTACCGTTGATATCGTTTTTTTGGACGAAAATATGCCAGGTATTTCCGGTTTGGAAACCTTGAACGAAATTAAGTTGATTAATGCTTCTTTGCCCGTGGTCATGATTACCAAGAGTGAGGAAGAGTTTATTATGGAGGAAGCCATAGGTTCCAAAATTGCGGATTATCTGATAAAGCCCGTTAACCCGAACCAAATTTTGTTATCGCTCAAAAAAAACTTGGACCATTCCCGTTTAATATCCGAGAAAACGACAAGTAACTATCAGCAGGAATTTCGTAAGATTGCGATGGATCTGTCCATGATAAATACCTATGAAGAATGGATGGAACTCTACAAAAAGCTGATTTATTGGGAATTACAGTTAGAAGAGATTGAGGACAGTGGTATGTTCGAGATATTGGAATCCCAAAAGATTGAAGCGAACAATCAGTTTTGCAAATTTGTTGATAAAAATTACGTGGATTGGTTTACAGATGCAGATGCTCCTGTAATGTCGCACACCCTCTTCAAAAATTCGATACTTCCAGAAATTAAGGACGAGAAAACACTTCTAGTGGTCGTTGATAATTTAAGGTATGATCAATGGTATGCCTTTGAAGATACGGTGGGGGCTTTTTATAAAAAGCAAAAGGAAGGTTCTTATATGAGTATCTTACCAACGGCTACTCAATATGCTAGAAATGCCATCTTCTCGGGACTTACCCCTTTGGATATGGAAAAAAAATATCCAAAATGGTGGAAGAACGATACGGAGGAAGGCGGTAAGAACCTGTTCGAAGCCGAATTTTTAGGGGAGCAATTAAAGCGATTGGGGTTAAATATAAAGTGGGAATACCACAAAATTAGCAGTCTAAAACAAGGAAAAAGCTTATCACAGAATTTTAAATCGCAGCAAGACAATGACCTAACCGTAATCGTTTACAATTTTGTAGACATGTTATCGCACGCAAAAACAGAAATGGAAGTCATAAAAGAATTGGCCTCCAATGACAAGGCGTACCGGTCTTTGACCCAAAGCTGGTTCAAAAATTCTCCATTGCTTGAAATTATACAGCAAGCACAGCGGATGGGGCTAAAACTGATCATTACTACAGATCATGGAACTATAAATGTAAAATCTCCCTCAAAAGTAGTCGGTGACCGTGATACCAGCGCCAATTTAAGATACAAAACGGGCAGAAGCCTAACCTATGACAAGAGTGATGTGTTGGAGGCAAGAGACCCCAAACATATTTACTTGCCTAGCATTAATATGAGCAGCTCCTTTATTTTTGCCAAAAACGACTTGTTCTTTGCATACCCGAACAATTATAACCATTATGTAAGTTACTACAGGAATACTTACCAACATGGTGGTGTTTCTTTAGAAGAAATGATTATTCCTTTTGTGGTGTTGGAGCCTAAATAAATTTGGTATGCAATTGAAATACGAGCAGAAAGATATTGCTAATATAGCCCAAAAAATCGTACAAGAGTCAAATTCCAAAACCATAGCTTTTTACGGCGCCATGGGTGCTGGGAAGACCACATTAATCAAAGCAATTGTAAAGGCATTGGGCAGTGCGGATGAAGTAAGTAGCCCAACCTTTGGATTGGTCAATGAGTATCATAGTAAAAATGGTCAGGTTTTGGCCTATCATTTTGATTTTTATCGTTTAGATGATGAAATGGAAGCTTTGGATATGGGTATTGAAGAATACTTCTACAGCCATCAATGGATTTTTATGGAATGGCCCGAGAAAATACCCAGCCTTTTACCTGAAAACATTACAAAACTAAAAATTGAAATACTTGATGCTACTACTCGAGAAATTTCATGGGACTGATTTTTTTCTTACAAAGAATTGAAAGAATAGTTACCGTAAGATCATCGTTCTTACATGCACTTTTATTGTATTTTTTCGATGAAAAGCCAAATAATCGACAGAATGTATCTTTTTTACGTTAAAAGGCGCAATTTTAACGTTTAATAACATTGTATTTGTCCTTTATTTCTTACGTTTGTACCAGAATCTATTGTACAACAAACAAAAACCCCTATTGAAAATGAAAAACAAAAGAACATTTTTAGCTTCTATAGCTTTAGGTATATTTCTTTTAGCGACAGTTGCTCCTGTTATCACTATTGATCAAGATTTAAGTATTGATAAAAGAAAAATAAATAAAAAGATTTAATTTTTAACGTTACCAGATTTATTAGAGGGCAATGAAAATTGCCCTTTTTTTATACTAATTAATTATCTCAGTCGTTAGCCATTAGTAACCTATACTGATTCATGGAATCGATTGTTAAAAAAAAGCTTGTTAAAAAAAAGATTTTTATTGAATCCTTAGTGGTTCTTTGTATCGCTATTTCTCCTTTTTTATACAAATTATATGAATATCTTCCTGTCAACGCTGATGGGTCAGTTTCACTTTTATGGTTTGAGATTAGCAACAACGGATTTGAAGATGCTAGTTTTTATATTTGGTTTCTTACATCGAAAATTGTACCTCTATATCTCTTAGTAGTTTGGTTTTTAACATCAAGAGATTGGTGGTATCATATTATTATCATACCTATTGCTATGTATGCTTTTCAACTATTCGAAGTGATTTTTGATTCGGACAACCACATTGATACCGAGAATATTTTTTGGTTACTCCCAATCTGTATGGTGGTCATTCCTTTAGTCTATTTCTTTAGACTAAAGCTCTATGACAAACATGTTCATGGAATTGATTTGGAAGCTATGGATGCTGAGCTTCAAGAATTAAAAGAGAAACCCGAATTAAAAAATTCATCAGTAGAAAAACCGGAATCAAAAGCTTCGGAGGAAATACTAAACGAATCTATAGCGGAGGAAATCGATAGAAAACTATCTACTACCAATATTGAAAATGCCTTGAAACAGTTACAGCACCGTTTACAAAACTGGTTGCATTTAAAATTTTAGATACAATTCATTTCGGCGCTACTTCATCAAATTTATATTTACTAAAAATTGTACATTTGAGCGTAAGACCTTACATTGGAGCTTGTTCAATATTATCCTATGAATCAACCAACCTCTCCCTTTAGCAAACAACAATTACTACCACAAGAAGAAACCTTAGAGGTTTTAAAGCAAAAAGGAGAATTATTCATAGGATTACCCAAAGAAAATCAATATCAAGAAAAACGTATTTGCCTTACTCCGGATGCAGTGAACGCCATTACCGCTAATGGACATCGTGTACTTATAGAATCTGGTGCGGGTAAGGGTGCTAATTTTTCGGACGTAGACTACACCAATGCTGGAGGTGAAATTACCAAAGACACTAAAAAGGTTTTTTCATGTCCCTTACTGCTGAAGGTGGAGCCTCCTACCCTGGCGGAAATTGAAATCATTAATCCGCAGACCACAATCATTTCTGCGCTACAGATAAAAACCCAGGATAAGAACTATTTTGAAGAGCTTGCCAGAAAACGGATTACGGCCATAGCTTTTGAATATATTCGGGATGATGACGGTAAATATCCTGCCGTGCGTTCCTTAAGTGAAATTGCAGGAATTTCTTCTGTGCTTATAGCAGCTGAACTTATGGCCGCAAGTAACAAAGGAAACGGACTTATGTTCGGTAACATTAGCGGTGTACCACCAGTGGAAGTAGTCATCATTGGTGCGGGAACCGTTGGGGAATTTGCAGCACGTTCTGCAATTGGTCTTGGAGCGAATATCAAAATATTCGATAATTCCATAACCAAACTCCGAAATATACAGACCAACCTAAAACAAACGGTCTATACGAGTACCATACAGCCTAAAAACTTATTAAAAGCCTTAAAACGATGCGATGTAGCAATCGGTGCCACTAGAGGAAAAGGGAGGTCACCGGTTATTGTTAACAATACCATGGTCGAACATATGAAAAAAGGTGCCGTCATCATTGATGTTAGTATCGATACCGGTGGTTGCTTTGAAACTAGTGAGGTAACGGACCATAACAAACCAACAATAGAAAAATACGGTGTTGTACATTACGGCGTACCGAACATTCCGGCGCGCTACCCCAAAACCGCATCGGTTTCCATTAGCAACATTTTCACTCCCTACCTACTTAAAATAGGCGAAGACGGCGGATTGGAAAATTCCCTGCGTTTTGACAAAGGTCTACGAAACGGATTGTATATGTACCATGGAATTTTGACCAATAAATCAGTCGGAGAGTGGTTTGACCTTCAGTACAGTGATATTAATTTCCTTATTTTTTAGAATTACCCTGTACTTTCTTTTCTCCTCCTTCTGAAAGCCATAATTTTGCAAGGCTAACTTTCATTTTACCACATGGCATTTATAAAGCGTTTAGGATTTTACTTATTTGGAATGTCCATAGGACTCGTATTCTTAGCCATGTTCTTTAAAAAGAAATCGGCCGAAACAGGCGTTTATTTCTGTTACCTTCCAAATTGTAGAACATTAAAGGATATCCGGTCCAAACCATTCTATTACTCCGATGAGGTGCAGACAATGCTTGCAAATAAGCGTATAGATACCTTGGCTATACGATATATCCTCACAGAGGGAGATGTTGATTTTGGTAGTAGTGATACAAAATCCGCCAATTGTAAAACCTATATCGTAGAAGGTTCATACGACGCTAAAGAGTTGACATTACAGGTGAAAAATTGCAAGGATAAAGCCACTATCGAGTCCATTGAACCCACAGTGCAGTAAGGCTATATCTTTCTTCTTTTACGCTCCTTTTTTAATAAGGACAACTCTCTTGTGGTCTGCCCTGCAACAGAAGTGTTCTCCTCCGCTCTTCGTATTAAATAGGGCATCACATCACGTACAGGACCAAAAGGCAAATATTTAGCGACGTTATAACCATTAGCGGCCAGATTAAACGAAATATGATCGCTCATACCATATAATTGCCCAAACCAAACACCGTTATTGTTCTTCGCTATTCCGTTTTTATCCATAAGTTCAATAAGCTTGTAACAGCTTTCTTCATTATGGGTGCCCGAGAAAATGGAAATGATATCTAAATTGTCAATGATATAAGCTACGGTCTCATCAAAATTAATATCGGTCGCCAATTTAGATTCGCAAATAGGCGTAGAATATCCTTTTTCGTTCGCTCTTTCGTTCTCCTTTTCCATATAGGCGCCCCGAACCACTTTGACCCCTATCTTGAATCCTTTTTCCTGTGCTCTTTTCTGAAGTTCTTTTAGATAGGGCAGTCTATCCCATCGGTACATCTGTAATGTATTGAAGACTACAGCTTTTTCTTTGTTGTACTTCCGCATCATTTCTTCTACCAAATCGTCCGCCGCATCCTGCATCCAACTCTCTTCACCGTCTATCAATAATGCTACATCAAGGTCATATGCCTTCTTGCACACTTGATCAAATCTTCTGACCACACGTTGCCATTCTGCTTTTTCGGTATCGGACAATTTTTTTTGCTCACTAATCTTTTGATATAGCGCAAACCTGCCGAACCCCGTAGGCTTAAAAACGGCAAAGGGGATTGCTTCCTTTTCTTTGACAAAATCCAGAATCTTTAAAATAATTCGGGTGGCATTGTCAAACGGGTCTTCTTCCTCCTTACCCTCAACCGAATAATCGAGTACCGAGCATACTTTTTTCTCCCACATTCTATCGACCACGGGCAAGCAATCTTCCTCATTGACACCCCCACAAAAATGGTCAAAAACGGTCGCGCGAATGAGTCCTTCTACAGGGAGTTTGGCCTTTATGGCAAAATTTGTCATCAATGTGCCCATTTTCACCAATGGTTCATTGGCAATCATTTTAAAAAGGAAATAGGCCCGTTCAAGTTCAGAATCGGTTTTTAACGAAAATGCTGTTGCGGTATTCTCAAAAATTGGGTTCATATCCATTAAAATCTTAAGCCAATAAAGATAATCACAGATTTTATATTCTATTGATTAAAAATAACCTTTATTTTGTTCCTTCATATCGTTTACCAATACTAACAACAATACATTTTATGCACTCTATAGTATCAGATTCTTATGCGGTTCATTTTAACGAAAATGCGTACCAAGCATTAAATGAACATCTTGAAGAAATGGCGTATTCCATCATCTTTCTTCTTGTGGATGAAAACACTCATGAGTTATGCTATCCCAATTTCATGTCTCGCATCCAGGGAGACTATCATTTTGAAATTATTGAAATAGAATCCGGCGAAATCAATAAGAACATAGAAACCTGTGTAGGGGTTTGGGAAGCACTTTCTGAATTAGGGGCCGACCGTAAAAGTATAGTCATTAACCTTGGTGGCGGGGTATTGACCGATTTAGGAGGCTTTGTTGCATCGACCTTTAAAAGAGGTATCCATTTTATAAATGTACCTACTACCTTGTTGTCCATGGTAGACGCCTCTGTTGGCGGCAAAACTGGTGTAGATTTGGGTGCACTTAAAAATCAAGTAGGGGTGATTAATCAGCCTGAAATGGTCCTTGTTATCACAGATTTTTTGGACACCTTGGAAGCGCGGCAAATGAAAAGTGGTTTTTCCGAAATGCTGAAGCACGGACTTATTCAAGACAACATGTACTGGGACAAATTAAGAGGGATTTCCGAGTTGGAGGAAATGAAGAATCATATTTATCCTTCGGTAGTTATCAAAAATAATATAGTTCTTCAAGATCCTACTGAACAGCACATTCGTAAAGTTTTGAATTATGGGCATACCTTGGGGCATGCTATAGAATCCTATTTTTTAGAGAACGAAGAGAAACAGAGTCTACTACACGGCGAGGCCATTGCTATTGGGATGATTTTGGAAGCCTACCTGTCCAATCGCTTGACAGGCTTACAGACTGCTGAATTGGAAGAAATTAAGACCACGTTCTTAAAAACATTTGCTAAAGTGTCCATTTCCAACGAGGATATCGATGCGATATTGGAACTAATGAAATACGATAAGAAAAATTCTCATGGTAAAATCAATTTCGTGTTATTGAAAGGAATAGGAGAAGCGGTAATAGACGTACGAATTCCTACAGAATTATTTAAAGATGCATTCGCATACTACATGGAATAAAACGTTCATATACTAAAATAAGGATTTCACAACTCTTTGGAATATGCCATGGATAAAACAACTAGCTTAGGTAAAGGAATTATAAACCAATACATCCATTCTAGTTATGACCAGACGTTTAATAGATTACAAGAAACTTGACCATCAGTTAGCAACATTGCTGTTAGACACCTACCCTCACGGTTATGGTGACGAAGATATTATTGCATTCAGAAATGGCAGTGGAGATATTGTCGAGGCCGTAGAGTTAAGGACATCAGACACCCTTTACTTGGTTAAAATAAGTCAGAGCCTTTCTAACTTTATCGCCAATTTCGAAGAAAATATAGAGAAAGAGCTGCAGTCAAATACTCCAACGGATGCCATGGTATCAGAGCAAATTACTCCAGAAATGGAAATGGGCTTCACGACGGAGGAAGAAGAATTTAACGAGTCGGAATGATTACAAATATCTTTCCGTTATAATATTGGCATGATGCTTTTGATGTCCGCTGATAACAAAACCTAATGCCGCAACACTCCATGGCATATTACTAGCGGTTCCTACTCGCTTCAGTTTTTCACTACTCATATGCTCAAATAGTGTAATCGTAGCGTTCCTTACGGTCAAATATTCCTTACGGATATCTTCTTTACTTCTTTTTTCGCTTTCACTTTCCAACACATATCCATCCTGTTCAAAGCCTGGTAACGCGGTCATATCGTTCCTAGAGAAACGAAATGCCCTATATTGAAATATCCTTTCCGTATCTATTAGATGTAGTAAAACTTCTGCAATAGTCCATTTTCCTGTAGCATAACGATGCTTTAATTTTTCCTCGGGTAGTTCGCTTAAAAAATTCGTAAACCAATCCCTTCCCTTTAAAAGTGCTTCACTAAGGTCAACATCACCCAAAGCATTAAGGTAAGTTGCATAGAAATGATTGAACTCTTCGGCACCTAATTCTGATTTTTTCATTTGAAACTTGATAATAAAAAAGCCCAATTATCATAAATAATCGAGCTTTCTAAAATATTCTATTCTTTCAATTTACAATTCATTGAATATGGTGTGCATCAATCGTTTTTTATCGTTGAAGCTTTCTTCCAAGGAAATCATTGTTTCCGTTCTGCTGATGCCGTCAATATCATCAATCTTGAAAATGATGTTTTTGGCATGTGTGGTATCTTTAGCTCTTATTTTGCAAAAAATGTTGAATTTACCTGTGGTTATGTGTGCAATGGTAACGTTGGGGATTTGATTTAAACGTTCCAAAACAAATTTGGTTTGATGCGTTTTCTCCAAAAATATACCTACATAGGCTATAAATGCATAACCTAGCTTTACATAGTCCAACGTAAGGGAGGAACCTTTAATAATACCGGCCTCTTCCATCTTTTTTACACGAACATGCACCGTACCTGCTGATATTAATAGTTTTTTGGCGATATCCGTAAAAGGAGTTCTCGTATTATCAATTAACATATCTAATATCTGGTGATCTATCTCATCCAATTTAACCTTACCCATAATTCATTATTTTGAGGCAAAAATAGAGAATCATAAAATTAAATTCAACGAATTCACAGTTTATTTAACAAAAGCGTAAAGTAAAGTATAGAAAATTAAAATTCAACCCTTCATTTTATCAATCGAAGTATGCCATTATCCGCCAACCATTGTAAATCTTCAGTCATCTTACAATCTTTGGTTACGTGCCCAAACCGCACATCTTTCGAGTCTTCTGCTGTCATGAGCTTAGGTTCAAACGAGATATTACCGTTTTCTAGAACCTCTTTATACAATACATATCTAGTGTTGGTCTTGGAAGGCGTACCGTCTATAGTACCTGCATTTTTAATGAGAATATCACAAAAGAACTTATTATTATCAGGGATATTATTATAATCTGCTATAGTATATGAGTTGAACGTATCCTCGGCAATGACATGCACTGCGGTAAGTAAGGCCAGAAAGATATACTTCCTAGTCTCTTCTCGCTTATAATCATTGTAAAAATGCCCGGCCTCAAAAAGCACAGTAGGTGTATTGGACATCTGAAAAGCATCTCCAACACAATTAGGGTTGAAACCATCGTCATACCTGCCCACTTGTCCGGGAATAATGTTTTGTAAGGTTTTATTCATCGCAGCTATAAGAAGCATACTAATTTCTCTTGAGCTAGAAATATTGCGACCCACATCAAAAGCAGGGGCTAAAAAGGAAACGGCCGCCGGTAATTTGGTATCCCCAACATTAAAGATTGTACGTTGATCGTGCAGATTAAAACAATAATGAGGTGCAAATTGCTCATACTCCTTTCGCAGGAGTTGACTTTCTGGTTGTGATAATTCTTGTGCATCCCTGTTTAGGTCCACCCCATTGGCATTAACCCGCGTATAGGCTTTAGCCCCATCCGGATTTAATATGGGTATCATTTTAAAAGTACATACTTCCAAAAGTCTAGATGCTCCATCTATTTGAAGCTGAATACAATTTAAAAAGTCCAGAACAGCTTTTGTGGTCGTTGCTTCGTTCCCATGCATCTGTGACCACATTAAAATACGTTTTGGTCCCGTACCAAAAGTGATACTTTGAATAGTGTTCTTTTGAATTGACAAACCGATGTCCTGTATCTTGAAATAGCCCGGTAGCCCATTTAAGAATTCTTGAATATGCTCGTTTGTTATATACCGACCCGTAATTGTGGTTACCTTAACTTTGGAATATTCCTTATCTGATAGTATCATGTTTCTTATGAAAGTGTAAAAGTACAACGGAAGAAATTTACAATTGTAAACATCCTGTAAGGATTGTTGCTAGAATTGTTTACAGAATATCCGCTAATCAATATGATGTAAATCAATTAATTGAAAATCAATATTTTAAAATACCTTACATAAAGTTATAATATTATTTATAATTTAGATTTATAAAATACTTAGTATTCCTGAATGGTAGTTGTAACTACAATTATTTATTTTTGTAAACGAAATGGAAATCAAAGAGATTGTACATAGGATAGAGAATGTCATGGCGCACTATGATTTATCCCCAGCAACGTTTGCGGATAAGATTGGCGTACAACGATCTAGTATTTCGCATTTATTGAAAGGTCGTAATAAACCTAGTTTAGACTTTGTACTAAAGGTCAAGACCGCCTTCCCCTATATCAATATCAACTGGTTAATATTTGGTCAGGGTAACCTTGTGGATGACGAGCATCAGGAAAAGGAAAAAACGATGAGCTCACCCTCCCCTACAAAAAGATTGGATGCGGTAGCTTTAAACGAGAAAGAGATTAATCGTATAGTCATTTTCTATACTGACGGCACTTTTAAGTCGCACAAGGAAGTCTAAGCCAGTACCGGAATAGAATAATTTCGCTTAAAAAAAATGTGGCAATTCTTTATTTTGTTAATTTGCAGCCATGATGAAAAAAGTATTTTTTATAGGTATCATCGCATGCTCCGTAGCATCTTGCTATCAACCAGAGCGTGATTGCAGTGCTTACAAAACCGGCACTTTTACGTTTAACTACCAAATCGGTGATAGCCTAAAAACAGGTAAGTTTGTTAGGGGTGAAAAATACAGTGTAGACTATTTCGATAATAAAATAGATAGCGCTACCATCAGATGGTTCAACGATTGCGAATTTGTTCTACAGGACCTGGAAAGCAAAGTAGGCATCCAATACAAAATCATAACTACCACCGATAGTTCTTATACCTTTGAGTACAAAAATGCGGTAAAAGACCCTAATAAAAAGCTTATAGTAAAAACTGGCATAGCTTATAAAACCAACTAATCATGCTTGA
This sequence comes from Maribacter sp. 4U21, assembly GCF_002742365.1. NCBI lineage: Bacteria > Pseudomonadati > Bacteroidota > Flavobacteriia > Flavobacteriales > Flavobacteriaceae > Maribacter > Maribacter sp. 4U21. The sequence continues at coordinate 69,769 of NZ_MDGN01000008.1, forward strand.
AATTTTCACTAGCCCGGATGCGTGGATCGCATTATTGACATTGACCTTTCTTGAAATTGTTCTTGGTATAGATAATATAATCTTCATTTCCATTGCGGCGGGAAAACTAGAAGAAAGTCAACGTAAAAAAGCCACCAACATAGGTCTTATGCTCGCCATGGTTATGCGTATCTTGTTATTATTCGGAATTTCGATGCTCACTGCTATGAAAAAACCGTTCTGGGTCATTGATGGAGATTGGATTACCGGTGGCATCAGTGGACAGTCCGTCATATTGTTTGCCGGTGGTCTGTTCTTATTGTACAAAAGCACAAAGGAAATCCATGAAAAAGTAGAAGACCGGGGTCATGACGAGAGAGAAGTGACCAATGCCAGAGGCAATACCCTAACAAAAGCTATCATACAGATTACCGTAATTAATATCGTATTCTCTTTTGATTCTATTTTGACCGCTATCGGTATGACCAACGGTATATCACCAAACCCAAATGACGCCCTAATTCTAATGGTAATAGCCGTAGTGATCTCCGTTGTCATTATGATGCTCTTCGCTAATCCCGTTGGTGATTTCGTGAACAGACATCCGTCAGTTCAGATTTTAGGACTATCCTTCTTAATATTGATTGGGTTTATGCTCATCGCGGAGGCTGCACATTTAAGTCACCTGATTGTTTTTGGAAACGAAGTGGGTGTCATCCCAAAAGGATACCTTTATTTTGCAATAGCCTTCTCCTTAATGGTTGAGTTCTTTGATTTACGGATGAAGAAAAACAAGAAGAACTCTTAGGCTCTATCTTGAAAATAATCTAAGACATCAGGACTTTCAATTAAAATAACTTACGAGTTATTGAAAGAGACTACATCAAAGTAATGAGTCGCGAACGTGGCTTACAATTCCGTCTATCTTACCGATTAGGATAATTAAAAGAGAATATCTATTGGGTTCCGGAAGCAGGGACCTGTTTTTAATTGGGCCTACTAAACGCCATTTCAGGATTCTCTGCTTTTTGCTTATCGAATAGTCGTTGCTGTTGTTTTACGGTCATGGTACTACCGTCATGGCTCCAACCTGGAGGGCCAAAAATATACATCAATTTGTGGGAAAGCTTATCTACCTTTTTTACATCTGCCCAAATATCCTTGAATTCGTGTGTTAGAATTACCAAGGGATTATAGGATTGAGGAGCATGGATAACACCAAACTTTACATCTACGTCATCATCCAATTCTTTCCAAGTACCAAATATCTTATCGAAGATATTGAGGAATCCACCATGATTTTTGTCAAGATATTCTACGTTTTGAGAATGATGCACTTGATGCATGGTATGTGTATTAAAAATTTTCTCCACCCAGCCCATTTTAGGAACGTATTTAGAATGTAGTTGAAACTGCCAAAAAGACTCTATCGCCAGGGCAAATATAACTACCTCTACGGGGAAACCGACAGCAGGCATCCACATATAAAAGAATGGCTTATATAGTAAAGTAAACCAGCCATTTCGTATGGCGGTACCTAAATTAAAATGATCAGAAGAATGGTGTACAATGTGCGCCGCCCACAGCACACGGATTTCATGGTTGGCCCTATGGAACCAGTAATAGGTAAAATCATCCGCCAGCTGACACAGCACAAAAACATACCATGCGTAACCAAAAGACTCATAACCCATTATATTGGTGCGGACACCATCTACCAATGGATTAAATAATTCATAAGTAAAATTGAAAACAACGATAAGTACCGTAAGCTTAATTAACGGACCTAAGATAGCCGAACCAATGCCCATTGCACCGCTCGCCATAAGATCTTTCCAAACATAAAGATCTTCATCGCCATGAGTATGACTATAGGTTAATTCTAATAAAATAAGGGCTATAAAACAGGGTACTCCGTAAATGAGGGGGTTTGTTAAATCCATTCTCTATTTCAATTTTTTGCTAAATATAGGTATTAATGCCACTACAATGTAACTTGTTTAACCTTTAAAGCCATATGAAACCGCATACAATGGCTATCGTTAAACAGGCTCATAGGTCTTTTCTATTTTGTAAAATTTGGTTCTGCTCCTTCATTAGCTTCTCCAGATTAGATAAAAGCTGAATCTGTTTAGGGGTTTCAACTTCTTTATTCTCAGGATCTTCTGCCTTGTTCTTGAATTTGTTGATGAATTTAAGCACAATGAAAATGGTAAAAGCGATAATAGAAAAATCAATAAGCACCTCCATAAATTCACCGTAGCCTATCGCCACCTCTTCAACACCTTCCGATGCAACCCTTAAAACCCATTTCTTGTTGATTAGATTAACATCGTCCGTCAACAAAGACAGGGGCGGCATGACCATCTTTTTCACCAAGGTGTTGACTACATTATTGAATGCAGTACCTATGATAATACCGATAGCCATATCTATCATATTACCCTTGACCGCAAAATTCTTAAAGTCCTGAAAAAGCTTTTTCATAGCATTAGAATAAGGTAATTTGACCTTCATCACCGTCATTACCTTTATCGAGAGAGTCCTTTTTCTTAGTAGTGTCCGGTTCTCCTTTGGTGTCCACCGATACGTCTTCCTCACCTACGACTTCCATATCTGCCGGCTCATTTAAATTTACCTCTTCATAAGGTAAAGGATCTAACGAATTGATATGCTTTACTTTTTCTGTAATCAACTGATTTCCAAGAGCTTTTATGCCTTTAACTGAAATAAAACTTTCCACTTCTATTTGAAGGCTTTCCTTTGCCTCCTTACCCCTAGGTTTTGGAAATTCTATTTCAATTAATGGCCTCCAGTCCGTTGAGATTAATTCTAAATAAGACTTAGGATGGTCAGAGATGAAGAGTTCTTCCTTCTGCTCGTTCTCTACAAGGAAACGCTTTACATAGTAGCGTTCTTTTTCTCCTTCCCAATAAATGGCCGATAAGGGCTTTGTAGGGTTCCATTTCTCCAAAACGATCATATCGTCATCAAAGCGAGAGGTTAAGATGGGGGCAATCGTTTTGACGATGCCCTTCTGCGTAACGATAAGCAAGAGGTCATCACCCCTGAACTCCCCTATCAATTCTCCCCTACCATCAACGTTAAGACGCCTCACCACGTCATCGAACCATATTTTCCTAGGCTTTAAGGTGGATACGCCTTTCTCCTTGAGTTCAATTCGTTTTACGGTGTACTTCGTTACGATATTCCCTTTGGAACCTCTCCCTTTAATTAGAACGTCCGCAAAATCGATATCCCATTTTAGTTTTTTAATACTTCCGGCCTGTCTTAAATTTACGGTAACCACTTCCGCTTCTCCATTGGGGTTTGCGGAGAAATAAAGTACTTGAGAATTAGGACTTCCAGCCGTTAAGTCGTAAGGCTTATCCCTAGTCACAGAGGTAACGTTAAAACGCTTTATATAGGTAGCTCCGCCTTTGCCGTCTTTGTAAATCAAATTGTAAGTAGTTCGCTTGTCTTTTTTCTTAAAAACGGCAACATGGATAATATTCTTCCCAATGAACGTTTTAGCATCAACTTTGGTAATCTGCATTTTACCGTCTTTGGTAAAAACGATAATATCATCGATATCACTGCAATCCGTTACGTATTCGTCCCTCCTTAGCGAGGTACCTACAAAACCTTCCTCTCTATTCACATATAGTTTGGTGTTTCTAATAACCACTTTAGTAGCTTCGATATCATCAAAAACACGAATCTTCGATTTACGCTCGCGTCCTTTACCATAGGTAGCTTTAAGATTCTTAAAATAATCTATGGCAAAATCAATAAGATGGGCCAAATGGTGCTTTACCTGAGCTATTTTCTCTTCTAAAGAGTCTAATTGTTGTTGCGCCTTATCCAAATCAAATTTGGAAATCCTTTTGATACGTATCTCCGTTAATCGTACTATGTCCTCCTCGGTAACGGCTCTTCTTAAATGCTTTGTATGAGGTTTTAGACCTTTATCAATAGCTTTTATGACGCCTTCCCAGGTCTCTTCTTCCTCTATGTCCCGGTAAATTCTGTTTTCTATGAAAATACGTTCCAATGACGCAAAATGCCATTGCTCCTCAAGTTCTGAGAGGTGAAGCTCCAACTCCTGTTTCAATAATTCTACGGTAGCATCGGTAGAGCGCTTTAACATCTCGGTTACACCAATAAAGAGGGGCTTATTATCTTCAATAATACAACCTAATGGCGATATGGACGATTCGCAAGCTGTAAAAGCATAAAGAGCATCTATGGTTTTATCGGGAGAAATTCCAGAAGGAAGATGTACTAAAATCTCAACATCGGCCGCGGTATTATCCTCTATCTTTTTTACTTTAATTTTTCCCTTGTCGTTGGCTTTTAAGATTGAATCTATTAAAGAAGAAGTATTAGTGCCATAAGGTATCTCGTTGATAACAAGCGTATTCTTATCCTGTTGAGAAATTTTAGCGCGCACCCTAATCTTACCTCCCCTAAGTCCGTCGTTATAATTGGTTACATCTATAATTCCAGATGTTGGAAAGTCCGGAACTATGGTGAAACGCTGTCCCCTTAAATGTTTAACGGACGCATCGATGAGCTCAATAAAATTATGGGGAAGAATTTTTGTAGAAAGTCCGACGGCTATCCCCTCCGCTCCCTGTGCCAACAAAAGCGGAAACTTTACGGGAAGGTTTACCGGTTCCTTTTTTCTGCCATCGTAGGATTGTTGCCATTCGGTGATTTTAGGACTGAACACTACCTCTAGCGCAAACTTGGATAAACGTGCTTCTATATATCTGGAGGCAGCAGCCCTATCCCCTGTTAAAATATTACCCCAGTTTCCTTGCGTGTCTATCAAAAGGTCTTTCTGACCTATTTGCACCATAGCGTCCGCTATACTGGCATCGCCGTGTGGGTGATACTGCATGGTGTGCCCAACAACATTGGCCACTTTATTGTAACGCCCATCGTCCAATTCTTTTAAAGAGTGCATGATTCTGCGCTGCACGGGTTTGAAACCATCTTCTATTGCAGGCACGGCACGCTCTAAGATTACGTAGGACGCGTAATCCAAAAACCAATCCTTATACATCCCGGTAACCCTGGTAAGCGCTTCGGTAGTTTCTTCCCTAGATGTCCCTTCGGATGAGGTATTATCTAACTGTTCCTCGTTCAGTTCTTCATTTTCTTCCATTCAGAAGGAATCGTATTTATTCTATTTATAATTATTTTTCTTCGATTAGATCCACCTCAACTTTTAGGTTCTCAATGATAAACTCTTGTCTATCGGAAGTATTCTTACCCATATAAAAACTCAATAGTTCTTCTATGGACATGGCCTTGTCCAACATTACCGGCTCTAATCTAATATCATCTCCTATAAAATGTTTGAATTCGTCCGGAGATATTTCTCCCAATCCCTTAAAACGTGTAATTTCCGGCTTTCCGGACAGTTTGTTAATAGCATTTTGGCGCTCTTCATCGCTGTAGCAATAAATGGTTTCCTTTTTATTTCTAACCCTAAAAAGAGGTGTTTGCAAAATGTACAAGTGATTCTCTTTTATCAACTCGGGAAAAAATTGTAAAAAGAAGGTTATCAACAACAATCGAATATGCATCCCGTCTACATCGGCATCCGTAGCGATAACGATATTATTGTAACGAAGGTCTTCCATGGACTCTTCAATATTCAAGGCTGCTTGCAAAAGGTTGAATTCCTCGTTCTCGTAGACTATTTTTTTAGACATCCCATAGGAATTCAAAGGCTTGCCCCTTAGACTAAAAACAGCTTGGGTATTCACATCTCTGGATTTGGTAATGGAACCGGAAGCAGAATCACCCTCTGTTATAAACAAAGTACTATCCAGGCGATTATCTTTTTTCATGTCGCCCAAATGCACACGGCAATCCCTTAATTTCTTATTATGGAGATTGGCCTTTTTTGCGCGGTCCTTTGCAAGCTTACGAATACCCGAAAGTTCCTTGCGCTCCTTTTCCGCCATGATAATCTTGCGCTGCAATTTATCTGCCGTCTCTGGATTCTTATGAAGGTAATTATCTAGATATTTCCCTATAAAATCATTGATATAACTGCGCACGGTAGGAAAATCCCCTCCCATCTCGGTGGAGCCTAATTTGGTTTTTGTCTGACTCTCAAAAACGGGTTCCGTGACTTTTATGGCTATGGCCGAAATGATGCTCTTTCGTATATCGGAGGCATCATAAGATTTGCCATAATAATCTCTAATGGTCTTTACGATTGCCTCCCTAAAAGCGGCTTGGTGCGTACCACCCTGGGTGGTGTGTTGTCCGTTAACAAAGGAGTGGTACTCCTCGCTATATTGAGTCTTACTATGTGTAATGGCTACTTCAATGTCATCACCTTTTAAATGGATAACGGGATACAACATATCCTCAACATTGTTATTGTCCTCTAAAAGGTCTTTCAATCCATTTTCAGAATGGAATTTTTCGCCGTTGAAAATAATAGTTAACCCGGGATTAAGGTAAACGTAATTTTTGAGCATTCGCTCTACGTATTCATTACGGTACTTGTAGTTCTTGAAAATAGTTTCATCCGGGATAAAAGTAACCTTGGTACCTTTTCGTTTAGAACTGTCCAGCGGTCCTTCTTCATGCTCTAGGTTACCACAACTGAACTGTGCAGTTTTAACTTGATTGTCACGCGAGGACTGTACTTCAAAAAAACTGGATAGGGCATTGACCGCCTTTGTACCGACTCCGTTTAATCCTACTGATTTCTTAAAGGCCCTACTATCGTACTTTCCACCGGTATTCATTTTAGAAACAACGTCCACCACTTTCCCTAGCGGAATACCACGACCATAATCGCGCACCTTTACCGTCTTATCCTTTATGACGATTTCAATGGTCTTTCCCGAACCCATCACAAATTCATCGATACAGTTGTCGATAACTTCCTTTAAGAGAATATAGATACCGTCATCGGCGGAAGAACCGTCACCCAGTTTTCCTATATACATCCCTGGACGAAGACGAATGTGTTCTTTCCAGTCTAGCGAACGTATATTATCTTCTGTATACTTGGTGTTTTGGGACATTTAACTAAAAATTATGAAAGTGTTGCTAAAGATAGCACGACTATCAAAAAGATAAAACCCCTCTTTGGTAAAGTAATTAACAATGGAATCAACGATTTTGTTGATATCAATTATGCGTACTTAGTTGTATAAACTGCAGTACCTACAGGTATTTTTGTTCAAAGCTTTGTAAAAAACATAGGAATCGGGCAAAAGCTTACATCCCTATACGTTGAACCTAAAGTGCATTACATCACCATCCTTAACGACATACTCCTTGCCTTCGACACGCATTTTACCAGCTTCTTTTACCTTGGCCTCGCTACCAAAGGTCACGTAATCCTCATAAGCGATGACTTCCGCTCGGATAAAACCTTTTTCAAAGTCCGTATGTATAACACCAGCGGCTTGTGGAGCAGTCGCTCCCACGGGAATTGTCCAAGCACGTACTTCTTTTTCGCCGGCGGTAAAATAGGTTTCCAAGTTCAATAATTTATAAGCACCACGAATCAGTTTTGCGGAACCGGGCTCCTCCAAGCCTAAATCTTCCAGGAACATCTGGCGTTCCTCATAGGTTTCCAATTCGGTAATATCGGCCTCAGTACCTACTGCGAGCACTACCACCTCCGCATTTTCATCCTTTACAGCTTCCTTGACCTTATTAACGTAAGCATTCCCATTCACCGCGGCATCTTCATCCACATTACAAACGTACATCACAGGTTTGTCCGTAATAAATTGTAACGGCGTCACATAATCTAATCTATCCTCTTTACTTATGGTTACTGCTCTGACAGAAGTACCCGCTTCTAAACCTGACTTAATGGCCAATAGTACTGCCTCTTCTTTCTGTGCTTCCTTGTTTCCGGTCTTAGCAGCTCTTTTTACTTTGTCCAATTTTTTATCTACCGTCTCCAAGTCTTTTAGCTGCAGTTCCATATCAATGGTCTCCTTATCCCTTATTGGGTTAACATTACCATCAACGTGAACAATATTGTCATTATCAAAACAACGTAGTACGTGCAAAATAGCGTCCGTTTCCCTAATATTTCCAAGAAACTGATTCCCGAGTCCCTCGCCTTTACTCGCACCCTTGACTAGTCCTGCAATATCAACTATTTCCACCGTTGCAGGAATCACTTTTTCAGGGTTTACCAATTCCTCTAACTTTTCTAACCTTGTATCCGGCACATTCACAACACCTATATTCGGTTCAATGGTACAGAATGGAAAATTTGCACTTTGTGCTTTTGCATTGGACAAACAGTTGAAGAGCGTTGACTTCCCTACGTTTGGCAATCCTACGATACCTGCTTTCATATCAGAGCTTATTTTAGCGTGCAAATATAGTTTTTACTAATAGAAATAGTTGATATTGCACACCGATTTCGGTTGTTAAATTTCTTAAATATTTGAATTAATTTGTTCACATACATCTAAAATTCATAATTTTTTAAGATATTTTTAAAAATTATTTAATACATTGATAATCCTTGCAATAAACTATATGGATATTACTACAGATGAAACACTGTTGTATTTTTTTAAAAAAGGCGATAAAAACGCTTTTAAGGTCTTATTTGAAAAGTATTACCCTCCTTTGCACGCCTACGGCGTTAAAATATCCAATGACCCTAGTATAACGGAAGATTGTTTACAAAGCTTTTTTATCTATTTGTTTGAAAAACGTAAAAAGTTAGATGATATAAAAAATCTTAAATCATATTTCTTTATTTCCTTCAAAAGAGCTTTATTAAAAAATATAAAAGAATGTAGCCGTATTAGTACTCTTGATGAATATGAACTAATGCAAAGGAATTTTGTTTTTTCCGTCGAAGAAACCAATATAATACAGGAAGTAGATTTTTTATGCACTAAAACCTTACACCATCTTTTGAATGACTTGGCACCAAGGGAAAGAGAGGTCGTTTACTTTAAATATTATGTTGGTCTAAATACTATTGATATCTCTGAGGTCATGGAAATTTCTGGGCAAAGCGTTTTGAATACTTTGCAAAAAGCAATGATAAAGCTTCGGAAAGAAGCTGAAAATCAGATGATTTCAAATATTTTGAAAAAATATTAAAAATACTTTCAAAATGTAGGGTATAAAATCCATAATTAGCACTCTTAACTATGGAATAGCTTACAAATGAAAAAATCAAATCCTTATGACGTTAATAAATTTTTAGAAGATTCTTCCTTTGTCAATTGGTCAAAAGGAATCAATAAAAATGATATTGAATATTGGAATACCTGGATACTTAATAATCCTGAATACATCGACGATGTTGAGACCGCAAAGGCCCTCATTCTGGGAATAAACTTCAATAAAAAGTTACCAACAGTTGAAAAAATTGATAAAGAACTTTCCGAAATATTACCGCTTTTAGATTCTAAAAAAAATATGGAAAGTCAGAATTTCGGCTTCCGTAAGGGGTTAAGAAATACCATCTCCTTGACATCCGCCGCTATACTATTGTCCTTGGTTTCCTGGTTTGGATTTCAATTTTACAGTGCTCAAAATACGACCATTCATAAAACCAATTACGGCGAGATTATTGATTTAAAATTACCAGATGGCACGTCTGTGGTACTCAATGGTAATTCAGAAATTAAATATAAGAAAAATGAGCCAAGAGATATATTTTTAAAAGGGGAAGCTTATTTCAATGTAAAGTCAATACCAGCAACGAGCGCAAAATTTTTTGTTCATACGGCAGATCTAAAAGTTGAAGTTCTTGGTACGCAATTTCAAGTAAGTACTAGACAAAAACAAACAAAGGTTGTTCTAGACGAGGGCTCGATACATCTTGAGCTGAATAACGGAAACGTAAAGAAAATGATTCCTGGGGAATTGATCTCTTTTTCCAAGAACGATAAAAAATTGGTGCATAAAAAAGTAACTACAGGTACTCCGTATGCCTTATGGCGAGGAGGTACGTATACTTTTAATGAGATACCATTGCAGGAAGTGATGACTAATCTGGAATTCACATATGGGCTAAAGGCAAAATATGAGACCCTAAGACTTAAAAATCTAATTATCACTGGAGGCATACCCAATTATAATCTAGAGATATGTATAGCGGCCTTAGAAAAGGCTACGGGAACTAGAATTGCACTGAAAGACAATACATTACTAATTCAAGAGAACTAACACAATTAACTTAAACTATCTATTATGAGAACAAAAAATCAAATTAAAATGCTGCTCGCAGTACTTCTTATTTCAAGTAGTATTGCCATGCAGGCTACAGAACCCCTTAAGGAAAAGCTAACTCTGGGAGAGTTTTTAAGTGAGATAAGCGCCAAGCATGAGGTTTTCTTTACGTACAACCCCAAGTTGGTTGAAACTACCAGTCTAAATCCTGAAGAATATGAATATGCAGCATTAGAGAAAATTATCGATAAACTAGAGCGAAAGACGAGTTTCGATTTTGAGTATTTAGGAAACAAGTATTATGTAGTCTACCATAAGAGAGCCGAAAAAGCAGAACTTATGAAGGCCAAATCCGTTAGTAATGGTTTGGCAAACATAGAGTTAATAAAAGAAATTCAAAACAGTGTTTCCGGTAAAGTAACGGACAGCGAGGGTTTGGCCCTTGCTGGCGTAAATATTGTAGAAAAAGGTACCACTAACGGCACCACTACGGACTTTGACGGTAACTATACCATAGATGTTACCGAAGATGCCACCTTGGTTTTTAGTTATATCGGTTTTGCTACTCAAGAAAAATCGGTTTCTGGAAACAACACTATTAATGTACAATTATCAGAAGGTGTTCAGTTAGAAGAGTTCATCGTGGTTGGTTCTAGAACTGCTCCAAGGAGTAATGCAGATACGCCTTTACCGGTTGATGTTCTATCAGTAAAAGAACTAACTTCTACAGGTCAGGTTACCTTCGATAAAGCCTTACAATATAGAATACCATCTTTTAATACCGTTCAAACCCCTGTAAATGATGCAACTTCATTATTAGACCCTTATGAAATACGTAATATGGGGCCAAGTAGAACCTTAATACTGATAAATGGAAAGCGCAAAAATTTAAGTGCCCTTTTGTACACGCAAACTTCTCCAGGAAGAGGTGAAACAGGTGCAGATATTTCCGCCATTCCAACAGATGCCATTAAAAGAGTAGAGATCCTACGTGATGGTGCCTCTGCACAATATGGTTCCGATGCTATCGCCGGTGTGATGAACATTATCTTAAAAGACAGCCCTAATGAGGGTTCGGCTACCATTCGTACAGGCATTACTTCCGAAGGAGATGGTGAGATGTTCGGTGTAGCCATTAATAATGGTAGTTCTATAGGTGAGGATAAAGGCTTCGTAAATTATACTGTTGATTTGTCAAAGGTAAATCTTGCCAACCGACCCGGTACGGTAAATGCAGCTGGTGAAGCGGCCGATTTTGGAGCTGACATTGCAGATGTACAGGAATTTTTAGGACGTCGACCTGATGCCGGAAACATTAATGGTTCGCCAGAAACAGCGGCTGCAAAATTCTCGGCCAATTTTGGATACGAATTAAGTAAAAACACCCAACTTTATGGAAATGCAGCTTATGTATATAAGTCCGTAAACAGTTTTGCCAACTATAGAACTCCTTATTGGAGAACGGTTGATGATTTTCCTTATCTAGCGGATTTTTTCCCTGGAAACAATCCTAACAACCCTAACGGTTATGATGGATATGTACCTACCTTCGAGGGGCTTTTAAGTGACTATAATGGAACTGTTGGTTTCAAATCTATCATTAACGATTGGAATATTGACGCCAGTTTCACTACGGGTGGAAATCTTCAAACATACAAGGTGAATCAAACGCACAATAGAAATGTTGTTTTTTCCCCATCAACCTGGGTAGATACTAATGGCAATGGTACTATTGATGATGGAGAGGTTACCGAAGGTTCAGAACTTTATAGGGCAAATAGTCAGCAATCGTTTGACCCAGGTGGAACTAAATTTTCACATAATGTTGGTAACATAGATATTTCAAGAATACTTTCGGATAAAATAAGTATCGGTGTAGGTGCCGAGTTTAGAACCGAAACATTTGAAGTGATTGAAGGAGAATTAGCATCTTATGATGGTGGCGGTGCCGATTCATTTGCCGGTGCCTCACCTCAAAACTCAGGTAAATTCAACCGTTATAATATTGGTGGTTACTTTAGTTTTGACTATGATGTTTCTGATGCCTTCTTATTAAGTGGTACGATTAGAACCGAAAACTATTCCGATTTTGGTAATGCATTTGTGTATAAGGTCAGCTCTCGTTATAAAGTAAGCGATGCTTTTACATTAAGAGGGTCTATTTCTTCCGGTTTCAGGGCTCCTACCCTACATCAGATATTTACCCAAAAGGCTCAATACAGCTTTATTCCTGGACAAGGTATTCAAGTGGGTGGGTTGATCAATAATGTTTCTACACAGGCAAAATTATTGGGAATACCACAATTGGATGCTGAAACATCCAACAACTTCACAGTTGGATTTGGTGGCAAAATTTCAAACAAATTCACCTATACTCTTGATTACTAAAATATTGCAGTGAAAGACCGTATTGTACTAAGTACTGAAATAGGACCCACCGCTGCCGGTAATACGGCATTGGATGACATCCTTAATAGTAACAACCTATCCGATGTTAGTTTCTTCGCCAATGCTATCGACACCAAAACTTCTGGGATTGACGTAGTTCTTGCATATAAAGATGTAGTAATAGGTGAAGGTAGTCTTGACATTAACTTATCTGGTAATTACACGATTCAAAATGAACGAGATGGTGAAGTGAATAATCCTACGCTTGTTGAGCAAGCAGGTCAATCAGTTGTGAATCAGACGCAAGAAGCGTTGTTCTTTACATCTCGTCCTGTTACCAAATGGATTTTAGGCGCTAACTACAACATTAATAAATTCAGTTTTTCATTGAACAATACATATTTTGGAAAAACTAGTTTTTTCCAACAAGGATTAAGTACTGATGCTAACGGTAATTTCAATTTAGGAACGGAGTTCACTCCTAAAATTGTTACAGATTTAGGTGTTAATTACAATGCGACCGATAAATTCACAATTGCACTAAATCTCAACAATATATTGAATGTACTACCAGAGTGGAGTTTTGTTTCTCAAAACGCTGCTGGCGATGCGATTTTGGCAGATGCCGCTCAAACTCAAAATCAGTCTAACTTAATTACATTCAATCAGCGTTATTCTCAAATGACCTATGACGGATATCATTTTAGCCAGTTAGGTGCTATGTTCAATTTGTCATTGAATTACAAGTTCTAGGTTAATATCTCTTTAATTTATTCAAGAAGCTACCTACTTTTAGGTAGCTTTTTTTATTTATAACTATGGGCAATCTATATGGAAGTGAATTGGCAAAAACCTATGACGAAATTTATCAAGGTTTTATCGATTAGACATAAGAGTATAGGTATTATGCTTCGATTTGCAGAGAATACCGTACCGATAACATACTCGAAATAGCTTGCGGCTCCGGTAATTTGGCAGAAAGTTTCTTGAAAAATTTTGTATCGTATGTTGGTCTTGATTATAGCAGACCAATGCTTAAAATCGCCAAGGAGAAGTGTCCTGAAAGAAAATTTCTTTATGGAGATATGAGAAATTTCAATGCGGATAAACTATTTAACGCCATATTGATTACAGGAAGATTCACTAGTTATTTCCTGACCGATGATGATTTTTACCAGACCTTTGATTATGTTAGAAGGGCGCTACAAACTAAAGGTGTTTTCATTTTTGACTTTATTGATGCGAATCGTTTTTCACTCTACATAACATCCAACCCAAAAGCAGTTCATAAAAGCCTAGTCACTGGCAAACAATACCTACGAGAATCGAAATGGAAAAACAGCAACAGGGGTAGTATTAGTTTGGTAAATTGGACGGCGGATTATTATAGTATTCAACAAACCAATAAAACTTTTCTTGGGAACGACACTAGTGTATTTAGAACTTTCATCTTAGATGAAATAAAAGAACTCCTAAAAACAAAAGGATTTAAAATAATAGAATGTTTTGATTGTAGAACTTATGCGTTCGACACGTTCGTAGTAGTTTGTAAAAAGCTAGAAAAAACTACTCCTCCGGATGCATAAATCGTTGCTTCGCAAGTAGTACTTCCTCAGATTCTACATAATCTTCATCAGGCACACAACAGTCTACTGGGCAAACAGCGGCGCATTGCGGTTCTTCATGGAAGCCCATGCATTCCGTACACTTATCCGGCGCAATATAATATACTTCATCACTTATCGGTTCTTGGACCACATCGGCGTTTACGGCCTTTCCGTTTGGCAGTACCACGTCTCCTTCTAAAGAAGTACCATCACTGTATCTCCATTCATCAGCACCTTCATAGATTGCCGTGTTAGGACATTCTGGTTCACATGCCCCACAATTGATACATTCGTCTGTTATTATAATAGCCATGATTTTCTTTTTCTTATGAAATATCCAAAAAAGTTCTGGACATGCTTATTTTTGCACAAAGGTAATTCCTAATACTTCCTTTTACAAATATAATGACCAAGTCCAACCCCAACGTAGAAGCTTTTGTTAAACTTGGAGAATTTCTCCGCTTATTTTGTGATTTTACATCTAACGGGCAGGTAGCTGAAACCACGAATAGCAAATGGATCAACAAATTCAACGAAGTTGCCAATAGCGCTCGCCACCATAACGGCTGGTTTACCAAAGAAAACGTACTTTTCGCTTTTAAGCAGTGGGGTATAATATTGACCCGAGAAAATTTAGAGACATGGTTAGCTTCTTACGATTTAAAAAAGAATAAAACCAAACAGGTTGCACTGATTATGGCCGGTAATATTCCCTTGGTCGGTTTTCACGATTTGCTTTCCGTATTAATTACCGGAAACAAAGCAATTATAAAACTATCCAGTAATGACACCTTGCTAATTCCGCTTATAGCAAAATACTTAATTGATATAGAACCTTCTTTTAAAGATAGCATCAACTTTACTGAGGGGCGCTTGACCGACTTTGATGCGGTGATAGCAACAGGAAGCAATAATACAGCACGATATTTTGAATATTACTTTGGTAAAAAACCGAATATCATTAGAAAGAATAGAAATTCTGTTGCTGTGCTAAACGGGAATGAAACAAATGCTCAGTTAGAGGCGCTTGGCGAGGATATTTTCAGGTATTATGGTTTAGGATGTAGAAGTGTTTCTAAACTGTTTGTACCCAAGGATTACGATTTTGATAAATTCTTTAAGGCAATGTTCAGATACAGGGACATTGTAAACCAAACCAAGTATGCTAATAACTACGATTATAACAAGGCCGTTTACTTAATGAGCGAATTTAAAATTCTGGATAACGGATTTTTACTTCTGAAGGAAGATAAAAGTCACGCCTCCCCCATTGCCTCGGTTTTTTATGAAACCTATGATTCGAAGGCCACTGTCCAAGAACGACTTCAGAAGGATGCGGAAGCTATTCAGTGCGTAGTCGCCTCTGGGTTCACAATAGCGGAAATTCCGTTTGGAAAAACACAAAGCCCTTCACTGTCCGACTATGCGGATGGAATAGACACTGTTGAATTCCTGTTAAAAACATCCTAGAAAATTTTTGAATACATCACCGTTCTTATCTTCAAATTCCTGACCTTTAACATCTTAAATAATAATTAAAATGAAGAAGCATAATTTCAGTGCCGGACCCTGTATTTTACCAAAAGAGGTGCTGCTCAAAGCATCAGAAGCCGTAATGGATTTCAACGGTTCCGGGCTTTCATTAATAGAAATATCACATCGTAGTAAGGATTTTGTCGCTGTAATGGAGAAAGCCAGAGCTTTGGCCTTAGAATTGCTGGGTCTGGAGGGAAAGGGCTATAAAGCTTTATTCTTACAAGGTGGGGCAAGTATGGAATTTCTTATGGTGGCCTATAATCTTTTAGAAAAAAAAGCAGGTTATTTAAATACAGGAACTTGGAGCGATAAAGCCATAAAGGAAGCGAAATTGTTCGGTGAAATTATTGAGGTTGGGTCATCAAAAGATGAGAATTTCAATTATATCCCAAAGGGATATAGCGTTCCTGACGGGCTAGATTATCTACATCTAACCTCTAACAACACTATTTTCGGCACACAGATAAAGAAGTTTCCAAAGACGGACGCACCGCTAGTCTGTGATATGAGTTCGGATATTTTTTCTAGAACACTAGACTTTTCACAGTTTGATTTAATTTACGCTGGGGCCCAAAAGAATATGGGGCCGGCCGGTACAACTTTGGTTGTTATCAAAGAGGACGTTTTGGGTAAAGTTAGCCGAAAAATACCATCAATGTTAGATTATCAAGTTCACATTGGTAAAGATAGCATGTTCAATACGCCAGCGGTTTTTCCAGTTTATACTTCCATGCTTACTTTGGAATGGCTGAAAAATATAGGAGGTATTTCTGCAATTGAAGAAATCAATGAAAAGAAGGCACAACTCCTCTATTCGGAAATTGATTTAAATCCTGTTTTCGAAGGTTATGCCAGCAAGGCCGACCGCTCTTTAATGAATGCCACCTTTAACATCACCGACGAAGCTTTAAAAGAGACCTTTGACAACATGCTTTACGAAGCGGGTATCAATGGTTTAAATGGTCATCGCTCCGTGGGTGGTTACAGAGCAAGTATGTATAACGCTCTGTCCTTAGATAGCGTAGGTGTTTTGGTAGATGTAATGAGTGAAATGGAACGTAAGGGATAGTCATGAGGATTCTAGCAAACGACGGAATATCGCAGTCGGGAATAACAGCTTTAGAAAAAGAAGGTTTTGAGGTTTTCACCACCAATGTGGCTAAGGAGCAGCTGTCCAACTTTATCAATGAAAAGAAGGTAACTGGTCTTTTGGTGAGAAGCGCCACAGAAGTAAGAAAAGACCTTATAGATGCTTGCAAGGGTTTAAAACTAATTGGTCGTGGAGGCGTAGGTATGGATAATATTGATGTGACTTACGCAAAGAGCAAAGGGATTCACGTTATCAATACTCCGTCAGCGTCATCTTCATCCGTTGCGGAACTGGTCTTTGCGCATTTATACGGTGGAGTGCGGTTTCTATACGATGCAAACCGGAACATGCCGTTAGATGGAGACACCAAGTTTAAACAACTTAAAAAATCTTACGGAAAAGGTAGGGAGCTAAGAGGCAGCACTCTTGGTATCATAGGATTTGGCAGAATTGGTCAAGCCACAGCGAAAATTGCGCTTGGCGTGGGAATGAAAGTGATTTATCACGACCCTTACCTCGAAGAATGCAAGTTGCAGTTATCGTTCTTCGATGACCAAAAAATTGACTTCCAACTAAAAAGTACGAATAAGGAATCATTACTTCAAAATTCAGATTTTATTACGACTCATGTTCCTGCTCAAAAAGACTATGTTATAGGGGTCGAGGAATTTGAAATGATGAAGGACGGTGTTGGAATAATAAATGCGGCAAGAGGTGGGGTTATTGATGAAGTCGCCCTAATCGATGCTATAGAAAATAAAAAGGTATCCTTTGCCGGTCTAGATGTCTTTGAATCAGAGCCTAGTCCGGAAATACGTATTTTAATGCATCCTAGTATTTCGCTTACACCGCACATTGGTGCTGCTACAGGAGAGGCGCAGGATAGGATTGGATTGGAGTTAGCAGCACAAATAACCAAATTGTTAAAATAGCTGTTTAACGTTTTCAAAGTCTTTTTTTGTACATTACGCACTAAACATTAAATTAACTAATAAAATGTCAGGATTACTAGATTTACTAAACAGCCCAATGGGCAAACAATTAATAAGTGGAGTTGCTGGTCAGACACAACAGCCAGAAAATAAGACAGCAGATGTATTGAGCATGGCAATGCCCTTACTTTTAGGAGCTATGAAAAAGAACGTTTCCTCTCCGGATGGAGCTGCCGGGTTAATGAGTGCCTTATCCGGAAAACATGATGGTAGCATTCTAAATGACTTGGGAAGTCTTTTTGGAGGTGGTGTTGATGATTCCGTAATGCAAGACGGTGCAGGAATACTAGGTCACGTTTTCGGAAACAAACAGCCACAAGTAGAAAATGCGCTTAGCCAGAAATCTGGTTTGGACGCAGGTTCAGTAGCCCAAATATTGAAAATAGCCGCTCCAATTGTAATGGGCTTCTTAGGAAAGCAAACGGCTCAAAGCAACGTTAGCGACTCAAACGGAATGAACGCCCTGCTGGGTAGTATGCTTGGTGGTCAACCTCAAGAAAACCAAAGCCTAATTACTACTTTG
Organism: Maribacter sp. 4U21; assembly: GCF_002742365.1. Taxonomy (NCBI): domain Bacteria; kingdom Pseudomonadati; phylum Bacteroidota; class Flavobacteriia; order Flavobacteriales; family Flavobacteriaceae; genus Maribacter; species Maribacter sp. 4U21. Next base: position 88,087 of record NZ_MDGN01000008.1, read on the forward strand.
TTAGATGCGGATGGAGATGGAAGTATTCTGGACGACGTAGCAGGTATGGTTATGGGAAGCAATAAGAAAAAAGGGGGTCTAGGTGGTCTTCTTGGCGGATTATTCGGTAAATAAAATTCTTAACTTATTTTAACAAAGGCCATTTGTAATAGCAAATGGCTTTTTTTGTACATTAAGGGGATGAAAAAGAAAATAACAATGAGAAAAATCTTCACAGTTCTAACGATTTTTACAGGTCTTCTTTTAGTATCCAATTGCGGAAGCTCTAAAGAATCCCTAACCATCTCAGAAGAAGAAAAAAAAGCTTTTGCGGCTGTCGAGGGCGATACCGTTAAAATTTCCAATGAAGAAACGGAATATGAGATTATTATCATCGACCCAGGTTTCTATACATGGTTAAACTCCATTGCTAGACCAGAGGGCTACTATTCCAAAACCTTCTTAGAAAATCGAAATCAGTTATTGGTGCTAAATTGGAATCAAAGAGCGATTACACCGAACCAATACGACCCAAACCTATATCTAATGCAAATAGATTATAAACCCGGCATAGACTATGGTTACGAGGTTAATTATAAATTATACAATTACTTTATTTTTTTTCAAAGGAAATATAATCAGCGTTTAGGACCTTTTGTTCCTCGCATTTAAGAAGTACCTTTACCTACTTTAGAAAGCCATGGAAAAATTAAAGGAACGCTGGGGAATTACAAGTAATTTTCAGCTGATTATTATATTTGTAGTATTTGCCATTACAGGTTCTTCCTCTGTTTATGTCGCCAAGCCGTTCCTTTCTTTTATTGGAATGGATAAAGGTAACTTCCCGCAAGAGTGGTGGGGCCAAACCTTGTATTGGATTTTGCGCATTCTACTCATATTCCCCTTTTATCAAATACTTCTGGTAATTTATGGTTGGTTATTCGGTCAGTTTAAATTCTTTTGGGCTTTTGAAAAGAAAATGTTGGGCAGAATGGGGCTGAATTTTCTACTGAAGGATAAGAGTTAAGTTTTCTTTAACAAAAATATCTGTCGCTTTCTTTATTTTCGCAATGTGGAAAAGAAATTTATTTCAAATAGTATAGCATTCCTATTGTTTGCTTTAATGATACTTAAAGTATCATCCTTCCATGTATACACACATCAAGATGATGCACAAGATACTATTGAAAACTGTGCTGTTTGCGATGTGGCTATTGAGAATCAGGATATAGATTTTATTGTACCTGTACCACTAGCAAATACTACCACAGTACCTTTATGTGCTTTTAATGAACAACCGGTCATTAAAGACATAACTATTTCTTCTTTCTTCTTACGCAATAGCTTCTTTGGTAGACCACCCCCGCAAGTAGGGTAATCTGCACGAACAAGTTATGGTCAATTGTCTTCATTGACTTATTTAAGCGTAATTACTTCTTAATGAAATATAGTATACTTCTATTTATTGCCTTTGCATTTGGTAATACTTTAATGGCTCAAGAATGTAGCTCCATTTTAATAGGGGAAATTGTCGATTTTCATGACAATAGTCCCTTATCCGGCGCTACTGTGACCATTACGGGTACCTCCAAGCAACTCATTTCCTCGGCCGAAGGCAAATTCACCTTTAAAGATATCTGCGATGGTGTTATAGAACTAGAGGTATCACATCCAGATTGTAAGTCACAATTTAAAACTGTTAGAATCAACGGTGATACTTACGAAAAAATCAGATTGGAACACCATTTAGAGGAATTGGATGAGGTTAAGGTTACTGGCACTGCGGACAATATTACGACATCTGCGCAAGAAGACAGACTAAGCTTAGTAGAGGTAGAAAAGTTCAGTGGGGCTAGTTTGGGTGATGCCTTAAAGACAATGACCGGCGTTTCCTCGTTAAATACGGGAGCAAATATCGTAAAACCTGTGATACAAGGACTTAACGGAAGTAGAATACTTATACTGAACAATAATGTTCGTATGCAAGATATGGAATGGGGCGAAGAACACGCGCCAAACGTGGATATCAATGCCAATCAGAACATTAGTATAATTAAAGGTGCCGCAGCGTTAGAATACGGCGGAGATGCTATTGGTGGTGTTATTATCATGAATCCTTTGGCGGTAATCCGAAGTGATTCACTCTATGGAAAAACCCAGATGAACCTCTTTTCCAATGGTCGCGGTGGCAACCTAACTTCTACTTTGGTAAAATCTTATGAATCCGGGTTATATATAAAAGGACAAGGTTCCTACAAAAGGTTAGGTGACTTGGAGGCGCCCGACTACTTATTGTCCAATACGGGTGTTCAAGAAAAAGGTATTGTTTTTTCAATCGGCAAACGTGACTTCGTTCAGGGGTGGGAAGCCTACTACTCACTATTTGATTCCGATATAGGAATTTTAAGAGCCTCACATATTGGTAACGTAGATGACCTAATAGAAGCAATTAATAGCGAAGAACCGAGCATTATCAATGACTTTAGTTATGACATCATTAGACCCAACCAAGAAGTAACCCATCATCTTGGAAAACTAAACTATTATAGACGTTTCGAGGGTTTAGGAAAATGGTCCGTACAGTATGATTTTCAAAGAAACCGCAGATTGGAATATGATGTGCGTGTAGGCTCCGATGCAAATAAAGCCTCTATTGATTTAAGCCTTACGACGCATTCGTTATCTACTGACATAAAAATTGACTCCAACAAAGATCTAGACCTCAAAATTGGGCTTTTAGGCAGGTACCAATCTAATTTTGCTAATCCGGCGACCGGTGTTAGAAGACTCATACCTGATTATGACAAATATGATTTTGGTGTTTTTTCTATTGCTGAATATGAAATTAATCCTCAAATCACGTTCGAAGCAGGTTTACGGTATGACTTTACTCGCATAAATGCTAAGAAGTTCTACAGGACATCTCGCTGGGAAGAACGAGGGTACGATGATGATTTTAGTGATATTATACTGGACGATTTAGGCACCCAGTTATTGACCAATCCAATTTTTGATTATCACAATGTGTCAGCTACAGGAGGATTAAAATATAATTTTAGTAGTAATGATCTTGTTCGTTTAAACTATTCCTTTTCCCAAAGAGCGCCAAACCCATCAGAGTTGTTCAGCGATGGCCTCCACCACTCTGCAGCTCGGATAGAACTCGGGGATTTAAGGGTTAAAAGTGAATCCGCCTCTAAAATTTCGGTATCCCTTGAAAAGACAGGAAATAACTGGGGTTATACTATTGCGCCGTTCCTGAACAATATAAATGATTTCATAATTTTGGAACCAACAGGGGTAGAGTTTACCATACGTGGTGCCTTCCCGGTGTGGTCATACCGCCAAACCAATGCCCAACTTCTAGGAATAGATGCCGCTATATATAGTAAATGGTCTTCCGCAATTAGAACAGACCATAAATTTTCGTGGGTTCGCGGAACGGATAGGGAAACCGATATTCCATTGATCAATATTCCCGCCGCTAACTTGAGTAACGTTATAAGTTATAGCAATTCTAAGTGGAAGAACCTGAACATCTCTTTGGAAAGTCAGTATGCTTTTGAGCAACAAAGGTTCCCACCGAATATTCAAGTTTTTTCACCACAGCAACAACAAGAGGTAGCGCTAAACATTAATACGCCACCAGAAGCTTACCATTTACTGGCTTTGGATATAGAAACATCCTTTACCATAACCAATGATAACGATTTTAAAATAGGCTTAAGAGCTACTAATTTATTAAACACAAATTACCGAGACTATTTAAATCGCCAACGCTATTTCGTTGATGATTTAGGTAGGAATATAAGTTTACGTCTAATCTATAATTATTAATTTAAATTAAATCCTTTATGAAAACAATTGCTAATTTAAACATGAATTTCAATGCAAAAACAGTGCTTGCACTTTTGACAGTAGGACTACTTACATTCTCCTGCTCCAATGACGACGACGACCCGGAAGCAGTGGACGAGGAAGAAGTTATTACCACCATGAACATAACACTCACAGCGGCAAGTGGAAACATTACCTTACAATCACAAGATTTAGATGGTGACGGTCCTAACGCTCCTATAATTGATATATCAGGTAATTTGGCTGCCAACACTGTATATGCTGGAAGCATAGAACTGTTGAACGAGACGGAAACTCCCGCTGAAGATGTAACCTTAGAAGTTGCTGAAGAAGATGATGAACACCAGTTTTTCTTTGCTACAACAGGTGGCTTAACTAGTGCTGATTATGCCGACGAAGATGGTGACGGAAATCCCTTGGGAATTTTGTTCACTTTAACTACCGGAGACGCTGGGAACGGTACTTTACAGGTAACCTTACGTCATGAGCCGAAAAAACCAAATGATGGTACCCTTTCCGATGCAGGAGGAGAGACCGATATTGCACAAACATTCAATGTGGTAGTAGAATAATTAGAATTATAAATCCTTCGGTTTTGATTTTCCAAAACCGAAGGTTATTTGTTTCCAAAAGCTAGTGGGAATTTCTTCGTCCCCTTCAAAGCCTAAAAGAACTTGTCCACTCTCTTCAGGGATGTAGTTTGTTTTAAAGATATAGTCCCAAAGACTAAGGCTAATACCAAAATTAACTCCAAATTTACCCTCAGGTAATTTATAAGCATGATGATATAAATGCATCACGGGATTATTTAATAGATATTTAAAAGGACCCCACGATAATTTGATATTGGAATGATTAAGGTGGCCAATGGCAATGGCTATAAAATGTACAATGAAAGCCTGTTCAGGCTCAAAACCTCCCAGAAGCATTACAGCGATAGTTTTCAAGGGCTTATAAAAAATATTCTCCATCCAATGATAGCGCAAATGTGCTGCAAAACCCATTTCCTTTACACTATGGTGAATTTTATGAAATTGCCATAAGAAAGGATATTTATGAAGCAAAATGTGGGTAAACCACTGCACGAAATCCAAGAGCACAAAGAACGTAACCAGTTGAAGCCATCCTGGCATATCTGATAGGTTTATAAACGCGATACTGTCCATTTCAATTTTATAACCACGGAAAACTAGTTCGAGTACTTTATAAACACCACTTATAGCTATATTAAAGAGAAAAAAATTAAAGAACATATAAAAACCATCTAGCCAAAAGTCCTTTCGAAAGATAGACTGGTTTTTTCTCCACGGGAATAGTATTTCTAAACCCCATACCAAAAGTGAAATCAATATTAGGCCCCAGAAATAATTGATGTACCAGGGTACTTCAAAGATAATGGACTTCCATGTCCAATGAAGACTTCCTTTTACCGCAGAAATAAACGCTTCTAAAAATTGTTGCATCCCCTACTCTTCTAAATTATACCAATCAATGGCAGTGAGTGCTTGTCGCCGACCTTTTTTCAGAACAGGATAATTTGTAGTCAGGTAATTTATTATAATCTCCTCATTATCTCCTAATTCCCATAACCCTTGTTCTTCTTGCATCCATCTTAGAGTTGCTTCCCACTGGGCCTTACCCATTCTATTCTGTGTAACTAATTGAGCTGAATGGCATGTAGTACAATTATTAACAACGGTCATTAACCCTTCTGCCTCCAACAAACCTGTTCTTACGTGAATACCGTCTACTATGGCGTTTGGATTTTCAGCTTTAAGTACCTTCTCCCCTCCTGAAATGTTATCCGGAGCCTTATCCATAAATTCTGTTGGATGTTCTACATAAAAAAAATATAGAACAGCAACGGATAATACAAGAAGTAAAACAATGACAAATCCGTAACTACTTCTATTGGTTTTTTTATTTCTATCGCCCATTTAAACAACCTTTACCGCTATTCTATGACAAGCATTATTTAAATAACCTTTAGGGTTCCATCCCGGAAGTATCATAGGTTGCTTTTTTCCAGCAGTATCGGTTGCCCTTGCCCAAACCTCATAATATCCCGTCTTAGGAAATGAAACCCTAGCTTCAAAATGTTGCCACGCCAAACGATTTATTGGTTTTTTTAATTGTGCGGTTTTCCATGAGTTTCCGAAATCAATGGAGTATTCCAATTTAGAAACTTCCAACTCGCCGGCCCATGCATGTCCCTTAATGGTTAAATTACTATCCCCTTTGATTATCGCTCCTGTCTTTGGATAGGTAATGAGGGATTTAACCGGCATAGATTCTATAATACACATGTTTTCATCCGCAACTTTCTCACCGGGAGCTACCGTTTCACAAGGAACCCGATAAGAGCTACCGCCCATTTTTTCACCATCATGCACTTTATTGCGCACACTAATTCCCGTTAACCATTTTCCCGAAACAGAAGCTGGCCAACCACCCGCTACTAATCGTAATGGAAAACCATGGGCCAAAGGAATATCTTTGCCGTTCATCTCATAAGCTAGAAGCGTCTCTTCTTGTATTGCCTTGGCTATTGGCACTCCTCTAGAAATGGGCTTTTTATTAGGGTTACGGCTTAAGTGAATATCCGCTCCATGGTAACCGATATAAACAGCATTGTCTGTTATTCCAACGTCATCCAGAATATCTTTTAACCTCACACCAGTCCACTTTGCGCAAGAAACAGCACCAATTGTCCATTGATTTCCTTTGGCCGGTGGATTAAATTCGCTACGGCCATTTCCTCCACATTCTAGGGTAAGTTGGTAAGTGTAGGGTTTAAATTTGGTCTTTAGTTCATGGAGCGAATACACTTTAGAATTTTTTACCGATTCTCCATCAATCTTTAGGCTCCACTTAGTACTATCAATATGCTCAGGAATTAAGCCATTATTTCTAATGAACATGTATTTATTAGGCGTAACGGCGTCATTCAATAAATGTGCTTGGGCTTCCATATTCCATGGTTTATCATTTAAAACCACCATTTCCGGATGCTTATGAAATAATTTAAAGGGGTCTGTATCTTGTAGTGCGATTGGTAGATATCCTTTGGGCATCAACTCCTTATAAACAATATCTACTCCAAGCAACGCAGAGAATGCGCCTATACTTGATTTTTTAATAAAATTTCTTCTTTCCAAGGCGTAAAAGATCTGCCTTAAAGTTACACTTTTTAGCGAATTTCATGGCGGTTTCTAAACCTCTATAGTCCTACCCTTCTTACTGCCTTTAAAAATATATGTATACAGCCACATTATAGTAAAGGTAGGAATAACATCAAGCCCAGGAATTATCTCCTCTATAAAGGTAACGATTCCAGCAGCCTGACCAATTTTACCCTTATACATACGGGTCATTAACCAACCAGATAAAGGTGCCCAAAAAATATCCGAGAAATCACCTAGAAGAGGCACAGCGAACGAGAGCATTCCAATACCATCAAAAAGTAGGCCCAGGAATAAATTTTTAAATTTTTTATCTTTTGTTTTAGACATGTGCAAATATTAGTGTTCGGTTGTTTTAGTACAACAAAGATGGCAAAAACAAATATAAAGCTTATAACAAAAGGTCTATCAGCAGTAGTATAAAATCACGATAAATTAGAACTGATCAATTTCAAAAATTCGTTTCTCGTCTCTATTTTCTCAAATTGACCTCTAAATCCAGAAGTTGTCGTAACAGAATTCTGTTTTTGCACACCTCGCATCATCATGCACATATGAGAAGCCTCTATTACAACGGCAACACCCTTGGGCTTTAACGTATTGTTGATACACTCAAGAATATCATGTGTTAGCCTTTCCTGTACCTGAAGTCTTCTCGCAAAAATATCGACAATTCTAGGTATCTTGCTCAACCCGACAATATGTCCGTTAGGAATGTACGCTACGTGGGCTTTACCAAAAAACGGTAACATATGGTGTTCACACAAAGAATAGAGTTCTATATCCTTTATGATAACCATGTCATCATAATCCTCCTTAAACATGGCGCCTTTTAATATTTCTCCGGCATTCTGTTTGTATCCCTGCGTTAAGAAAAGCATTGCTTTCGCAGCGCGTTCAGGAGTCTTGACAAGACCTTCTCGAGAAACGTCTTCTCCTATTTCATCGATGATGGATGAGAATCTATTTTTAACCTCGTCTGTGATTTCTAAGTTGTATTCTTCTAAATTTCTATAAGGAGACATTTATTTTGTTTAAATTTTTCAATTAATCTTTAAACAAATTTAAAGATTAAATTATTCAAGCACTACATTTCAGCCAAAATAATACGTTAAAATTTCAACGACCCGAAAACAATAGATAAAAGGTATGGGACATTTATATTCCATATATTATTTTCTTCAAGAGATTAAATTGAAATATGGCCGGTTTCTCATATTTTGCCATGTCCACACCATTCGCTAATTTCACTCTTTAGACAAATTTAAATGATAAAAGCAACAAACCTTCATAAATACTATGGAGATTTAGAAGTACTTAAAGGTGTTGATTTGCACATTACAAAAGGTGAGATAGTTTCTATCGTTGGTGCCTCAGGAGCTGGCAAAACAACCCTTTTACAGATTCTTGGCACATTGGATGTGCAATCTAACAGGAAAGACAGCAGTTTGTTGATAAATGATACGGAGACCAGCTCCTTAAACGACAAGGAGTTGGCCCGGTTTAGGAACGAACACATAGGCTTTATTTTTCAGTTTCATCAACTACTTCCAGAATTCACGGCCATAGAGAACGTTTGTTTGCCCGCATTTATCAAAAAAACTTCAAAGCCCGATGCTGAAAAGCGCGCTAAAGAACTCTTGGATTTCTTAGGCCTCAAAGACCGTTATCTTCATAAACCAGCCGAATTATCGGGGGGCGAGCAACAGCGGGTTGCCGTAGCAAGAGCTCTGATAAATAATCCTTCAATAATTTTCGCCGATGAGCCAAGCGGTAATCTAGACTCTGAGAGTGCGGACAAGCTTCACAATCTATTTTTTGAACTACGGGAAAAATTTGGACAAACCTTCGTTATTGTTACGCATAATGAAGACCTGGCCGAAATGGCCGATAGGAAGCTTACCATGGTCGATGGTAAAATTATAAATAAAGCCGTGATAGCTTCTTAATTAGGTGATATCTATGCTACAAGAGCTTTGGAGTTATATTAAGAATCCAAATTATACCGAAGACGCCAATCAAGATTTCAGTTATCGATTTCGTACGCTAGTAGTTTTGATCGCGCTTTCCATTATGGCAAGTATAGTGTTTGGGTTAACGATTGCTGCCTTCGAAGGACTGTTTCAATTAGATCTGGGCAAACACACCATAGATGACCTTGTTGAAAATTATCCGCCCGTGTATCTCTTTTTGGGAGCAGTAGTGCTGGCTCCTGTCTTGGAGGAACTCCTATTTAGGGGACCTATGATTTTCTTTAAACGTAAATCTTACTTTCCAATCATCTATTATGCACTAACACTCATATTTGGTTTTTATCATATTACCAATTTTGAAATAACCACTACTATAATTTTAATGTCCCCCCTACTCGTCTCTCCCCAATTGTTCGTAGGCAGTGCTTTAGGTTTCATTAGAGTCCGTTTTGGACTTCTTTGGGCTATTGGTCTTCATGCGCTTTATAACCTTCTATTGGTTGGCCCTATACTTTTGTTAAAGGTTTTAAATATACCCTTGGAATGACCAAAGCAGCATTGAAGGAATTTTTGGACGAAAAAGTAATGGCCTATAATAATCCAAAGTTCCTAGAATCGGATCCCATACAAATACCCCATGTATTTCACCGCAAGGAAGATGTTGAAATCAGTGCATTTCTAACCGCGACCATAGCTTGGGGCAACCGCAAAAGCATTATCAACAACAGCCGAAAATTAATGCGCCTTATGAATGAAAGTCCGTTTGAGTTCGTAATGAATCATACCGAGGATGACTTACACCACTTGCAGGATTTCGTTCATCGTACCTTTAACGGAATCGATTTAGCTTTTTTTGTAAATAGTCTGCAACATATTTACAAAAATCATGGCGGTCTGGAAGGCATCTTTACAAAATATCAAGAGAAGGATTCGCTCCAGCCCACGATATCTAAGTTTAAAGAAATCTTTTTTGAGCTTCCACATCAGCCCCGTACAACCAAACATGTTTCCGACCCTCTAAAAGGTTCCGCTGCAAAACGCATTAATATGTTTCTCCGATGGATGGTGAGAGATGCCAACACCAATGTCGATTTCGGATTATGGAAGCACATACCCGCTTCAAAACTGTCATGTCCGTTAGATGTGCATTCCGGGAACGTAGCCCGTAAATTGAAGCTTTTAAAGCGCAAACAGAACGATGCTAAAGCTTTGGCAGAGCTTGATGCAAATTTAAGGAAGTTAGACCCACATGATCCTGCAAAATATGATTTTGCCCTATTTGGATTAGGGGTTTTTGAAAAGTTTTAATACTTGTCCACATTTACATCCGTAAGTGTTTTCACAAAAGCTACCAAAGCCAGTTGTTCTTTCTTGGTTAGGTTTAACTCATCAAAAGGAAGCGTTTGTCTTTCTAGTTCAAAACCCATTCCTGCTCCTCCACCCTTATTATAAAAATCCATGACTTCCTCCAAGGTAGCATATACACCATTATGCATGTAGGGTGCTGTTACTTCGACATTACGTAGCGTAGGTGTCTTGAACATTCCACGGTGCAACTCTTCCTCGAATCTCCAAAAGAAACCCAAATCGTCATCCAGTTCTCTGTTGCTATTGGTTTTAGGCACACCTATGACCTCTTTTTCCGTTTCGGTGTAGAATGGAGGTACCGTTCCGTTGGTCAAGGGCATAAAATGGCATGACGCACATAAAGCTTTCCCCATAAAAAGATTCATTCCAAGTTTTTCTTCATTAGTAAAGGTATTTTCTTCCCCCCTTATATTCTTATCAAATTTAGAGTTAAAACCATTTAAAGTCCCCACATAGGCAGAAATCGCATTAATAACATGAGTGTTCTTTAAGTGCACATCTCCAAAAACATTTTTAAACATTTTTTCATAGAGGGTATCTTGTAATATCTTTTCAGAAAACTGATGTACCATAGCGTTAAATTCCTTTTTATTAGTAAATACAGCAGAAATTTGATCGTTTAAAGTTGGCGAGCGTCCGTCCCAAAAGAAATTTTTCTGATAAATAGAATTTATTAATGTTGGGGTATTACGTTCTAACGGGTTTTGAGCGTTATCCAAATTTACTGTTAGCCCATCTGCATAAGCTTTTTCTGGCTTATGACAAGTTGCACAGGCCATTTTACCATTAGCAGCCAGTTTCGTATCCATAAAAAGTCTTTTCCCTAATACTATTTTTTCAGGTGTCGGGTGTCTTTCTATAGGCGGTGTAAAATAAGTTTTATTAAAGGAGTTGTTTTCGAAAAAAGTGGTCGCCTCAAAATTGAAAGGTTTATTATCTACATTCTCCCACTCACCGCTTTTATTCCTAATCGCTGCCCAGTCCCTAGTAATAGAGTTAAAATAATCCCTTATGAAGACAAATCTGTCAAAAGAATCAAAATCTTCATTTCTTTTAATATAGTTAATAGCTTTGTTGATATTTCCTATGAAAGACGAATCTAAACTTTCTGATTTATCCTTTATTATTTGAGCCAGTGTTAGTTCATAGCATTTTTTCAGATTTTCTAAGGAAATAGAGGTTTCCGAAATACCCAAATGACTAACTGGCGTATCAAAACCCGATATACCGTGACTAACAATCCTTAATAACTGCTGATGCACAGCTATAAAAAAACGTTGGGAAGTCAAAGGCCTATTAGCAATTGTTTGTGTTAAATTTTTCAATAGCCCTTTTGTCATACGAACTTCTACCTTAAACTGCTCTTTTGAAAGTGCCCCATCATAGATGCTTTCTTCAATCTTTTGAAGACCAAAGGGCTTCATAATTTTACCCGTATCCTCCTTATATACTGGAAGTGCAGGCCCGTTGGCTCTATGCCCTACTTCTGGATTTAGATATGAGGCATATGGTTCTGCCTTTTTAAATTCCTGTCTTGCTAAAATAAAAATTCGCTTTGCTTCCCTATCAGTAGGATTTAATGTGGATAATGTATCCAAATAAAGAGCACAATTAGTCGCCGCTTGTAAGTAAAGGTTTTGTGCTTTTTCCCATTTTGGGCGTGTTACTCCTTTTTTCTTTTGACATGAACTACCTAAAAAAAGAATCAAGATAAAAATGAGGCTATAGTTGAGTTTCATTAGTTATGATTGAAAAGTTAAATTAAAAGAGCCTCCATTTTTCAATGGAGACCCTCTTTTAAATACGTAGTCTAAAATTAACGGGGCAAACCTTTAAGAATAACAATTTGGCCCCCTTGGTCATCCTCTCTTGCACCTGCTGCAATAGCTTCAGTATTGGTTTCCATATCATGACCATCCAAGCCTTTAAAATCATCACTCTCCCAATAGTGCGGTTGTAAGTTTAAAAGGAAGGTTCCTGGTTCTCCAACCTTATCGGATATGTCTACGAGTGCCCCAAACTCTCCGCTAAAACCTGTACTCCCGGTCGGGTCTAAATCTTGCCGAACTATCATCTCCAATACTACTCTGGAATTATTTCCGTTTAAATCCGTTTGATAAATGTATGCCGCATGACCTCTATCAAAAGAATTAGGATCTTCTTGTAAATAGATAAAATTTTCAGTGACCGTAATATTTTCAGGACTTTGTAATTCAGCAAGATTACCATCTGCATTATTGGTGTCGGTATTCCCGCTAATTATCTGGGTTAATTTCCCCGTTAATGGGGAATCTTCGTCCAATTCTAATTTGTAGGCCGTACCCCAGTCGTTGTAGGTTCCTCTTCCTGGGCCTCTACCCGTGACCGCAAAGAATATATTTCTACCCAATGCATCAGACCCTTTCTGATAATCTACATCTTCAACCCTCATAAAAGCGGAAGCAAAAACACCAACACAGGCATCTTCCATTTCAGATTTGGTTAACGCTGCACCGTCTACAATTTCTACAAACTCCACGTCATATGTGACCTGAAAATCCAAATTAGATTCGTTATAAATGGTATTCGCCTGTACATCTTGAAGGCCGCCGGCACCATCGGAAACCTGCTTTAACCTAAGTACATATATTTTTCCTCCATCTAAGTCTGCATCTCCATTTTCCGAATAGTATAATGTTACTTGACCTTCAGAACCACTAGAATCATCGTCCCCGCCTATTATAACCGTCTTACCGGCATAAGCGTCTTTGGGTAGCGGCACCGCATTTTCCCAAGCAAATTCTCCTAGGGCGTCCAAACCAAAATCAGCGGTCGGCGTTGGTGTAACTATATATGGATCTATTCCTTTTACATCATAATTAAAACTTTCTGAAGCGGAAAGAAACAAATCTGTAGCACCACCATGAATTTCTGCCTCCCACATGGTTCCTGAACACTGTCTCGCAAAATCAGCTACTCCAGAATTTAGTAACCAATCTCCTTCCAATGGATTTAAATTTGCATCTAGTTTAATACGAGCAACACCATAGTCATCTTCGGCATTCACAACATATAAATATCCATCACTATTTGGGTCTCTTAAAAACCCGGCACCATCCTGGGCTCCTACTAATTGGAAACCATTGGACAATGTATCTCTGGTGCTAATTAAGGAGTACGCCTTAACAAAATTGAATTGCGGTTGAATGGCTACCAGAGGCTCTAAGGCAGATTTGTTTTCGAACATTCCAGGCATAATAGTGAGGTCCTCACCATCTTTGCCGTCCTCACCGTCGATTCCATCAACACCATCAACGCCGTCAATACCATCAATACCATCTTCCGGGTTACAACTCCATAAAGAAATACCAATGAATGACCATAACATTGCCCTGATCAATAATTTTTTTGATTTTTTCATTTTCATAATAGTTTTAAGGTTATAAATTTTCCTCAAAATTATCACGACGACCTTAGGTTAAGGTATACTGAAAATTAGCATTATATTTTTTTAGTTTTAAGAAACCGTTAGCATGTAAACTAATCGTAAGATGATCATAAAGCCCAAATAAACTTAATGTTAAGCGCTCCCCAAACCCCATTTTCTAGGGACCTTAGAAACCTTTTCAACTAACAATACCCATTCTACCAAGATTCAAGGGTTGCTTTTTCCCGCCTTCGGCAATGGATTTATAAATGGCCTCTACTATAATCATATCCCGTTTACCCATTTCGCCTGGGGCTACATTTACTGTATCTTTTAGAATATGTTTGGAAAAATCATCCATTTGTAAAGCCTGTTGTCTTTTATGTGGAAACTTAATTTCATTTCCCTTGGATGTTCTTCCGCTTATAGGTCCATAACTATGTGCTGGTTCGAGTTCAAACCAACCCTTATCTCCATGAACTTTTAAGCGATTACCATTGGCATTATGAGAAGTCATCATATGCGCAACGGCACCATTAGCAAACTCAAATTGCGCTGTTATGGTCTCGTCCGTATCCTTAAAATAATCCGGTCTTGTACTAAATTCCTGGGCGCTCACGGAAATGGGGTTTTGTCCGGCACCATAAATGGAAGTCTGTATGGAGTATACGCCCATATTCACTAAAGCACCTCCTCCTGATAAAGCACGATTCAAGCGCCATTGTTCTGGATTTCCTCTTGAAATATAAGCCGCATCAGAAGATACAAAAGTAACTTCGCCAAAGGTTTTTTCTTTCACATACTTCTTCACTTCATTGGTATACGGGTCGGATTGCATGCGATAACCAACGCTTAATTTAACATTAGCTTCCTTACATGCCGCAATAATTGCATCGCATTCGGCAACGCTAACTGCCATAGGTTTTTCGCATATCACGTGTTTACCTGCCTTTGCTGCCCTAATACAGAAATCCGCATGCATGCTATTGGGTAGTACCACATAAATAATGTCTATGTCAGGATTATCTGCAATGTTGTCAAAATTTTCATAATTATAAATATTGGCATCCCTTATATCGTATTTCTGCTTCCAAATAGTCTCTTTCTCTTTAGTCCCTGTGACTATTCCCGCTAAATAACAATGATCCGTAACCTGTAATGAGGGTGCAAGTTGCCCGGTACTATAACTACCCAAGCCTACTAAAGCGACCCCTAATTTGGTTTTGTTCTGAGTATTTGTATTTGCACAGGCCAGCGCGGTACCACCAAGTAGAGCAGCACTTGTGAGTCCCCTACCTAAGGTAATGGAAAAATCACGTCTCGAAAGTTTGTCCATAAATTGTATCCTATATCATTCTTAAATATACTAAGAAACGAGCTGTTATTAAATTGATTTGAAGAATAGAATTCTTTTCATCAAAAATGTATATTTTTAGAGGGACTAATTCAACCAAAAAATGAAAAAATTACTTTCTTCCTTACTTATTCTTACCATTTCGGCTTTTAGCTTTTCACAGGAAAGAACTATCCCCATAGATACAGCAATAACTACGCAACATAGTGTAACGATTAACGGCACTCCTATAAGTTATACTGCAAAAACAGGAACACAACCAGTTTGGGACGAAATGGGTAAGCCAACTGCTGCACTACACTACACGTATTACACTAGGAATAATGTCAAGGACCGCGCTTCAAGACCGTTACTAATTTCATTTAATGGCGGCCCGGGTTCCGGCTCTGTGTGGATGCACTTGGCCTATACCGGACCAAGAGTGCTGAAAATTGATGATGAAGGTTATCCTGTACAGCCCTATGGTGTAAAGGAAAATCCTTTTTCTGTTCTAGACGTGACCGATATTGTGTATGTAAATCCTGCCAATACGGGGTATTCCAGGACAATTCCCGAAACTGGTAAAGAAGTAGATCGCGAAAAGTTTTTTGGCATCAATGCGGATATAAAATATTTAGCGGAATGGTTAAATACGTTCGTGACTCGCAACAATAGATGGCGTTCCCCAAAGTATATCATTGGAGAAAGTTATGGAGGCACTAGGGTAATGGGACTTTCTTTGGCACTACAAGAGCAGCAATGGATGTATCTCAACGGAGTAATTATGGTTTCTCCAGCAGATTATAAGGTTATTAGGGTTGGCGGACCCGTATCCGATGCATTAAAACTACCCTATTTTACGGCTGCCGCTTGGCACCATAAGGCCTTACCTCCGGAATTACAGGCTAAAGATTTATTAGAAGTTTTACCCGAGTCCGAAGCGTATACCGTTAATTCACTTATCCCAGCAATTGCAAAAGGTGGTTTTATCTCCGATAATGAACGTCAAGCAGCTGCGAAAAAAATGGCCTATTATTCCGGTTTAAATGAAAAAGATATTTTAGACCAAAACCTGTCAGTACCCACATCTTTCTTCTGGAAAAACCTTTTAAAAGAAAAAGGTGGTTATACGGTAGGGCGACTAGATTCCCGTTATTTGGGAATAGACAAAAACCTTATGGGTACTAGGCCCGACTATAATTCGGAATTAACTTCTTGGCTTCATAGCTTTACGCCGGCTATCAATTATTATCTACAAGAAGAACTAAAGTTTAAAACGGATATTAAATATAATATGTTCGGCCCTGTGCATCCTTGGAACAATGAAAATGATAATACTAGGGATGATTTGAGACTAGCTATGGCACAAAACCCATATTTAAACGTGATGGTACAGTCCGGGTATTACGACGGTGCCACTACATATTTCAATGCAAAGTACACCATGTGGCAGGTAGACCCTAGTGGAAGAATGAAAGACCGTTTTAGCTTCAAAGGATACCGTTCTGGGCACATGATGTACCTTAGAAGGGAAGATTTGAAAAATGCCAATGATGACATCAGGGCATTTATCTCAAAAACATTGGCAAACGGAAAAAGTGCCAAATACTAGTTTCCTTGAAGTACTTTTGGGGATATAGCAAGTACGTAAAGGGAAGGATAGGCCTGTTTCCCCTCTTTAGATAATTCTGGAATTAAGAGACCATCGGCTCCTATGGCATCCCTAAATTGCTGTGCACGACGCCTTTTTTTGCGTTGCTTAAAAATATCGATGGTTACTCCTACGCTAGCTCCTCCTAAAACTGTGGCTAACAAGTCGTCATTGTCCCAACCATCATATTGGGCCTTGTCTATACTCTCTTTTGCCAGCCCTATTAAAATACTCCCACCCACTGAGCCTACAAAGGTCCAGGTCCTGTTTCCCTTTGAAATTTGACTGGCCACACCAGCGCCAACAAGACCATATAGATTTCCTCCTAAAAAATGAAGCGCCTTATCACTTTCTACCTGGGCATTGGTCTTCCAAATAAAACAAAGGAGTATAAGAAGTACAAAAACTTTTTTCATAACATTGCAAAGATATTAATATCAAACAACAAGGTTATTGGAATAACACCACTCTTTTTATTATACCGCTAAACAGAAATCAAGATTTAAAAAATATTATCTTAGGTATTTAATACGCCATATGGAAATAAAAACATTTTTAAAAACGCTTAGCTTTATGCATTTGGCACTTGTTATAGGGCTATCTATATTTACCGTGCTTGCTTATACTCAAAATATGGATTTCAATACAGAAACGGACACAAAAAATGTGCTTCTGTATATAGTGCCAATTGCAGCGCTGACAGGTTATTTCGGAAGTCAGTTCTTATTTAAAAAACTACTGATGAGAATTACTGATACGGACTCTTTAGAAGAAAAACTAAAAAAATATCAATCTGCATCGCACCTAAAGTACGCTTTGATAGAAGCTCCGGCATTTCTTGCCCTATTCGCATACTATAACTCAGGAAACGCACTGCCTTTGGTTATCGCCGTATGCCTTTTGGTTTATTTATTCGTTCAAAAACCGAGTAAGCAAAAAATCTTAATGGAAATTCCATTAACTATAGAGCAAAGAAGAGAATTGGAGTAAATGACCTTGGATAAGCTTACGGGGCATTGGAAGGAAAGGCGCTAATATTTTTTTTCGACGCATGCGTCTGGGGTATTATAAATCTCGCTTATCGAGTACTATTAAAACATACGACATTATGAAAAATTATACGCTAATACTTATGGGTATTTTTAGTTTTCTAACAGGTTTCCAAGAAACCGTAGCACAAGATTGGGCGGATTTAGGCCACTTTGAAGAGGCCAATAGTCGTATAGAGGGGCCAAAAGAAAATGAGGACAGGGTGGTATTTATGGGGAATTCCATAACCATAGGCTGGTTGAATGCTAGGCCTTCTTTTTTTAAGGATAAACCCTATATTAACCGTGGTATTAGTGGTCAGACGACACCACAGATGCTCGTTAGGTTTCGGCAAGATGTCATAGACCTTCAGCCAAAGGTGGTCGTAATTTTAGCCGGCACAAATGATATTGCTGGTAACACAGGTCCGTCCACTCTTCCAATGATATTGGACAATATTAAAGGAATGGCGGAGCTTGCCGCTGCAAACAATATCAAGGTTATACTATCTTCCACCCTACCCGCTTATGACTATCCATGGAGACCTGGATTAAAGCCCAATGAAAAAATTCCAATATTGAATGCAATGATTAAAGCATATGCAGAGACGAATGGTCATGTTTATCTCGATTATTTTTCTGCAATGGCGGACGAACGTAACGGATTACCAAAAAAATATGCAGATGATGAAGTTCACCCAACCGTTGCAGGATACAAAGTAATGGAACCTATGGTAGAAGCTGCTATAGCATCCGCCCTTAAATAAATATTCATTGAAAGAGACCAACGCAAATTGGGATACTATCATAATTGGTTCTGGTGCCGGAGGTCTGGCAGCGGCCATTTGCTTATCTAGAGCCGGTAAAAAAGTATTGGTCCTAGAACAGCATGACGTTCCCGGAGGTTGGTGCCATAGTTTTTATCTTCATGGTCATAGATTTACACCGGGTGTGCATTATATAGGTCTTTTAGGCGAGGGAGAAGCTACAAGTGATTTATACAAGGGCTTGGGAATAGCTAACGACCTCGTATTCTTTAGGATGAATCCGAAGGCCTATGAACATGTACATATCGGGGATTATCGCTTTGATTTTCCGGATAATCCTAAAGAATTAGAGGAGCGTTTAATAAAAGCATTCCCCAAAGAGGAGAAGGGAATAAAGAAATACTTAAAGTTGATCCGCTTAGCAAGTGAAGAACTTTATTCACTCCCGTACATTAAGGGGTTCTGGCAGAAACTAACACTACCATACCGTACGCGTCATTTTGGAAAGTATGGCCTTTTTAGTCTCCGCAGGGTTATCAATTGGCATATCAAGGATCCATTACTTAAGAATATTCTAAACATACAGTGCGGGGATCATGGAGTGCAGCCTAGAAAAGCAGCTTTCATTTTGCATGCAGCTTTGATGTTCCATTATTTTAAAGGAGGATATTATCCCATGGGCGGTGGCGGTGCTCTTATTAAAGCAATGACCAATGCCATCAAAAAACACAACGGCGTCATTAAAACAAGTACAGCCGTAAGTAAAATAGTCCTGGATAATTCTGTAGAAAAAAAGCCATTGGCGTGGAACTCGAAAATGGCACCACACTATTTGCTAATAATATAATTTCCAATGCCGATGTAGGAATAACGTATAATCAGTTGGTAGGCCGGGAGAATCTAAGCGCTAAGCTCCTTAAAAAGTTAGATAAAACTATATATTCCTGCACCTCTTTGATGTTATTTTTAACCGTAGAATTGGACTTTAAAAAATCTGGACTAGATTCTGGTAATATCTGGATGATGCCGGACAAAGATGCCGATGATTACTACGATGGCGCTATGCAAAAGGATATTTTACAGGGAGAAGCGTTTGAGGGAATGTTTGTAAGTTGCACTACATTAAAAGATCCCACAAGTTTTGATGGCAAGCATCATAGTATTGAAGCAATTACCTTTATCAATTACCAAGCCTTTGAAAAATTTAAAAACGAGACAGTTGAAAGATCTTCCGCCTACCTTGAGTTCATGTCCAAACTAACAGATAAAATGATAAATGGACTAGAAAAAGTAGTTCCCGGAATCAGAGATCATATTGTTTCTAAAGATTTAGGTACACCGATTACTAATGAATATTACATTAACACAACCAAAGGTAATGTGTATGGCACTGAAAAGAGTTTAAAACATATTGGACCGTTCGCCTTCAAGGCTAAGAGCGAAATTGAAAACCTGTATCTCTGCGGTGCCAGCATACTCTCACATGGCGTTGCAGGCGCCAGCCATTCTGGTGTGGCAACGGCAGCGGTAATTTTAGGATGCAAGCCAGATGAGGTTAAAGAACCTCTTCCGAACCAATAGTTAATTGTGTTAGAAGCTGAGGCAGATGCAAACACCTATCCCGAGCACATTAGGAAAAAGATTGATTTGAGACAGAAAAGAGCCAAAGACAAATTATCGGTAGAAACGTAATACTGAATTTCTATTGGTACAGTAGCGGAAAAAACTTACCCTGCATCTTCTCCCCTTTTTTAATAGGTGGTACCCCTTTCAACAATTCTTCATCCGTATTACTTACCGTACCATCAGCAAAGACATTGAGCACAAATGCTCTTCTAGGCCTGTCCGACTTATTTTCAAAGGAACCGTGAACTAGTAGCGGATGATGAAAAGTAGCGTACCCCTTTTGTAGCTCAACGGGTACAGGTTTAAACTCTTCTTTTTGTTGGTCGGTCAGATAGTGCATTATTCCATTCATGTCATCCGCTAGCACCGGTGCCTCTAAAAGCCCCCATTTATGGCTCTTGGGAATATAGTGTAAACAACCGTTTTCGGTCGTTGCATCATCCAGTCCGGTCCAACAAGTTAAATGCTGCATGGCAACGGTTCTTGTCCAATAGGAATAATCCTGATGCCACGCAACGACCCCACCATGTTTGGAAGGTTTATAGAAAAGTTGGTCATGCCAAAACCGTACAGATTTATTCTCTAAAAGTTGATGTGCTGCCATTACAAATGCAGGATTCCACAAGACATCGTGGAATCCTTGAGTAATTCTCCAATGTCCTAAAGAATGGAATAATATATTATCAGAATCGGCAGATTCATTACTATGAAATTCATAGAACAACGAATGTCCAGTATGGTTGGGGTCTATAATTTCTGCTAACTCCTTGCGCAATTGTTCCACGCAATCAGTATCTAAAAGTTTAATACCCGACACATAGCCAAAATCATGAAAATGCTGTACTTGCTCCTTAGTAAGTCTGTACTGTTCCCATTCTTCCTTACTAGTAGGCCAATTGAACAATTCCGACACCAATTCATGTATATCCGCTAAGTCTTTCATATATCTGTTTGTAAGAATTAATCACTATGAAAGTCAAAACATACGCATATGATGTTAATAAACGAAATTTTTAAGACCAATAACGCACCTGAAAAAGCAGATGATCTCAGTGCAAGCATGGGCGGCATTAGTCTAAAAACCTAAATTTTGTTAGACCCAAGCGTCGGAGTGTTATAAATCGTCATCATCACTTAAATTTACTATTATCGGACATGTGCTGTAGACTTCTTTTTTGCTATTTTTGATAAACTTTTGATGACTAATAAAATGAAAAAATCGTTACTAATTATTGCGGGTATCCTTGCCTCTTGTAACAGCGCTCAGAAAACGGTAACTCCTTCTGAACAGCAAGTTACCGTTAAAGCTGTTGATCCTGTTGTATATGCTGAAACTATTACGGAAGGGGAATTAAAAGATCATCTTTACATTTATGCCTCCGATGAATTTGAAGGCCGTGAAACCGGTGAACCGGGACAAAAAAAGGCAATCACTTATTTGAAAGGAGCCTATGAGAAATTGGGTATTCCACCAGCAAAAAAGGATGGTGATTATTTTCAAAAAGTACCGCTAGAAGTAAGTAAACTTCCTGTAGGTAAACTAATCCTTAACAATACCGATTATTTACAGGGAGAACATGTCCTGACATTCAATGCTGCGGATTTTTCTGATGATGAGATAGTCTATGTGGGTTATGGTGTGGAAGAAGACACGTATTCTGATTACAAGGGAATGGACCTAATGGGTAAAATTGTTCTCGTTAAATCCGGTGAACCAAAAAACACTGATGGAACCTATAAATTATCAGGAACAGAAGAACGGTCAATGTGGAGTAACATGTCCGAATCATTAGGTAAGAGAATTGAGCTCGCAAAGGATAAAGGTGCCAGAGGGGTGTTGTACTATGACGATAGCAATTTCAGTCGTTTTAAGAGAAGGTTCGATTATATGAGGACCAATGACAGCGGGCGCATGAGCCTAAAGGATAATGCGTCAGGAGATTTCTCAAGTATTTTTATTGATGAAACTATGGCAAAGGAAATATTGCCTAATATAGCTGAAAACCATACTCCTTCCCTATTAGAAGCAAAGGTTTCATTAGATTTTGAAAGCTCCAATGATGAAGTAAATTCTGAAAATGTCGTTGCCTTACTAGAAGGATCGGAAAAACCGAACGAATACGTAATCGTTTCTTCTCATCTTGATCATATCGGCGTAACGGCCAGTGGGGAAATTAATAATGGTGCTGATGACGATGGCTCTGGAACTGTAGCCCTTCTAGAAATTGCTGAAGCTTTCAAAAAAGCCAAGGACGCCGGTAACGGACCAAAACGATCTATAGTATTCTTGCATGTAACAGGAGAAGAAAAAGGACTCTTAGGCTCTCAATACTACACCGATATAGCTCCCATATTTCCTTTAGATCAGACGGTAGCAAATCTAAACATTGACATGATAGGAAGAATAGACCCAGCCAGAGAAGGAGATAGAAACTACATTTATCTTATAGGGTCGGACAAGCTAAGTACCGAACTGCATGAACTCTCCGAGGAGATAAATTCAAAATATGCAAATATAGAATTAGATTATACCTATAACGATGAGAACGATCCTAACCGTTTCTATTATAGAAGCGATCATTACAACTTTGCGAAGAACAACATTCCTATTATATTCTATTTTAATGGTACGCATGCGGATTATCACAAGCCAAGTGATACACCTGATAAAATAAACTATGATTTATTACAGAATAGGTCAAGGCTTATTTTCCACACTGCTTGGGAAGTAGCGAACAGAGAAAATCGCGTAGTAGTCGATAAAGCAGGAAAATAATTCTATGCCGATACAACTTTAAACAAGATTTTGAGATTATGAATTGGTAATTTACACGACAATAAAAAACCCGAACATTAGTTCGGGTTTCTTGTTTTAACGCTCTTAGGGTGGAAGACCGGGTTCGAACCGGCGACCCTCGGTACCACAAACCGATGCTCTAACCAGCTGAGCTACAACCACCATATAATAGCGGTGGTAAAGGTAGATTTTTTTAAAGTATATTTCAAAATAAAAGAAGCTTAATTTAAAACATAATTCTCAAATTTATTATCTACATTAGACCTCATAATGCATTGCCATAGTTGGTAATTTAACAGCCAAGGACTTTAAATTGATTATAAAAACAATATTCAAATCTAAGATTTCATTCTCTTACATTCTTTTCTTCCTCTTCGGTCTTCTACTCAACGCTCAAGATTCATCAAAGGATAGTTTAATTCAACAAATCCAAACGATTAGAAATGAAGGAGAACAAGAGATAAAAAGTAATACTTACGTTGATTTGTTGACGGAACTAGCTGTAAAGTATAGATACAGAGACGCGGACAGTATTTTATTGTTAGCAGACGAAGCCTTAAAATTTTCCAATAAAACAAATTACACTGATGGCAAAGCTTTCTCTTTATTGCGAAAAGCGGACTACTATTCCGATACGGGCAAAGAAGAGAAAGCCAATGAATTGTATACGCGATCGAAAAAGTTAGCTGCTACATCCCGTAATCCTATATTAAGAGTGGAGATCTTAAAGAGTATCGCTGCACACGAATTCGTAAGTCAAAACCTCGAAAACACCGTTAAGGCCTCCTATGAAGGTATTGAGATAGCCAGTGATAATAAGTTGTTTGAATTGGAATCCAAACTAAGGCATAATTTAGGGTATTGCTACAGTTCTTGTAAATTATATGATGAAGCACTTGTAGAATATTTAATAGCTGATAGTCTTTGGACATTAGCAAAAGGAAATTCGTATCATAGAGCAACAACATTATCTAACATTGCACTGAACGCTATAGAAAAAGGAGATTTAAATCTTGGCAAGAGTTATAGTGAAGAAAGTATCGCTATCCTTGAACAACAAAATGAGCCGCTTTGGCTATCAAGGGTTTATAGAACAAAATGCAGATATTATATCAAAAAACAAAATTACGAAAAGGCTTTAAAATGGATTAAAAAATCCGATAGTGCGCTATCCATAATTTACAATCCACGAGATCAAATGGAAATTGATTTAACAAGATCTACCATCCTTAACAATTTGAATAATCAGAGTGAAGCTAAAAAATATGCATTAATTACGTTGGAAGCAGCCTTGAGTTTCAAAGATTCGCTTACACAGGCTAAATCGTATGACATTCTAGAAAAAATAGAGGGGCAAACAAAAAATGCCTACACATATCATCAAAAAAGTGAAGAAATAAGAAGTTTATTAAATGAGAACGGTAAAGTACAAAATCTAGCGCTGCTTAGAGCTAAGATGGATTTCGCAAAAGAAAAGGAAAAACTTAACTTGAAAAACTTAAGAAACACCTTAACACAACAAAAACATTTTCAGTGGATAACCGTTGCGCTCTTAACAACAATCATCATAGCTTTAATTGTCTATAAATCCAATAGAAGGGAAAAACTACTGAACAAACAACTCGAAGAAAAAACAAAAATTCTCTCTGAAAGTCAGACAATATTAAATCAAATTAACAATAATCAAGATAAGCTTTTCTCAATCGTTGGTCATGATTTAAGAGGTCCTATCGTCTCCTTAAGAGAGCTTGTTGATTTTACCTTGGAGAATAAATCAGGTCAGGAATATTTCACCAGGTTTGCCCCTAAACTAAGAAAAGATTTAGACCACATACATTTTACATTGGACAATCTTCTGAGTTGGGGCCAATCGCAAATGAAAGGGGCTACTATTTACAAAGAAACCTTAAATCTTGTAGAAGAATTCAAAACCATACACCTATTTTGTCAAAAAACATTAAATCAAAAAAGTATAATTCTAAAACAAGAACTTTCAGAGAATTTAGAAGTGAGCTGCGATAGAAATCATTTTAATATCGTATTTAGAAACTTAATCTGTAACGCTACTAAATTCTCTAAAGAAAATGGAACCGTAATCATAAGCGCGGTAAAAAAAGAGGGCAACGTCGTTATCAGCATTAGGGACAATGGTATTGGCATGTCCCAAGAGGTTTTGAACAAGGTGTTCAATAGTTCAGAGCATTATTCAACGTTCGGTACCAATAACGAAAGAGGAACAGGGCTTGGGATCAAACTATGTAAAGAAATGTTGAAGAGAAATAATGGTTCTATTTGCCCGGAAAGTAGGGTGAATTCAGGAACTATTATTTACGTTGCACTGCCCATTGCAAAGCGTCAGTAATCCACATGATTGATTTACACTACACATTTTAACGATATAAATTTATTTCTACTTGATTGGTTATTTGATTATTTTAAACGCAACAAATCAACCTCTTAGTTTTAGAATATTAAATAAGCTATTAGAGGTCAGTAGTTAACTGCATATTAGTTTGGACCGGTATACTTTTTCTTTTCCGA